>NZ_AP025698.1:368333-736666 GCF_023167465.1 Methanothermobacter tenebrarum | reverse complement strand
ACATTTGGAGGTTGTCTAATTTTAATTTGCCATAGAGTAGGTTCCCTTCGAGGGTGTACCTTGGGATCAGACCATCCTCTGCCAATTTTTTGATGATTTTTATAGCCTCTTTTTCTAGTTGGTTTAATTCTTCGATTTTAACCTCCTTTTTGTTTTCAACTACCTTGATTTGGTCTTTGACCTCTTGGGGTTTTATTTTACCATTTTCGCGTATTATAAGATTCTTTGATTGTAGATTATCGAGTATCTCATGGTAGTCGTGTTCTGATATGTCTACTTTCATCTTAATTATCTTCTCTGGTATCCCATCTATGAATTCTGGTTTAAGATCCTTTATCTCCTCGTATATGATCTTCTCCTTCCTGGTTATTATTATCATGGTGTTCCACCATGGTCTATATGGGGACTAGGATACCAGCGGCTACTAATCTGCAAATATCTGTTTTTGTTATTACACCAACAGCTTTCTCATCCTCTACTACGAGGAGACCCGAAACATCAGCCCTTAGCATGAGATTCGCAGCATCTTCAATATCATCCTTGGCAGATATTGTGATAACATCTGTGACCATGATATCCTCTACTTTTAGTCTCTTTTCAGGTTTCCTGTATCCTAGTACTCCTACAAGGTCGGTGTATGATACCACGCCCACTGGTTTTCCATCCTCATCTAATACGAAGAGTCTTCTGATACCATGTTTGTACATTTTCTCAAAGGCTTCAATTGGCTCTGTTTCAGGGCTTATTGTTATAACCTCTGGGTTCATGGCCTCTTTAACTTTCATCTTTAACACCTGCTGGAGACCCTTTCCTCAAGGGTGGGTTTCTCACCTCCCTGGCTTAAATACTTGGGGGGCTTTTGTGTGGGGGCTCTTGGAGGTTAGGCTATCGTCAATCGTTGAATTTGTGGGGGTCGATTCAGATAAGATCAACTTGTAGGCTCTTTTCCAATCATTGGGGGTGGTTGACTTATATACGTGTCATGGGGGGTTTTTGCGTCTTTTTATCTTCTCTTGTTTATGGGTTATGGTAGTGGGCTATCCAATTTTTGGAGCCCCTTATGAGAGTATTTTTTGATAATCAAATTATTTTATTGGGGGTGATAAATTTTGTGTGTCTTGAAACTTTAAATATTATGTTAGATTATTAATATAATATCTTAATATGAATTTAGAGGAGGGGTAATAGTTATGATGCGTATAAGCATGTCATTACCAAAGGATTTGCTTAACGAATTTGATGAGGTATTACGTGATAGGGGCTACCAGTCAAGGTCTAAGGGTATAAGGGATGCTATAAAGGATTATATAGTCCGTTACCAGTGGATGAAGGAGATGGAAGGAGAGAGGGTGGGTGTGATCGCAGTAATCTATGATCATCACTATACTGGTGTCATGGAAGATCTTGCGGACATACAACATGCCTACCGCGAATATATAAGTGCTGTTATGCACGTGCACATGACAGAAAGGCACTGCCTCGAAGTCATAGTGGTTAAGGGGGATGTTGAAAAAATCCGTGAACTGACAGAGAAGATGATGAGACTTAAGGGAGTTGAACATGTGAGACTGATAAGCACATCCACGGGCAAGGACATAGAACATGAAAAATGAGATTCTTTGTGACAGCGTATCATCACAATCTCCTAAGGGACTATGAAAGACTTTCAGGTTTTTACGAGGCTATAAAAGAACATGCACATGGTATAGTCTATGATATAGGTGCCGGGAGCGGGATCCTATCCTACTTCGCGGCACCCTATTCTAAAACTGTTTTTGCAATAGAAAAAGATGAAAAGATAGCATCATACGCCTCCAGGAACCTTGAGGGTCTCCCAAATGTCAGGGTGGTTAACAGGGATGTTCTCTTATATGATTTCCCCTTCCAAGCCGATACCATAATCTGTGAAATGTTAGACACAGCCCTCATAGATGAAGAACAAGTACCCGTGGTAAACAAGTGCCTGGAACACTTAAAAGAAGACGGGCGGATAATACCCTATGGTGTCATCAACGGGGCTGAAGCGATAGAGATGGACTCAGAGACGATCAGATACGATGAAAACTACCAATACAAGACCAGGGGGAGTCTAACAATCTATGATATCATAAAATTCAATAAAAGAGTAGATGAAAAATTTAAAAAAACATTCAAGGTCCCGGCAAATGGTAGGATCAACGGATTAAAAATAACCACATTCACACTACTAACAGAGAATATCATAGCAGGTCCCACAGAGATGATGAACCCACCACTGCTTATACCATTGGAAGAAATCAAACAGGAAAATTACATGATAAAGGTCACCCTATCCTATAAAATGGGAGGAGGACTCAACACAATAAAAGCCAAAATCAAAGACATAGAGGACCAACATGAATATAAAAAAAGAACTTGAAAAATTCCTCAAAGGCTATAAGAAGATCCTCATTCTCACCGTTGGAAACGAGCTAAGGGGAGATGATGGCCTAGGACCGGCCATCGCAAAAAAACTTTCAAAAAATGGAAACTTCACAGTAATAGATGGTGGCACAGTACCCGAAAACTTCACAGGGAAAATCAAAAAAGAGAACCCAACACATATCATAATTATAGATGCTGTGGAGATGGGAGCCAAACCAGGCACAATAAAAATCATAGAAAAGGATAAAATAGCCAATTACAACATATCAACCCATGCAATGCCATTATCATTCCTCATAGATTACCTCCAAGCCCATAAAAGTTACAGGATAATCCTAATAGGGATACAACCCAAGAGATTAGACTTTTCCACTAGAATATCAGAGCCCGTGAGAGAATCCATGGGAAAACTCATCTCAATCCTCAACAAGACAATCCAGTGATAATAATGAAAATATTATTCATCGGCGCCCGCCTATTCAATGATGTGGCAGATTATGCTAAAAGGATGGGGATAACCACAATACTCACAGAATCAAATCCGAAAGCCCCCAACCTGGACCTAGCAGACAAATACTACATAGTACCAAGGGGCATGGACAAACCTGCAGAAATAGCCCTCCAAGAAGACGTGGACGCGATAGTGCCGCTCATAGGCGTGGACCCGCCCCTAATCGAAGTCGCAAAGATGAAAGAAAAACTAGAAAAAGAATACAAAATACCAGTGGTAGCATCAAACATAAAAACCGTCACAGTATCCACCAACAAGAGGAAAACAAAAGAATTCTTCAAAGAAAACAATATAAAAACTCCAAGGTATCATATAATAGAGGATAAGATCCCAGAAACAAGTTACCCCACAGTCCTCAAACAAGAAAAGGGACAAGCCGGCCAAAACCTAATAATAGCAAAGGATGAAGAGAGTATAAAATCCTACCTCAAAACCTATAAAAGGGCCATAATGGAAGAGTATATCAGTGGCCACGAAATCTCAGTAGAAGTCCTAAGATGGGATGATAAAACATATCCAATAGTAGTGGTAGATAAAGGAAAAACAACAATCCAGGGGATACACCCACTCCAAAAGGTGAAAAAAGCACCAGCAAGCATCCCAGGACTGGACAATAGGAAAGTGTTGAGATTGGCCCAGAGGATAACAGAAAAACTCCAAGCAGAGGGAAACACAGACATCGACATGATATTCCACCCAAAAAGCCGAGAAATATACACCATTGAAGTCAACACAAGACCCAGCGGTACAAGATACCTATCAGCCGCCTCAACAGGAATCCACCCCCTAGAACAACTCGTTAACATGGCCATGGGCGAATGGAAACCGGAAAAACTCACCCGCAGAAAATTCCACGCACTAGAAATACCCATAGGAGAATTCGAATATGATAATCCGCCAAGAACCTTCAAGGGTGAAAATAGTTGGATACTCCACGGACCGGAAGGTCATAGGAGGATAACCATAAGATCCACCAATGAAAATAAGACCAGAGAAATCCTTAAAAAATTGAATATAAGGTTGATAAGATGATCCCAAGACTCATGGAAATCCTCATCACCACAATAATACTCTCAGTAATATTCACATTCTTTGTAAGGAAAACATTAAAGGAAGCCCAGATCACTGACAAGCCAATAGTCACAGAACATAAACATAAAACAGGAACCCCCACCATGGGCGGTTTAGGGATGCTACTGGCCATAATATCCATAACAATCCCACTGAAAGACAACCTAAACCTCGTCATAACAACACTCATAGTAGTGGCATCGGCCCTTATAGGTTTACTCGATGACCTACTCGGCCTAAGGACAAAGGAGGTTCAAAAGATCATAAAGAATATCTCCAATAGACCGGTTGAGATAGGCCGACTCATACTAAAACCTGGTGAAGAAGCCAGGGTTGCAACACCAAAGGCAAGGGCCGACTTTAGGAGACTCAAGGGAAAGGGTCTCATATCAGTGGTAGGGGAGGCTCCCATCAAATATGAGATCAGGGAACGGGACAAGATAATCGTACAGTGTCTGCCAGGGGCCTTGCTTGTGCTTTCAGGTGCTGTGACCAGCCTTGGGGGACTCCAGTTTGGGATGTTCATGATACCTGTCATAGTGTTCGGTGTGATAGGGGCTATAAACGCTGTTAATCTTATAGATGGGATGGATGGTATGGCTGCTGGTATAATGGCTATAGCATCCGCATCCTGCGCACTATTCTTATATTTAAGTTCCAAGCCGATGGAGGCTGTGCCATTCATTGTACTTGCAGGTTCAAGTTTAGGCTTTTTAGTATTCAACAGACACCCAGCATCCATATTTATGGGTGATACAGGATCATTCGCCCTCGGAGGCGGGTATGCGGCTGCAGTGATCCTAACAGACACAGTATACTTTGGTGTTTTGGCTTTAACGGTTCCTATTGTCTCTGTTATAATAAGTTTGCTTCATAGGGCCCATATAATAAGGCTCCCGGTGGAACCATTGCATCACACACTCCACTATAAGGGCTTGTCTGAGAAGAGCATAGTATTATTGTATTGGCTTGTAACATTGATTATATGTGCCATCGGCTTATATTTCAGGGCATTGTTCCCAACGGGTTAGGGCGGTTAATATGGTGCTTTCCCTTAAGGTTATAGCAGATAAAATCCAAGGAGAACTTAGAGGCCCGGATAGGAGATTTGATGGTATCTTCACCACATTAGGCCATGCCAGGGAAGGTGACATTGTCATAAGACATTGGATCGATGAGAATGGTGTGAGAATGGGCTCAGAGAAGGGTGTTTGTGCTATTATAACTGCGGATCCTCGTGGAGATGCTCTTAAATTCGCCGAAGATTTGGGAATTCCCATAATCTTAGTTGATAGGATAGAATTTGCCAATGCATTCGCCCTTAGATGGGCTATTAAAAAATTCGCCCCTGGCACGCGGAGGATTGTGGTCACGGGAACTAATGGTAAATCAACAACTACACATATGATATACCACATACTAAAGAGTTCAGGAAGGGAAACCTACACTAATACTGATTCAAAATCGGAATTTAACACTCTTATAGACCCTGTTGTCCCAGCCCAGATAGCAGGAGAAGCCAGGAGAAGAGAACTTGAATATCTGGTAATAGAAGTTTCAGAAGTCCAAGGGTGGCTTGGTAGGGTAATGGAGGATCATGCATATCTTATGACACGTGCAATAGACCCTGAGGTTGTTGTGATTACAAATGTGGCCCTTGATCATATAGGATTGGTGAATTCTATAGAGGAAGCCTGCTGGGAAGTCTCCGGGGCTGTGAGGGCTATGAATAGGGGGATTGCAGTTCTAAATTATGAAGATGAGCGTGTGAGGTCGATGGCCAACTTGAATAAGAAAGTTGAAACTTTCTTTTATGGTGAGGGGACCTCAGTATCATATAGAGAAGATGGTATTTATATTGATGATGGACTATTACTCTCAAGGGATGATTTGCCATTCCAGAGCAGACATTTCATACAGAATACCCTCGCAGCCATAGCAGCATGCATATGCCTCAAATTACCAATAGAGGATATAAGAGCCGGGGTATCATCATATAAGCCCCTGGAGAGGAGGTTTTCGATTATCCATGAGGATCCTCTTATCATTGATGATTTCGCCCATAACCCTGATGGGATAAAGGCAACGATAGAAAGTGCAGCCACCATGAATGGGAGATTATGGATAGTATGTGCCATAAGAGGCTCCCGTGGAAAAGAGATCAACACCGCAAATGCAAAGGCCCTTGCAAAAACAATAAAAGATATAGACTATAAGCTTATAGTTACTGATAGTTATGATGTGGTGGACGATCTCAACATAGTAAAGGATCATGAAAGACGAGCATTCCTTGAGATCCTCAAGGAACACGGGATAAGATACACCCATTATAGGAAACTTGAGGACGCGCTTATGGAAGCACTGAACAGAGCTTCAAAGGATGATATAATACTACTTATAGGCGCCCAGGGCATGGACCCTGCAGCAACACTACTCGAAAAAATCCTAAAAGCGGGGGTGACAGATCAATGCTAATACAAGTCAGGAGGGACACCCTACTCATATTACTAGTAGCATATATCCTTATCGTCTCAGGCAGGTTCATGACATACATTTCATATGCATCCTCAACAGCCGAACCAGAAGGCGTACCTATCTCAGGGATCATAGTCAAAGGAAATGACATAGTACCCATAGAATCCATAAGGGCGAATGTTGCAGCCGCCGGTTTCAGACAAGGAAGCTATATTAAAGGTGATATCCTAGTAACATCCAAGAGGAGCATACCATTAGACGAGGCCATATCAAATGCTGAAAAATTCGCTAAACTATCAACAATCCCAGGGACTAGCCTCACCCCTATCGTAGCCGCGGATGTTAAAGTGGATAAAAAAACTGGTATAGTAACCGTGAATGTTATCGAAGACTTTTCAGTGGTGGAAGTAAGATGAAGGGGAAAATTATCAAACTTCTCGGAATATTCCTACTTTTTAATATCCTAATGGGGAGTGCGGCCGCGACTTTAAATGTTATAGTAGTCACAGACCCCAGTGGACAGGACCCCAATGGATTCGCTGGGGGTAGTATGTCCTTTGCACAGAACATGTTCCAATCGACCTTCATATTATCCAAGGAACATCATTTCACAATCCTCTCTGGTGGTGAAGGAGAGGCTGTTCCCCGTCTCATGGCAATCGTAGACGCTATAAACATCCTTAAGAATGGTGGAACCGCCCAAGAGGCTGCTTCGGCTGCAAGCGGGTACCCTGGTATAAGGATAATGTGCGGGGGTCCTGGTAGAGGGGCGGCTGTCGGAGGATCCTTCGACGCTTATGTTGTCATTGTAGAAGATGATGGCACCATCAAGGTAACACCCTATTCTGGTGGGTTAGCTGTCCTGCCACCAGGGAAAAAGGGTGCTATAATCCATCTTAGGAACACACATGGGAATCCAATGTATGGTACGGCCTCTTCTGTCAGGAAAGAGGTGGCGATAAAAATTGGTAAGATGATACGTGATGGGTATCCTGCTACAGTGATAGTCTCTGAGGTCTTCAAGGATGTTGCAAAGAATGCTGGTGAAAAGTATGGTGGTGGTGCTGTTAATGTGGCATCTGGCGTGACCACGGGTGACATGTTCACACCAGCCAATTTGAATGAGACAGGTTATCCAATGGATCAGCCCTATGCAAAGGTCTGTCCACATTGTGGTTGGAGCGCAGGTTATCCTACTGCAGAGAATTATCAAGTTTGTCCACTGGATGGAACACCCCTTAAGACGATCTATGCCTATGATGCGCTGCGGGATGCTATAACAGTCTCAGAGAGTGCCATTTCCGTTTCAGTATATGGTAGTGATGAAGCTGGGGTTATACAAACGACACGGGAGATAGTTAAGGCTACAGTTAAAGAGGAAGGTTATAGTGAGGAGGCGATAGCCAAGGCCATAAATGATGCTATAGATAATGGCCTTATCATAGGCGTTAATTATGTGGAACCAAAGGATATAAACGTGAAGCCTGGTTCAAGGGCTGTGGGAGTCTATTACACTCCCCTGCCAGATGATAGGACAGCACCTCCAATGGATCTCCCTCTAGGTTCGGGCTTCTTTGAAATATTAGGGGACATACAAACAGCACTTGGATGCGTCCTCCTGATACTCCTATTATTCAGGAGCACCCTTATAAGCTCATTTAGAAGATAAGAGTTGATATGGGATGGCTTTAATACTTATAAGGGCCGATAATAAGAAAAAATTGCTTAATGCATTAGCGGATCTTGAAAGGCACGCAAACTTGAAAATAAGAGGGAAACCGCGCCTGGTAGATAATAGAATTGCGGATAAAATAGTATCATCAATCCTCGGAGGGGAGGTGAAAAGGAAGTCTTCCATGGCCGTTGCAGTTAATGTTGAGGAGGATGATACCACCTCCATAATGAGGATAAAGGATATACACCCACCAGCCCATGTAATAGTTGTAAGCGGTGAATATCCGGAGAATAAGCTTCTAGGGGAGCTTATCAGAGAAGCCCCAATTTTTAGGGGATATTACTCCCACAAAAGAGGATTTTAACGTTTCTTTATCCGGGCTATGTCGCCGATGGTAGCGCCCCTGAAGGATCCTGCCCTCGCTCCTGGAGTCTCTTCCTCCTCGAATTTTTCCAGTATCCTAATATTAAGGGTTTTCTCAAACTTTTTCGCAAGTTTTATATCGGGTTCCATCCTACCTGCTTCTATCCGATGAATCACAGACACCTTCTCATTCATCTTCTTGGCAAGATTCTCCCTTGACCAGCCCCTCTTCTCCCTGGCTTCCCTTATGATCCTATTATAGTCCTCCAGAACCTCATATACTGGTTCCATGGGCCTGGCGGTTCTCCTTCTAGGGGCCCTCTTAGGCTTTTCTGGTTGCCTTTGCACCTTACCGAACTTTGAACAGTCAGCGCAGACATCCATTACTGAACCTTCGATTTTCACCCTGATGGGTTTGCCCATGATCTTCTTACCGCAAATCTCGCATCTCATAGAAGATCTCCTCGATTATAATATTAGATTAGTGATATGATTTATTATTTATACTCTCCCCATATGGGGGTGGGAGAAAAAGTTTATATACTTTTTATAGAAATAATTATAATCAGTATATAAAGGAAAATTGTCCAAGGAGGCTGTAATAGCTACTTGCAGAATAATTTTCCACCAAAGATGGGAGTGTGGGGCTTGGGACGGTCCTGAAGGCCCATAGAGAGATACGCCCACATTGGGTGGATATGTTATCATTCTCAACTAGGGAAAACCCCCACACATAAGATGGGGGAGTCCTTGGGTTAAAAATTTGGATAGGAGTGTTCTAGAATCATGGAAAATAATCCACTCTACCTTTTTAAAAAAATTGAAGAACTAAAAAAGGAGATAAGAAGCCTTAAAGAGGAAAATGCCAAGATAAAAAGAAAACTCACATGGAAGATCAAAAAACTCGAAAAGGATAAGCTCTTAATCGAAAATGAAAAACTAAGACTAGACAGGGAGGTTAAATCTCTCAGGGGAGAGATAGAAAGGTTCAGGACACCTCCACTAGTTATAGCCACGGTCACAGAGGTCCTGGACGATCATAGAGTGGCCGTGAAAAGCAGTACGGGTCCTCATTTCGTTATAAGCTATTCAAGGTTCATAGACAAGAAACTCTTAGAACCGGGGGCGAGGGTGGCCCTAAACCAACAAACATTCAGCATAGTTGACGTGCTACCATCCGAGAAAGATCCAATAGTCACAGGCATGGAAGTCGAGGAAAGGCCAGAAGTCACATATGACCAGATAGGGGGCCTATCAGAACAGATAAGAGAAGTCAGGGAGACAGTAGAATTACCGTTAAGTAAACCGGAACTTTTCGAAAAAATAGGTATAGAACCCCCAAAGGGTGTTCTACTCTATGGCCCCCCAGGCACTGGCAAGACTCTCCTTGCAAAGGCGGTTGCCCATGAAACACATGCAACATTCATAAAGATAGTTGCATCAGAATTTGTCAGGAAATACATCGGTGAAGGTGCGAGGATAGTCAGGGGAGTCTTCGAATTAGCCAAGGAAAAATCTCCAAGTATAATATTCATCGACGAGATTGATGCTGTGGCGGCGAAAAGACTTAAAAGTTCAACGAGTGGGGACAGGGAAGTTCAAAGAACCCTCATGCAACTGCTGGCAGAACTTGACGGTTTCGAATCAAGGGGTGACGTAGGTATAGTTGCTGCAACGAACAGACCCGACATCCTAGACCCTGCCCTCCTAAGGCCGGGTAGATTCGACAGGTTCATAGAGGTGCCATTACCAAACGAGGAGGGGCGCAGGGAAATCCTTAAGATTCACACTGCAAACATGTCACTTGCAGATGATGTTGACATAAACCTCATCGCGAGGATGACGGATGGGGCATCAGGCGCCGACCTAAAGGCAATATGCACAGAGGCTGGTATGTTCGCCATCAGAGAAGAGAGAGAAGAAGTTACAATGAATGACTTCTTAAATGCGGTGGACAAGATAACTGGAATTGAAAAGGAGGAAGACTTCAGAAGAGAAGCAGGGGTAATGTTCGGCTAAAAGTGGATCTGTTAGCCTGTGATGAACCCTATGAGCTCTGATAGGTGATGAATGATGGGCGATCTGAGGCTAAACATCCCATAACTCTCCTATTGTCACCTTCTTATCTGTTTTCACCAGCTTTGGTATTCTCCCTATTATACCAGCGTTTTCCCCGACAACCACTAGAATCCCATGGAAATAATCCTTGAAACCTTCAGCTTTCTCCAGGGCGTTCTCCACCGCTTCATGGTCACTGGCACCATTAGCTGCGTTGGCGATTGATGTTGCAAGCGCATCAGCTATACTGGCCTGTGAAGCGAACACTGTCACAGCATCGGCCCGGCCGAAACTTATGGAATGTCCAACGGTACCAGAGGAGGTGCACACTCCCCGAGGTTTTCGACTAGCCTTTAACTGGAATCCTATCTCCCCAGAGAGGGGTGAATCACCAGCATATAATCCAATGTTAACCTTCCTATCATTTATAAGGGCTATATCCCCACCATTATCAATTATAGTATACCTTGAACCTTTATCCATAAGATAGTGGAGGGATAATTCGGAGATGGTCCCTGCGACCGCTGCCATTGGCCCCACACCCCCGATTAGACCCGCTTTCAACATCATCCTAACTATGGTGGGCCCGTCTTGGGCTGGTAATGGTTCGAGGGATGTGAGAAAATGGGGTTTGCGTCTTATATAATCTTCCAGTAGTAGTCTTTCCTTTAGTATGAAACCTGGGAGGCCGTGGTCTTTTATGTCAGTTGTGAGTTTTATCCTCGTCTCCTTAATCCTTATATTTTCCTTCATTAGAATACTATAAATATCCTCTAATTATTTATAATTTGGGTGATTGACCATGAAATCTGGTGAAAAGATCATCTATAGTACTCATCCTCGCCTATTCCTTTATTCAGGCTCCATAATCTTAAACCTTATGGTGGTTGTGATATTATTTTATCTTTTACCATTCGCTATGGAGGCTGCTGCAAGATTTGAATATTCTATAGCATCTGCTGTTAGGTTGCCACTTGTACAGATAGTAACATGGATATTCCTAATCCTCATATTAATATTGATTGTAAAGTCGATAATAGATCTCATATCCTGGAGATTTACGAAGTATATTTTAACTGACCAGCGAGTTGTCATAGAAAAGGGTTTGCTTCGGAGGGAAACTTCATACATATACTATGATAAGATAGTTGATGTGGTATTTTCCCAGAGCCTATTAGAACGTCTGGTATCGGCTGGGGATATTCAAATATTCGGAGGCCATGAACACACTCCCATAGTCTTGAAAAATGCGCCCAACCCGGAGAGGATAGATCAGCTGATAAATCAGTTAATTTCAGGAGACTATGAGACCATGACTAGGGCTTCGAGGGGGTATAGGCCCCCAGGTGGGGCTTCGGTGTTTAAAAGGCATTCAAAGAAATTCAAAAGATTAAGATAATCTCCTCATTATAGAAACAGTGGAGGATACAGATGTGGGATTATGATGTTCTTGTCCTGGGAGCTGGTCCAATCGGATCCACCCTCGCAAGATTCTTAGCAGAAAAGGGCTTTAAAGTTGGTTTGGTTGAAAAGAAGAGGATAGTGGGCTTACCACTTCAATGTGCCGGTTTAGTGTCATGGAAGATAAAAAAGGTTAACATACTCCCAGATGAGTTTATAATAAACAGGATAAAAGGCGCGATCATACACTCACCATCAGATTACACCCTAAAAGTCTCTAAGGATAAGGTGGAGGCCTATGTAATTGACAGGGTATCCTATGACCAGTACCTGGCAGGTGAGGCCGTCTCCCATGGAGTTGAACTTTTAACAGGCAGTAAAGTGACAAAGGTTGACCATAATCAGGGCAAGGTGACAATAAACGGGGCAGGCACCCTATCAGCTCCCATAATCGTTGATGCGATGGGCTTCAAACCCGGCCAGAGAGGGTTCCGGGCAAAACAATACCTTATAGAATTCCAGGATACTAAAATGGATCCTGAATTCCTTGATTTGAAAATCAACTCGGATATTAGCCCCGGCTTCCTCTGGAGG
Source organism: Methanothermobacter tenebrarum (assembly GCF_023167465.1). Classification (NCBI taxonomy): domain Archaea; kingdom Methanobacteriati; phylum Methanobacteriota; class Methanobacteria; order Methanobacteriales; family Methanobacteriaceae; genus Methanothermobacter; species Methanothermobacter tenebrarum. Next base: position 724,115 of record NZ_AP025698.1, on the reverse strand, counting down.
ATACCCCTATCAGAGACAAGGGCTAGGATAGGCTTCTTCTCAGAATCTGAAAAATCTTGGGATTTCCTAGTCAAGTTCATAAAAAGTTTTTCATCCCAGTTCAGGACACTTGAAAGATACCATGGTAACATACCAGCAGCAGACCCTGATAGAAGATTATACAAGGGCAGGTGCATCTTCATAGGCGACTCAGCAGCCCAAGTAAAACCAACCACTGGAGGGGGTCTAATATTAGGCTTCAGAGCAGCTAGGATAGCGGCCGAGACCATAGAAGAGGCTATAAGTGAGGGGGATCATAATATACTCAGGAAATACCATGAAAGATACCATGAAATTCACGACAGGGAAATCAAAAATCAACTCAGAGTACAGAGAACCTTTAAACTCTTAGACAACGAGGAACTAGATAATATAATCCTAAAAATGAGGGAAAAAAACCTTAAGGATATCATAATGGCGTATGGTGACATGGATGATCAAACCCCACTAATACAGGAATTCTTAAAGAGGGGCCTTTTCGCATCATTGATACCATCCTTCATCTGGAAAAAGGTGACAAGAATATGGAAATAGCAGTGATACTTTCAGGAGAACACAAAACATTACCCCCAAGTGAAGTCAAGAACCTACTAGAAGCAGAAAATGCAAAATACAGGATAAAATATCACAGAGACAAGTTGATGACCCTCGAAGTCCAAGCAGATAAAATCCCCACCCTTTCTAGGCTAGCCTATACACATGAAATATCCCAGATCATATCAAAAACCACACCCGAGAATCTTGATAAGACAATAAAATCCATACCATGGGAAAGGTTAATAGAAGGCGACTTCGCAGTCAGGGCAAAGAAGATAGAGAAAATCCCAATAGATTCGCCGATTATAGAAAAAAAGGTAGGCGCCATGATAAAGGAGGGCCACCCACACTTTCAGGTGAACCTAGAAAACCCGAGGACGCTAATCCGCTTGATCATAGAAAAGGATAAAATATTTATCACAAAAAGACTCTATAAGATCGACAAGAAACACTTCAACAGTGCGAAGCCCCATAAAAGACCATTCTTTTATCCTGGCTCCATGAGCCCGAAACTTGCCAGGTGTATGGTCAACCTTTCAGGTGTCAGAGAGGGGGAAAGACTACTAGACCCCTTCTGCGGAACCGGGGGCATACTCATAGAAGCGGGTATAATAGGGGTGAAGGTCATAGGAGCTGACATAGACCCTAAGATGATTAAAGGAGCCGAGGAAAACCTCAAATATTATGGTATAAGAGATTATGAGCTTATAAGGGCCGATGCTAGGAGTCTTAAACTTGAAAAGCCGGTGAAGGCCATTGTAACCGACCCACCCTATGGTATATCCGCTTCTACCCAGGGAGAGAAACAAGAAAAACTTTATAGGGAATTCCTCAAAACTGCAAAATATAACCTACAAGAAGATGGTAGAATATGCATAGCAACACCACATTACCTCCAACTAGAAAATATAACAGATGAATTCAAAATAAAAGAAAAACATGCTATAAGAATGCATAAAAGCCTCACTAGGATCATATATACACTGGAAAAAAGTGGGGGTTCATATCATTGCAAGTGAAAATATTAGATACAACACTCAGAGACGGTGAACAAACACCAGGAGTCTCATTAACGCCAGAAGAGAAACTTAGAATAGCATTAAGATTAGACGATCTAGGTGTTGACATCATCGAAGCCGGATCAGCCATAACATCCGAAGGCGAAAGGGAGGCTCTGAAAAAGATCGCGGAAGAGGGACTGGACGCTGAAATATGCAGTTTTGCACGTCCACTGAGAGGGGATATTGACGAGGCAATAAAATGTGACGTTGACAGCATACACCTGGTAGTCCCAACCTCCGAACTACATATAAAAGACAAACTCCGAAAACCCCCAAGCCAGGTAAAAGAGGAGGCAATAGAATCTGTAGAATATGCCAAGGATCATGGGCTGATCGTAGAATTCTCAGCTGAAGACGCTACAAGAAGCGACATGCAATTTCTAAAAGGAATATTGGAAGAGAGCATAAGTGCAGGGGCCGAGAGAATCTGCGCATGCGACACCGTAGGAATCCTAACACCTGAAAGAGCCTACGAATTCTACGGCGAACTTTCAAAACTCAAAGCGCCACTAAGCGTCCACTGCCACAACGATTTCGGACTCGCGGTCGCGAATTCACTTATGGGCCTAAGGGCTGGTGCAAGTGAAGTACACGCAACCGTAAATGGTATAGGTGAAAGAGCAGGTAACGCCGCCCTCGAAGAAATTGTAGTAGCCCTCCACTCACTCTATAATGTCAAAACCAAGATCAATACAAGAATGTTATATGAAACTTCTAAGATGGTAGCAAGACTCACAGGAGTATACATCCAACCCAACAAGGCCATTGTCGGCGAAAATGCATTTGCCCACGAATCGGGCATACATGTTGATGGCATACTTAAAAAAGCCGAAACATATGAGCCCATAACACCCGAGCTCGTGGGTCGTGAGAGAAGATTCGTAATGGGTAAACATATTGGGACTAGTGCGCTGAAAGAAAAGCTAGAAGAGTTCGATTTTAAAGTTGATGAAAAGCAGTTCCAACAGATATTTGAGAGGGTTAAAAGCCTAGGTGACATGGGCAAGTGTGTAACAGATGTGGACCTCCAAGCCATAGCAGAGGACGTGCTAGGCATCGTGGAGGATAAAATAGTGAACCTTGAGGAGGTTACAGTAGTATCAGGCAATAAAGTGACGCCAACAGCATCAGTGAAACTAAGAATAAATGAAAAGGAGATCCTAGAAGCCGGTATAGGTGTGGGACCTGTTGACGCGGCCATAGTAGCTATAAAGAAGAGTTTAGAGGATTTTGCGGATATAAAATTGGAGGAGTACCACGTAGATGCTATAACGGGGGGTACAGACGCCCTTATCGACGTGATAATAAAGCTCAGGTACAAGGACAAGATCATAAGTGCAAGAAGCACGCAACCAGACATTATAATGGCCAGTGTAGAGGCATTCATAATTGGAGTTAACCGACTATTAGCAAATGAAAAAATGAGGAAAAATGGAGATAGAAATCCTAGGATTTAAGGGCCGGGTAAAGGATATAAATGAGACCCTAAGCATGCTGGAAGATGATGGTATCGTACAGTTAATGGATGCCAGGGCTGTGGCTGGTAGAGAGCACGTGTTACACGCCACAGCACATGCAATCAAAGCATTCGAGAGGGGGGAGAACATAGCAAATGACATTGGCTTGGAAATATGCCTAAGGACGGCTGCCACAAGGCAAATAAGCAAAGCCCTTAAGATGGTGGGCCTCAGGGAAGGGCCAATGGAAATATGCGCGGTCCTGATAGACTCTGATAAGTTAGATATGTTATCAAGGATGTTTAAGAGGGATGACACCGTCCTCGAACCAGACACTGAATATCTTAAGAAACTTTATAAGCTGACATGGGATGAGATAGAACTCGTAGGTGTTACAGGGGCTCTTATGGAGCGCACAACCCTGCTCATCCTCGAATCGTAGACTCTATCAGCTTTATCAGATTGTCAAGGTTGTCCTTTGTGATGGATTCAATCTCTAAATTTTTTATTTCCACTGCTATGGCCTTCTTCTTCAAGCGATCATAGCTTGGACAGACGGTTAAGATGTTTCCACCATCCACTTTTATGATTCTACGGAGTCTCCTAGCATCCTCGGTGGGATCCTCTGTGGGTATTATTATGTTCACACCCCTACTTCTTGGATGGTATACTCTTTTTAATTTCCTTTTGAGGTATGCTGTGGCTTCAATGAGCTTTTTTAGTGTTTGTGGCGCCATTTTAAGTTCCTCGTTTATTGCTGCTGGTAGATAGGGGTCAATCTTCAAGGTCCTTAGGAGTGGATTGTCTTGGAGTATTCTCTTGTTGGAGGTTGCTATGAAGCCTCCGCCACCGGCATTCACTATCTTGGGGGATCCTGTTGATGCTATTATAACATCATTGTATTTGCTGTTACAGAGATGGCCAAGGGGATCACCTATGCTCCCTGAGGCGTCTTCGACGAGTATCACACCATTCTCGGAGCAGATGTCATGGATTTCCTTGATTGGCTGTTCAGCAGTGTAACCGGCGAAACTTGTTAAAAAGAGCGCAGAGACCCCCTCCTCCTTGATTGTGTTTTCGAGTTCTCCGGGTTCTATAATCCCAAGGCGAGTTTTTAGTGTTATCGTTTCTTTATTGAGGAACCTTGGGATTTGTTTGAAACCGCGCCAACCACCTTGATCGGGTATGAGGAAGGGTGGGGGTAGTCTGCTCATAACAGTTAATAGGGCGGCGTTCCCACTATTCACGAGTTTAGCCATTCTATGTCCTGTTAGTTCTAATATTCTTTTTTCAGTCTCTTGTAGGGTCTTCTTTGCCTTGGATGGTTCCATGGCGATTTTGCAGAGAGCTTTCATAGCGACCTTTGATGGTCTTCTAAATTTGAGGTTCAAGGGCTTCTCCCCTTCTGTGTGAATTCGTCGAGGCTTGTCTGTCTACTGGTCTCTCTGAGGAGGTGGCTTTCCCTCATATACTCGTCGAGTTCGAGGTTTAAGCGGCTTTTAATGTACTTTAACATGCTATTGAGAGTGTTGAATTCCTTGGGGTTTTGGCTCATGGCATTTTTCACATTCTCGCGTACATTGAACACTCCCAGTGGAATGTATCCCTTGTATGCTTCCCTTAATACTATTGCACCGGCCTGTTTCTTTTCACGGTCGAGGGCGTCAAGCACAGCCATCTTTGAACTGTAATAACAGCCGCCAACCCTTGAGTATCCCCTTTTTGAACCTCCAACTTCATAATCTGAGAATATAAGCTTTTCCGATCCGATAACGCCAAGGAAAACTTCTATCCACTCGTATTGCCATCTTGTAGGTGTTAATATTATTATATACTTGTTTTTAAAACTTTCAAATTCATGTACTCTGTAGTAGTCGATGGTCTCATAGGTTTGGATTCTTTTAAGGAGTTTGTCTGCTAGTATGCTGTCGCAGGCTGTTATGGACCAGCGGGTGGGCACGAGCCTGCGTCTTTCCTCAACGCCTAAAGCCCCCACTGATAGGCTCTTCTGTATAGTGGAGAATGGCACCCCCACCTTATAGAGGTTGTATATTGCATCAGATGCTTTAAGGTCGGTATCATAGTAGGCCTTTTCAAGGTGACGATCCCACCTTATATTATCAACTTGGAAATATTCTATTGGGGCGCTAGGCCCGTGTGGTGGATGTTCATCATTGAAAAATTGCACTCCCCTCGGTTTATATGAAAATAGGGCTTCGCTGTCAACGGGGGATTTAGCGAGTGTTATCTCTTGGAGTTTTTCCACTAGTTTGTTGTTGAAGTCTTTGACATGGACTCTCTGTTTTCCCCTTACGAGGTTGAGGCGATATCCTATGATATCTTGGATACTTTTACCTTGTGGTATCCATTCTTCTGGTAAATCCATGAGTTGAACTTCGCTGTTATCGGTTGTTACAAGGGGTCCTGCATAAACTTTTGGATAATTGTAGCTTCCGATGAAAACTGATGGGGGTGTGGATCCTTCGATTTCTTTCTCAAAGTTTGATGATTTCAGTCTAATGTTCCGTGTAAGTTTTTGAAGGTATAGATACTTTGATTTTATCATTAGAAAAATTTTATAAAAACTTTACCCTAATATAATCATCGTATGAACTCTAATAAGGAGAAGATAATAGGGAGGGTGCGGGGGAAACTTAGAGCCGATCTGTCCATTGAGGAGATAATAGGATTACTTTCGAGTATACCCTACTTTGACTGGGTTGGAATATACATATTAGAGGGTGATGAGCTTGTATTAGGCCCATATAGGGGTCCTGTCACGCCACATGTTAGGATACCCCTAGAGCGGGGGATATGTGGGAGGGTTGCTAGGACTGGTAGGGCATCTATTGTTGATGATGTTTTATCTGATGATGATTATCTTCAGTGTAATGAGAGTGTTAAATCTGAGATAGTAGTCCCTATAAAAGGGGATGATAGGATCCTTGGAGTTCTTGATGTTGACAGTAAGAGGCCTGCTGCCTTTGACGAACTTGACAAGGGCTTGCTTGAGGAGGTTGCATTGATACTCTCAAGGCTGCTCTAGTAACGATTATTTGAGGATTATTATGTCTGGGCGTGATGTTATACTTCCAAGTTCTCTTTTGCATCTTCCACAGAATCTTCTGGCGGTTATCCCAACGACCATATAGGTTCCTGGGAAGTTCCTCGCGTATATCATGTCTGCCTTGAGGCCTAACCTTCCTAGGATATCCTTTAGGGTTTTTGTTATTTTTTTGTGGAAGACCTCTGCTTCTTCTGTTTCAAGGCCCCTGATGTCTGCGAGCAATCCCCTGCAGCCGCATGCCATGTTGAATATTTTCACCTCGGGGACGAATATTGCCCTCCCACTCAGTTCTTGGAGGGTGTCCTCGATTTTGTCCCTTGCATGGGACAATTCATTCAGGGTTTTGTTCATTATAGGTCCCTTCTTTTAAGGATTAATTCCTTTGCGAGGTTTTCACAGAAATTACATTTATGGCATGATTTTTTGCAGGTTTTCCATTGTCTTATGGCACCTTCGAGTTTCTCGTTTGGTATGTGGAAGTGGTCCCTTAATTCGTTTGGGCAATCCAATAATTCTAGGAGGTTGCCCTTGTGGTGTCCTTTGAGGTAGCTTTTCATGGTGTTTATTATCCAGTGGGTGGTGTTTGCTCTGCCGGAAATTTTTATTATGTCTATGCCTATCTTCTCATATTCGTGGATGTCTTCTGGTCTTATCCAGGGTGATCTTATTATGAGGGTGGGGTCCCTGACCCGGAGTGAAATGCACTTTTCAAAATAATAGTCTCCCATGATGGCTATTTGGGGTGAGGCTGTGATATGTGAGAATAGGTTGAAGTGTGAGTAACGGAATGGGCATTTGTAGAGGCATGCTTCATTGGCTATAACTTTAAGTTCACATGTTGTGGCTTCTCTTATAGCCTCTAATAGGTTGAAGTGTCTGTTTATGTTCGTGTCAACTGTTATCTCATCAGCTCCTAGTTCTTCGAAGAATTTGGCCCTTTGGGGTGAGTCTACGTGGGCTATGCATGATACTCCCACTTTTAGGTCCTGTAGTTCCTTTGATATCATCTCCACTAGGTAGGGGTCTGAGACTATGACTGTGTCCACGTTTAGCGTCTCTAATTCTTCTAGGTACTTTCTGAATATGTTATAGCCATTGGAGGTTAAGTGTTGCCCTGCCAGGCATGAGGAATTTAGGATGAGTTTGAATTTGATATTGTGTCGGTGTGCATAGGATGCTTGTCTTCCAATGTCTTCTAGGAGCGGTGAATGTAGTGTTGCCCGGCCGCTGCCCATGTACTCTGATGGGCCTGCCATGTAAACTTCATGTATGCTCCCTTTTAATTCTTTTATGATTTCTTTGAGGGATTCTGCGTCCCCTGGCAGTGGCGTGCTAAATTTCATCATTGATTATCATATGGGGGGTACCATAATATAACAATTATGATAATAAAAAAAGTAGAGTTCTTATTATGCGAATTCTATGGTGCTTGGCGGCTTATCACTCACTGAGAGGGCTACATGTGTCACCTCGGGTATCTCAGCTGTTATGCGCTTGGATATCCTCCTTATGATGTCCCATGGTAGTTCGGGTACCCTTGCTGTCATGGCGTCTATTGATTCCACCATCCTTAAAACTACAAGATAGCCAAAATCTCTTATGTCCCCTTTAACGCCTGTGACCATTGTATCAGTGAGTACTGCGAAGTATTGCCAGAGTATTTCATCTAATCCCGCGGCTATTATCTCCTCCTCCACTATAGCATTAGCCCTTCTACATATTCTAATCTTCTCAGGGGTTATCTCCCCTATTATCCTAACTGCAAGCCCGGGACCTGGGAATGGTTGTCTCTTGATTATCTTATCTGGGAGGCCAAGTTCCCTGGCGAGTATGCGGACTTCATCCTTGTAGAGTTCCCTTAGGGGTTCAACTATCTTCAGGACGAGGCCATGTGGTAGGGTTACGTTATGGTGTGATTTGATCTTACCCTCACTTTCAATCCAATCAGGCGCTATCGTCCCCTGGACGAGGTATTCTGCGCCTATTTCCCCGGCAACCTCCTCGAATACTTCTATGAATACTCTGCCGATTATCCTGCGCTTTTCCTCGGGGTCTGTTACGCCTCTGAGTTCTTCTAGGAACCTGTCTGATGCGTCGATGAAACGTAGGTTAAGGCGGTCGCTGAAAGTTTCCTTGACATAATCTACTTCACCCTCCCTTAGGAGGCCATGATCCACGAATACTGCTACTAGCCTATCACCTATAGCCTTACTAGCGAGTACGGACGCAACTGAACTGTCAACACCACCTGATAGGGCTATTATAGCCCTACCATCACCTACACGCTCTTTTATATCCTCTACTGCCTTTTTTATGAAATCTGATGGTTTGAACATTATTCTACACCTTCACATACACTATAGAAGTTTTCGAATATCCTAGGACCCTCTGGTGTGTGATGAACCTCAGGATGAAACTGCACACCATAAAGTGGCCTTCTAACATGTTTCATGGCTTCTATCTCACATATACTTGACCTTGCAAGGACTTTAAAGTTTTCTGGTAAGATTTTAACTTCATCCTTGTGCGAAGCCCATACACTCATATGAGGTCCGAGGCCCTTGAATATATCGTCTTCGTCTAGTATTTCTATTTCTATCTGGGCGTATTCCTCGGATTTTGCACTGCCAACAGTACCATTGAATGCTAGGGCCATGAGCTGATGTCCAAGGCATATGCCAAGTATGGGCACCCTAATCTTCTTTATATATTCTATGGAATTCCCAGCCTCCTCTAATGAAGGTCCCCCACCTATTATGATCCCGGTGGGCTCATATTCTAGGAGGGTGTCAACTGGGATGGTATTTGGTATCATCTTTGAGGGTATATTAAGGTATCGTAGCGTCCGATGGATCCTATGATTGTATTGTCCATAATTGTTCACAATGAATATCATATTCCCACTCCCAAGGGGAAACTAGTGAACTACCCCCTCCATGATGGGAGGGGGCTTCCTGTTTCAACGACGAGACCTGCCCAGCTAAAGCAGGGGGGATGCTGAGTAGTGGTCTTGTCTCAACAGGGCTCAAAGGACTGTCACAGCCCCGGGTTTGGTTTTGGATGGGTAAAGACGAAATTTGCAGCCGAGCACTTCCTCGCTCCCCCCCACATATTAAAAGGTGGCCAAAATGATACCAGAAATCATATCGCATGTTTATCAACTTATGTCTCTACATAACCATAAATGTTTTTCGGCTTTCATCCCCATGGGGGGTTCCCGCCAAAAAAGTTAAATTATATAAGCCCCTAGATGGGTAATTATGGAAGTACGAGATATTATATATTTGATAGTGGCGGTGATACTTGCAGTCATAGTCTTCTATGTGCTCATATGGTTACTGCCAGTGATAGTGATCCTCATAATAGCATATATTATATATATCTTCCTCAAGTCAGGAGACTAGAAAAGAAGATGCAGGTATATGCTACAACACACAGGGGATTGGAAAGGGTAACAGCAGAAGAAATCCGAGAACTCGGGGGTAAACTACAAAAATATGGTAATGGTAGAGTCTATTTTAAGTGTGATGAAAGGTTGATCAGCAGCTTAAATTATCATATGCGAACCTGTGAAAGGATCATAGTACTACTCAAATCCGTGAAGGTCACAGGACTCGAGGATATCTACAAGGAGATTAAAGACATTGATTTTTCATTTATAAAACCAAATGAAAGTTTCGCTGTAAGATCAAAAAGAGTGGGCGTACACGACTTCAACTCCATGGACATTGCAAGGGTTGCTGGTGACGCGATCATAGAAAGCTACCAATCCTCCGCTAAAAAACGCCTCAAAGTAAACCTGGACTCCCCCGATAACATAATCAGGGTCGAATTAATCCATGACCTTCTACTGGTGGGCGTTGACACCACAGGGGATAAGGGCCTGCATAGGAGGGGCTACAGAGTATACCAGCACCCAGCACCACTCAACCCGACGATAGCGGCTGCGCTCATCAGAATATCGGATTGGAGGCCGGAGAAGATACTTGTAGATCCCATGTGTGGTAGTGGTACAATACTGGTCGAAGCAGCCCTCGTGGGGAGTGACATCCCCCCGGGTCGGGTTAGAGAAGGTGGAGAACTCCCATTCAACCCTAAACTTAAAATTTTAGGCGTTGAAAAGTTCGGGAAACACGTTAAGGGTTGCCGGGAAACGCTATCAAAACTTGGGATAGACTTCATCAAGGTCATACAAGGTGACGCGGAGCATCTAGATCAGCATGTTAAAGAAGCCGATACTATCGTGACAAACCCACCATATGGGATCAGGATCGGGAGAAAATCTAAGATCAAGAAACTTTATCATAACTTCCTCAAGACCGCGAAGGATATCCTCACAGAAAATGGGAGTATAACACTCTTAACACCCCATGAGAAAATCCTAAAAAGTACAGCTACAAAATTAGACTATGAATGGAGTGAAACACCTATAGTCTATGGTAATCTACCAGTGAAAATATTCAAACTAACTATATAAACTCGCCGGAGGCGGGTGGGATTGGCCATAAAGTTGTTAGTGGTTGAAGATGAGAGCATAGTAGCCCTTGACATTAAACATAGGGCTGAATTGTTAGGCTATGAGGTTGTGGGTATAGCAAGTTCAGGGGAGGAAGCCCTAGAACTTACTAGGGAGAAGAAACCGGACCTAGTCCTCATGGATATAGTCCTAAAGGGTGAAGTGGATGGTATAGAAGCTGCGGAGATAATAAAGAGGGAGTATGATATTCCAGTAGTGTATCTCACAGCCCACGCTGATAAAGAAACCCTTAAAAGGGCTAAGCTGACAGAACCATTCGGTTATCTTATAAAGCCATTCGATGATAGGGAATTTCAGAGTGTAATTGAAGTAGCCACATACAAGCATTTGATGGATTCAAAGCTTAGGATAAGCGAGAAAAGGTACCGTAAACTAGTAGAGTCTTCACCGGATCTAATCATGCTCTTGGATAGGACTGGGAGGATTGTGCTCCTTAATAACGCTTTTGAAAGGGTTACAGGGTTCCCAAGGAAAAAATTTTATAAGAGGCATGTTAGGATCCTCGAAGAGATGGGTATTATCAGCGGGGGAGAATCTGAGAAGCTCATGGATGAACTTATAAAACCATTCAAGGACCGCCTGGATGATCCGGTAAAGGTGAAAATAAAAGACAAGAACGGGAAAGAACACTACCTTGAGTTTTATGCCACCACTATAAAAAATGGGGAAAATTTTATACAGGTTATAGGATATGATATAACAGCAAAGGTGGAAGCTGATGAAAGAAGATTAAAGTTGATCAGGGAAAAAAACAAGAAGAGAACTATATGGTTTCCTCCTATCAGCCATACCAGTATTTGCATCAATAGTCCCCCCACAGCTTAGGAATAGTATAATAAAAAATTTCGGGGACAAATTCGAAAAAAACCTCAAACCCTCATTCAATGAACATATGAAAAGAAAGGGCCTATTATCCCAGATCAGAACAGGGAAAATAGAAAATCCTAAGAAAATCTTCAAAGCCTATATATCATGGTTGGAGTCATTCCTCAAAAACCTTGGAATAAAAACAAGAATAATAGAAGATGACTATTACAAATTCGAATTCGTAACATTCCCTTGGAGTGACCATATGAGGATAAATCCCATGTTTTCACTCATGTTCAGAACAATACTCTTGAGAAGCTTCACATGGACAAAACTCAAAGGGAAGGTAGTGCAAACATCTAAAAGGGAAAAACTCGAATTCGAATTCCACATATAATAAAAGTATGGGGAGGCATTTGAATTGGGAGAATTTGAAAAATTTCAGAGGATAAGTACAGGTATAGAAGACTTGGATGAGATATTGGGGGGATTCCCAGTAGGTCGCAGCATACTCATAACAGGGGGGGCTGGTTCTGGTAAAACGATAATGGGTTTGCAATTCGCTATAAAAAGTGCACAGGATGGTCTTGGGACAGTATATATCACCACAGAAGAGGATGAGAGCGACCTTAATTTCCAATGCAACTCCTTCGGCTGGGATATAAGACCATTAATCGAGGATGGTAGACTAGAGATAATGAGCCTAGCCGCTACCAGGGCCATAGTTACAGAGGCTGAGATGAAGATCGGCATCGAATCAATGAACGAGGACATTGGAAGGCTCCTAGAGGCGGTTCCACCCGATACTAGAGTGCTTATCATAGACAATCTCGGGAGTCACACTGGCAATTTAACACCCTATGAGTTCAGGAATAGGTTTGACTTCTTCGTATATGAATTGAAGAAGAGGAATATAACAAGTCTGATAATACTTGATAGTGCAACGGCCAGGGAATTTAATGAGATAGCATTATTCTCAGTTTATGGTGCTATAAACCTTATAAAGAGGGAGAATCCTTACACTGGTAGAAGGGAAAGGGTCATGGATATCGTTAAGATGCGTAGTACAAGAACCCCAATCGACTTTGTACCTTATAGGATAGGTGAAAACGGGATCGAAATAATAGAAAAGGTAAAATATGAATAGGCTATAGGCGTTCAAGGGCCTTTAGGATGAGCTTAACACAATTTTTAATATCATCCATGCTCGCAACACTTACAGGCGTGTGAATATACCTTGTGGGTACTGAGACAACACCTGCTGGTATACCCGCGCGGGTTAAATGTATTGCTGTGGCATCTGTTGTACCACCCTCACTAACTTCTAATTGTATGGGTATGTCCTCTTCCTTTGCGGTTGAAAGAAGCCAATCTCTGATCCTTTTGTGGGTTATTATACCCTTACCACTTGCATCGGTTAAGATTATTGCCGGTCCGTGGCCGAGTTTGGCTGGAGCATCCTCTTCTTCCATGCCTGGATGATCCCCTGCTATTGTAACATCAAGTGCCAGGGCCATGTCAGGGTTTAATTTGAATGCTGATGTCCTCGCACCCTTGAGGCCCACTTCTTCTTGGACCGTCCCAACACCATATATTGTTGCCTTGGATTCAGCCGCCTTTAAAACCTCTATTAGTATGAGGCAGCCTATTCTATTGTCAAGGGCTTTACCAGTGAATAGGCTGTTTGGGAGTTCCTTGAATGGGACTTTAAAGGTTATGGGGTCTCCAATTCTTATGAGTTTTTCCGCGTCTTCTTTTGAGGCCGCTCCTATGTCTATGAACATCTTCTCATAACTTGTAATCTTTTTTCTCTCCTTTGGTTTCATCCTATGCGGAGGCTTTGAACCTATGACCCCTGCTATTGGACCCTTTTTTCCATGGATTTCTACTGGTTGGTTGAGTAGCATCTGATCGTTTATCCCACCGATCTTTGAAAACTTTATGAAACCTTTCTTGTCAATGTAGCGTACCATGAGGCCTATCTCATCCATGTGAGCTGCTAACATTATACTGGGAGCCTCGGGGTCGCCTTCTCTGGTTATTATAAGGTTTCCAAGGTTGTCCTCTTCTATATTATCCACTTGTCCATTTAGTTCATCTTTTATTATCTCTCTTATCTCATCTTCAAAACCTGATATGCCATTGGCTTCTGATAAACGCCTCATTAAATCAAACATTCTAATCTACCCCAACGATTTGATTAGTATGAGTATCCCTATGATTATCAAAAGGACCTGTGGCCAAAAACGCAAGTAGGCTCCTGGTATTATCCCTAGGGCGACGAGGAGCCATACGGCGCCGATGAGTATGAATATCCCGCCGAGGTAGACTCCCCATCTACCTTTGGGTTTCTTCTTTTTAATTTCAATTTCCTCTGCCAATAATATCACCTCTGATAATAGTCTGGTTCTATCCCCCTAATAATCGTATATCTGTGTGTGGGGGTAATTATTTTATAGTAAGTTTTGAGAATCTATTTTCATGGTTGAGAAGGGGCATCCACGTTATAGGTCATTGAAGTTGCGGGAAAAGATCCTAGAAGCCTACCATAAAGGGGTGCTCGCAGATGCTGGTATCATAGCCCATGGGAGGGGAGAAGCCTTCGATTACCTTATAGGGGAAAAAACGAGAAGACCAGCACTCCGGGCTATTAAAGCAGCCGCTGCACTACTATTACTGGCCGAGGACCCGGTATTGTCAGTGAATGGTAATACGGCCGCTCTCATCTCAGAGGGGATAGTTGAACTCGCAAGACTATTAGATGCGAAGATAGAGATAAACTTATTCCATAGAACACCCCAGAGGGTTAAACTCATAGAAGAGATACTCAAAAGAGCAGGGGCCAGGGAAGTCCTTGGAACGGATCGGGAAAAGCTCAAACACCTTAAGGGTATAAAGAGTCCGAGGGCCACGGCGAGTCCAAGGGGCATATACACTGCGGATGTTGTCCTAGTACCCCTAGAGGATGGTGACCGGGCCGAGATGCTTAAAAGGGCTGGTAAAACCATCATAACAGTGGACCTCAACCCACTGTCGAGAACATCCCGGAAGGCGGATATTAGCATCACAGATAACATAGTAAGGGCTATACCCCTCCTTATAAGGTATGTGAAAAAATTAAAGGGTTGCAAAAGGGATGAACTAAAAAAGATCCTAGAAGGATTTGACAATAAAAAGAACCTGGAGGATATGCTCCGTCTAATAGACCTTCAAAGGATGCGAAAACTTTAGGGAGAGACTATATGAAGATTATAGGATTGGCTGGGATGCCTGGATCGGGTAAAGGAGTGGTATCAAGTATTGCAGGGGAAATGGGCTACCATATAATACGGATGGGGGACATCATAAGGGAAGAGGCGAGGAAAAGGGGTGAAGATCCCGGGGAGACGGCGGTCAAATTAAGGAGGGAACACGGAGAATATATAATAGCGGAAAAATGCATCCCCAAAATAGAAAATACTAAAGGGGAGAAGATACTAATAGAGGGTATAAGAAGCCCCTACGAGGTTGAAATATTCAAAAAACACTACAGGGGATTCAGGATAATATCAATATTCTCCACCAGGAGGACAAGATTCAAACGTCTCCAGAGGAGGGGGAGAAAAGACGATACAAAAGATTACCAAAAGTTCCTAGAAAGAGACCAGAGGGAATTAGGATTCGGCCTTGGAGATGTTATAGCAACATCAGATTACCTCATAATAAATGAGGGGCCCCTCCATAAATTCAAAGAAAACGCAAAAAGGATACTAAAAAAAGTTTGACTGTTGAAAAAGGTTGGGTTTTTTATGGAGTGTGAAGTTAGAGTCAAAACCCAGATAAAGGCGACGGAAAACCCCCGGAGGGTGCTGGAAAGTGTACTTAACATATTCCCAAAGGTGAAAATTAAAGAAGCAGAGGATTCAATCCAGGGCGAAGGCGGGATTGAAGTCCTAGAGGAGCTTAGAGAATCCCTGGAGAAGAGGAGGATACGTTCAACAGCAAGAAAAGTATTATATGAGAACATTACAGGTAATAGGACAATATTCTACCTTAATAAGCAGGCCGCCTTCATAGGGAAGGTTAACATACTAGAAGATGAGATGTCACCCCTAGGTGATATAAGAGTAGAGATCATGGCAGAGAACCTGAAGGAGGTTATAGACTGGTTAGCACCCAGAATCGAGGAAGAATCTGACTAGTCCTTATCCACGAGGATGGCATCCTTTATTTCTAATACACCACTATCCTGGGACCATCTCTTTTCAGCCTTTAAGATTTTGATCCTCTTTTTGAATATTGGCCCGTCAAGGACGAATGTTTCCGCTTCACCACCTTCAAATGCTGGGTGGACACCATACCTTCTATTTAAATCTTTTAACTCGTTGAGCATCTTCTGGTCTATCTGGCGTCCAAGCCATGAACTGTCAAGGCCTTCGGCTGCGACTGCAGTCACTATAACCTTAAAGCCTAAATCTATGATTTCCGTCATGTATTCTATCGGGTCCACGTGCCATAGGGGCGTTTTTGAGACGAGTCCAACCTCCTGGCAGA
This sequence comes from Methanothermobacter tenebrarum, assembly GCF_023167465.1. Taxonomy (NCBI): domain Archaea; kingdom Methanobacteriati; phylum Methanobacteriota; class Methanobacteria; order Methanobacteriales; family Methanobacteriaceae; genus Methanothermobacter; species Methanothermobacter tenebrarum. Next base: position 708,077 of record NZ_AP025698.1, on the reverse strand, counting down.
GCTTTTCAACCCTCGAGCGCTGGTAACTGGAGGCAATAGCACCAGAGTATAATATTTTGACTCCCCGTTCCCTGAGCACTTTTAGGATTCTTTTAAGGTCCTTGAGTTCTTCTTCTTTTATTCCGGTTGTCGGACCTTCAAGTAATGGTATGCTAATGGCCTTGGAGGATAAACGCGTCCACCTTATATTGGGGACATGGAACATGTAAGAATATGGGTTATCTGAGACCATGGATACTAGATATTTTACATTGTCATGTTCCATGGCCTTGTAAAGGGCCATTGTACTATCTTTACCACCAGAATAGAGTACAGCAGCATCCAATCTATTATCTCCCCAGTTTTCTTTTGATGGCGGATAGGAAGGCCATGATACTATCTATGAATATGCCTGCAAGTCCGGCTAACATCCCGATGAAGCCGCAGGAGACCACCACGGCTGATTTGGGTGGCATGGAAGCCCTGAAACCTTTAATATTCTCCTCTACTGGGCCTTCAATGGAGGCTATTGCAATGCCCTTGGATGAGAGATACTCGCGTAGATTTTCAATCTTATTTGCATGGGTGTGGATGGACACACGTATTATACTATATTTTGTATAAATTTCACTGGTTATTATAAGCCAGTCGGATATTCGGTCGATAGTGGCCTGTGGGTCGCCACCTTTAACCTTGAATATGATAGTCCCGCGGGGATCCACACTACAATATGTTACGTTGGAGTCTATGAATGGTATGCCCTTCTCTATTAATTCTCCACGTTCGCTGGTGAAATTATCAGTTTTTAGGAGGCCGTATTCCACTTTAACATCTTCAACGCCTTCAATGTTTTTCACGTCCCTGGTGAATTCCGCAATATTAATATCATGTGAAAGGTCAACATAGACTGTCTCGGGGCTACTAGATAGGCTCTCATAGAAGCCCCTGGCAATCTGCGGTATATTATCGTATACTGGTAGGATGAAAAATGTGCCTCCGATAACACCGACCATGAAGCCTATGAATATCACGAAGAATATGTTCCTTTTACCAATAACTGGCGTCATAAGCCCAACAGAGAATACAAAAACTAAGAGTATTATGAATAGTATGAGCATTAGTATGGTTACGATGACATCCATGGCACCATTCTCCAATCTTTTGTGGTTTCAACTCGCTGATGAGCAAGGTTTAATTTTTTCATGATCTCTTATAAAAATTATCACAAGGGGTAGGGGATGAGATCCACTAGTATCCTGGAAAATAATATTATCCTTTTAGGGAACCTCTAAACTCTACATTAGAGATTTTTTTCAAGAGCTTGGAATAAACCCTAGGGTATCAGCCAGCCACACATTGGGGGGTTTCCCAGCTGAAGGGTGAACTATTCCCATATATAGAGTATGAGCTTGACTGGGATCTTGTTATATCCTTGACCATGAAATACCCTTACAAGGGTTATATCAAAATCTGCGTTTGGATTGGATTTTACCTGAAGCCATAATTTCATGTCAGGGCCACCGCCCTTATCTAAAACTTTTTTGAGATTGTCATCAACGGGTATGAATGCGCCCACACTAAGATCTCTGATCTTCAACCATCCGGGCTGGCCATAAATACGATCTAACTCATCGTTTATAGCATCTCGCCTTTTTTTATCCTCAAAGTCTCCGTAGGTGCCGTTTACAACAGCGTCCCCGTCTGTGAACCCATAATCGGCACTTCTAACCCCTGTATTCGCATCTATTCTTATATAATAATCATATGTTTCAAGATCTTGGTAGGTGACATTAAAGCTTGAACTTGGGTCAGAGCTTGTTGTAACATTCCCGGGGCCCACATATATTGGTGGGTTCCCTGCCTTAGAATACCATAGAAATGTGGTATTTTCGCGGGGATGGGCTGGGTTAATGTGCATTATATCTATCATGGAAAAAATGGCCTCCCCTGGTACTAACATACAACTTCTATTTGCAACTGCCACTTCTTTAGCATTTGGCATTGATGAGTTGTCCCCAATCTCCACTATGATCTGAGAGTCGTTGGCTCTTGTCATGACCAAGTAATAGTTGTCAGTGTTAACAAGATTCCTTAAAAGTCCTGGATTATACTTAAGCCCCGCTACTTTCTTGTGAAGTAAAAAATTGGGCACTGGCCGTCCTCTATCAATAACCGCAAGACCTGGGAGAGTATTACTACTGGGGTGTGTTTCCCTCTCCCAATGTTGTGGTTCTCCCGGGGATTTGATCAGGTAATCTGCAGCATCATTCACAGTCCTCTCCAGGCTTTTTCTGCCTGTGAAATCCTCCATCTTATATGAGAGGATATCCATCTGGTCTGTGATCATCCCTAATACCACGGTTACTATGATTAGGGATAGTAGCACGTCGGTTGTGAATATCATGCCTTTATCATCCATTCTTATCATCCTAACTTGGACCCTAAATTATTAAAGAATGTTCTAATATTCTCCTCGGCTGTTGTATTATTGTTTGTGGCTGTGTTGATAAATATCAGACTCCCGAAGGAATATTCGCAAGTTTCTTTGTGTCTGGCATTTGCCTTAATCACATCTATCGTCACATTGACAGTTATAGTTATCCTATACTTATAGTAGATTGTATTGTTTGTTATGGTGGTGTTTTCATAATTATAAATTATTTGGATGCCATTGGTTAGGGGAATATAACCAGATTCATTGGTTAGGTCACGGGTTTTTGGATAATTGTTAGCTTCCACTTTCACGGAATCTACGACACCAGCATAGGCATCCTCGTAAATATCCCCACTTATATTATTGTTAAGGTTTTTGAGGTCCTCGGCGAAGAGCTGGGACTCGTTATACTTGTATGTTTTATTGTAGATATTATCAGAGAATCTTATAGCCTTCTGTTCTATGTCGTTTCGTATGCTTTCGAAGGTCCTGAATACTACATCGGATTTTGTGAATGTGGTTGGGATTTGTGAACCCTCCTCTTGTAGGGAGAGTGCGATGGGGATCATTATCATAAGTGGTATTAGCAGTAGCATTCCAACCTCTGATAGTACATATCCTTTTTCATCCATCGCCTTTTCACCACATGTAGAGTCTGAAGGTGACACCACCATAGCTTCTAGTAGCTGAGGATATGCCCCCATCAACTGGCATTGTCCCCCTATTTATTAATGTTTCGTAGGTTCCCGTGTTATTATTATAGTATGTTAGGTTATAGTTCATCCTGAAACTGTCAAGTATTGGTTTCAGATCGTTTTGGGCGGCAGCCTTAGCCCCATTTATATTCCCTCGGCTTATGTTCTCTGCCACTGTCATCAGATTAGTATCAGTTGATTTCTCCCCTAATAGGATCAATAATTGCATTGCATCCTGGGCATTATAATATGGGGCTTCGTGGGGTGTTTCTAGGCTGATACTGGCTACTGTGGCGAGTATTATGAAGACCGGGATTAGCATTAGGATGCTGTCAATGGTGAATATGAAACCCTCCTCGTTCATGTGACATTCACCACCTCTACAGTATAAGTGTATCTGCCCTTCACGGTATTATCTGTTACTGGTTTACCTAGGCTTTCCCCTATGGCCTCTAGGACCTTCTGTTTAATATAAGCTATTTCATTGGCTGTTAGGCTTCTCTTACTATATACTGTGATGTTGATTTTACCATCCTGGAAGGTTATATTCTGGAATCTTATAACGTTACCAGTTCCATTATATGCGAGGTCGTTTGTAGCTTCTATTGTTCCTGTTTTCGCGGCGGATATCACCTTATCAACTTCTAGGCTATTACCGGTATGGGAGGCTATCACTAATGCTATGATTAGTATTATCCCTGTTAATAGGACGAATTCGGCCGAGATTTGCCCCCTATTATCCTTCATCATTTAACCTCTACTATGATGATGCTATTATCCTCGTTGCGTATATTGTAAGTTTTATTAGGTAGCATGGGAATTTCATTTATTTTATTCGTATTAAAGATTAGGTAGGATATGGATTCTCTGTTATTGTAATTGACCACGACGGCGGCTTTACCATTTATATTCTTAATGGTTATATTGTAGTTGAAATCGCCCGGTAGTGTTATGTTTAGTTCGTCTCCTGGTCCTTGGGTATATACCATGTTTATGGATCTGGCCACGGTTTCACCGACCATCTTGGCCTTGGAGAATTCGGTGCTTTTAGCAGTGTCTATGCTCGTGTTAGCAAAACCAACAAGTGCTGATATTATTATCAGTGAAATTAATGTGGCTAAAAGAAAATCTGTAGATAAAACACCCCCATCATCCATACTATCCCTCGTATGGGTAATTTTTTTATCTTTTATCTTTTATATGATTTTCTCCAGGTTGGGGTTTTATGGTCATGTGTTGGGGGGATTTTCTGTGTGGGGATGGTGCTAATCATCATAAACTGGGGGTGTGAATAGTTAAATGTCCTGCTGAAGGCTGCCTTGTGAATCTCTGTTATTTTTTTCCTATTATCTTTTTGGGCTTGTTACCACCCCATGAGCTTTCAATTGCTAATTTTACTATGTCATGTTCTTTGACCTTGAATTTGTTGTTTTCTACGATGTAAATATCTGGTTTCACATTTGATCTTATATCATAGTCTACTCTTACTTGTGAGGTGTTTTCACCAGCCTCTATAACCTCACCGAATGTATACTCTCTGTGGTATCTTATCCGGAATACTATGAATATGGTTGCAACAGCAATCAATGCGAAAATCAGCACACCCAGAGAGGGTAATAACATGAAAGAGAACAAGCTATATATGAGGGGATTATTTGCAACTATAATAACTAGAAAGCCCACTGCAATATACATCAAGAAGAAGTCTCTATAGGCATTGAAATCCTGAGGATACATTAGCCTAACCCTATAATATAGGATATAAATTATTAGGATGATGAGGAGCACCCCCACCATCAAGAATATGAGAAGTGGGATTATATTAAAAGCATATAATATTGATGTTATAATGAACCCAGCCGCGGCCACCTGAAGCCTTAAAACAGTATTCTCCTTCTCAGAGGGGTCAAAACTCGCACCTATTCCAGAGGAGACAGTTTCAACGGGCGAATCCTCACCTTCCCCTCTTATCCCCTTAACCTTTGGACTTTTAAGCGTCCTGGCCTCATATTTTATCCTGGAAATCTTCTCAAGGATATCCTCGGATTTTATCTTCTTTGGGAGTTTTACAAGTTCTAGGATTAGGGTGCCTAGTAGGTTAAAAAGTGTTATGACTATCTCACCCAGCTTCGAGAAAAACCCCATTGCCAAATCCCCCCCTATGAGACCGTGATCAGTATATTATTACTCTTGTTTGGCCAGCTGATAACGGCTTTATGCCAACCCCTAGTTAAGCTTGTGGGAGTCATTGTAATATTACCATATTCTGTGGGGGCGTTTATGCGCCGGGTAGTTCCATTGCTTAATGTCACATCAAAGTATATTACCCCATTGTTGAATCCTATTATCCCATCTTGGGGTATATAGAATGTTATTGTCCTCTTGGCGCCGGGGCCATTCGCGTATACAATATCAGCAGCGTTTGCAATACTCTCAACTGCAACCTTCGCATCTGATGCTCTTGAGACATCATTACTAGCATCTATCGCCCTGCCAACCAATGGTATGGTTACAGTTCCAAGTATGAGTATGGCCACGAGGATTAACATAAGGTACTCAAATGAAACCTGGCCTTTATCATCCATAAATATCACTAACCTTTATTTCTTTTATTAAGGGGTATATTATTTTATGTTCCACCTACTTGTAAATTTTTTTGTAGAGTATTAATTCTGATGGGGTGGGCTTCCGAGTTCTGGTTATTGGCTGACTTTCGAGTGGACTTCAACATCTTCAGTGTCTTTAAGAGAATATTCCAGTCCCTTAAAAAGTTTACACTTTTCTACGGAGCGGTTCTTGTTATGGTTAGGATTTTTAAGAGTAACATTGGAAGGTCTCCTATGAGTAGGGAGATTATTAAGCCCACGGATATGGCTGGGGCGAATGGAACGCCCTTTTTTGTCCTGATCTTCTCTGGGATTTCGCCTTTTTCTGCTAGTTCAACTAGAAGTTTTATATCATCTTTTGAGAGGCCTGCGGCCATGGATGTTAATACTGGTTTCCCTGGGGATAGGCTCTGGGGTTGCCTGTCTTTGCGGCTTCTTTGATCTTTTCCCAGAAGCTTTTTTTCATCGAAATAATATTTGCCATTTTTTTTGTAGAGTTTGTGGGCTAGTATCATGCCCTCTTTAAGGTCTTTTACCGTTATTTCGTCTTGGAGCGCTTCCTTGGCCACTTTCCCTAGGAGTTTCCTTATAACTTGTAGGATGATTATTGAAGCCCATAATGTTACTATACCTGTTATTGTCAACTTTGGATTCTGGTATATGCTGTATAATGTTATTGCAGATACTAGTAGGATCTTTGGTTTCATGGGCAACTTGGATATCATCATAGTTATGATGTAGATGATTATAAAGGCTAATATGATGATCTGCAATGATAGGATGGATGTGATCACCAAGGTTAATGTTATGGCCGATGTTATGACGAGGGCGAGGATTAGAGAAGTTTTGTATTCTCTTATAGGTTCTAGAAGCTCTTCTAAGAGGTGCCTTTTATATTTGAATGTTATGTAAAAGACGAATACTATAAGGAATGGGAGTATACCTAATATGCTGTTGATTATCAGGGTAAGGGGGAATGGATAGGATGCTATGATGGGAAATGACACTCCCATGATGGAATATCTTATCAGTGCTGGTTGGAATGGTAAAAGCGCGGCAAGGCCGGTGAATAATTTAACATCACCACCGGCCCAGGCACCTAACCTCCAAAAAATATAACAGACCAGGAAGATCATACCAGTGAATATCAGTGCATAGACAAAAAACATTGGATCCCCTATTTGGTAGGCGAAAACGGCATCTAATAGTATGCCAAGGCCTATGAGTGGGAATGTTAACCTGTTGGGGATTATACCCTCCTTGAGGTCACTATATGCAGCGTATATACTGGCTAAAAATGCTACTAGAACTGGTAAAATTGGATACATGATGATCACTTATTCTTTATGGCTGCTTCTAGGAATGATATGAAGAGTGGGTGTGGCCTGTTTGGTCTTGATTTAAACTCTGGGTGGAACTGGCATCCAAGATACCATGGGTGATCTTCTAATTCTATTATTTCTACTAGGAAGTCGTCTGGTGTTGTCCCCGCTATTATGAGCCCCTCTTTTTCCAGTTTTTCCCTGTATTCGTTGTTGAGTTCATAGCGGTGTCTGTGCCTTTCACTTATAATATCCTTTTTGTATGCTCTGTGGGCGATTGTCCCGGGTCTTAGTTTGCATTTGTAGGCTCCTAGGCGCATTGTTCCACCCATCTTCTTTATCCTCTTTTGTTCTTCCATCATGTCAATTACTGGGTGTGGGGTTTCCTTGTCGAATTCTGTGCTATGAGCACCCTTAAGGCCCTTGTGGCGTGCGAATTCTATTACCATGCATTGCATTCCGAGGCATATGCCCAGGATTGGGACCTTTTCTTCCCGGGCATACTTTGCAGCGTATATTTTACTCTCGATTCCCCTTTTACCGAATCCTCCAGGTATGAGGATCGCGTCAAACCCTTTAAGTTTCTCCTTGTTTATTTTTTCATTGGTGCTTATCCATCCTATCTCCACTTTTTTGCCGAGGTGTGCTGCTGCGTGCCTTAGAGCCTCCCTTATACTCATATATGAGTCTTCAAGTTCCACGTATTTTCCCACTATACCAACTTTTATTGTGGGTTCTTTTATCTTGAGGGATTCCACGATCTTAGCCCATTCTGAGAGGTCCCCGTCCCCTTTAACTTTTAAGTTTATCCTATCTATGATATATTCTCCCACTTTTTGTTTTTTGAGTACGAGGGGGACCTCATATATTGATTGGACGTCGGGGGCGTTTATGACAGCTTCTTTTTCAACGTCACAGAAGTGTGCTATCTTTTCTTTTATTGGGGATGTTATTGGTGTTTCGCTTCTGCATATTATCATGTCTGGGGTTAGGCCTGTGCTGCGGAGTTCCTTTGTACTGTGTTGTGTGGGTTTGGTTTTGAATTCTCCGGCAGCCTTTAGGTAGGGTACGTAGGTTACGTGTATGAACATGACGTTCTGGTATCCTTCCTCGTTTCTTAGTTGTCTTAGCGCTTCTAGGAATGGTTGGCCTTCGATGTCACCTACTGTACCCCCCACTTCTACTATGACCACCTCTGCCTTGCTCTTTGATGCTATTCTCCGGATCATGGATTTTATCTCGTCTGTTATGTGGGGTATGATCTGTACACAGGATCCTAGGTATTTGCCTTTTCTTTCCTTTTCTATCACTGAGAGGTATACTTTCCCTGTGGTTATGTTGGATTCTCCTGGCAGGTCCACGTCTAGGAAGCGTTCGTAGTGTCCGAGGTCTAGGTCTGTTTCCATTCCATCTTCTGTTACGAAGACTTCGCCATGCTGGTAGGGGTTTAAGGTCCCTGAATCCCAGTTGAGGTATGGGTCTATTTTTATGGCTGCAACCTTTAATCCGTAGGATCTTAGTATTCTGCCTATTGATGCTGCTGTTATGCCCTTACCAATGGAGCTTACAACCCCACCGGTCACGATTATATAGTTCGCCAGGATAATCAACTCCCTGTAAGCTTATCTAGGAGCTTCCAGGCCACTGAAAGGCCTAGACGGCCCCTTTTCGCGGATTCTTCATCATATGATCTTATGTTATCCTTTTCTATGTTTTCGCCGTAGATGGCGTATGGTACTGGGTCGGGTGTGTGTGTACCTACTTTTATGGGTGTTGGATGGTCTGTCAGTAGGGTTAGACGGAAGCTGTCATATGATGGTAGTTCGTCTAATAGTGGGCCTAGTATCTTGGAGTCAATATTTTCAATGGCTTTTATCTTTTCTTTAATGTTTCTTGCGTGTCCTGCCTCGTCGGGGGCTTCTACGTGTATGAATATTATGTCATGGTCTTGTAGGGCTTTGATGGCATGTTCGCCCTTTGCTTTGTAGTCTGTGTCTAGGTATCCTGTGGCCCCTGGGACATTAACATTATCTAATCCTAGGTAGACTCCCAGGCCCTTTATCAGGTCTACTCCTGTTATTGTAGCGCCCTTGAGGCCATATTTTTCCCTTAGTGTTTTCATTGTGGGTTTTTGACCCTGTCCCCATAACCATATCATATTCGCGGGTCGTTTACCCTTTTTAGATCTTTCTATGTTGGTGGGGTGGTCTTTGAGTATTTTATGGGATTCTTTTATTATCTGTTTTATTTTTTCTGCGGTTTCTCCATTTGATGGTAGATGATCTTCTATGGGTTCTCCTATGATATCGTGTGGTGGTCTGGTTTTGACTTTTAGGGCTTCTCTGTCCGGGTAAATGTATAGGTTCCTGTAACTTACACCTGTATAGAATTTGCCTATGTTGAAATGTTCATTTAGGGTTTTTATCAGCTTTGAGGATTCTTTTGTACTTATGTGGTTGGCGTTGAAATCTATTATGCGACCATCATGGACTGTTATGAGGTTGCATCTGAAGGCAACATCGTCTTTTTTGAGTTCTATTCCTATGCTAGCGGCTTCAAGGGGTCCTCTGCCCGTATAATATTTTTTGGGGTTGTAGCCCATTATGGCCATGTTCGCAACATCTGATCCGGGTTCCATACCATCTGGTATTGTCTTTAGGAGTCCGTTAGCCCCTTCTTCGGCTACGTGGTCCATGTTGGGTTTGTTGGCTACCTGTAGTGGTGTTTTTTCTCCGAGTTCTGGTATGGGGTAGTCTGCCATCCCGTCTCCTATGAGTATCACGTATTTCATATTTTCTAGGATTGTTTGGATTTCCATATATTTATTATGTCTGTGAGTATTGCTGATGCTGTTTCGATTGAGCCTGCGCCTTTGCCTATGACTGTTATTTCCCCGGCTAGGTCTGTGCGGAGTGTTGCCATGTTAAGAGTGCCATCAACAGCATATGGTGATGTTTCCTTCACGAGTCTTGGGCCTACCCTTAGTATGTCATGTGATATTTCTGCTATGAGTTTTATATGGTATCCGTCTTCTTTTGCAAGTTCTATGGCTTCTGGTGTTATCCTTGTGATCCCTGTAACCTCAACATCATCTAGGGTGCATTCTCGCCCAAGCACGGCATTCGCTAATATTACCGACTTGCATGCCGCGTCTAACCCTTCAACGTCCTGTGTAGGGTCTGTCTCTGCTATTCCAAGCTCCTGGGCCTCTTTTAGTGTTTGTTCGTATGATGAGCCCTCTGCTGTCATCCTTGATAGGATGAAGTTGGTTGTACCATTAAGTATCCCTATTATGGATTCTATCTTGGAGGATGGTAGTGTCTCCTGTGCAAAGTTTATTATGGGCATGGCCCCTCCAACTGAGGCTTCGAATTTAAAATTTACATTGTGTTTTTTGGCCAGGTTAATCAGTTCTTTGTAGAATAGTGATAAGTGGCCTTTGTTGGATGTTACAACTTCCTTTCCATCTTTCATGGCCTTTGTTATGAGGGATTTGCCGGGTTCTCCTGTTATGATATTTGTGGGGGTGACCTCCACGAGGCAGTCGTATTCCACCTCTTCAAGTACTTGGAGGCCGTCCATGTTCTCATGTCCATGATCTGGGTAGTATGCTACTGTCCCCTTTTCTGATTTGACTTCTAGGAGTTTCTGGGGGTCTAGTCCATCTTCTTTTACTGCGGCTCCTTTGGAGTCTGCGACGGCCACTATATCAATTTTGAGATTGTATTTTCTCTTTAGTCTTTCTTGGGTTGATCTTATAGCCTTTGCAACTCCTTGGCCAACAGCACCAAATCCTATGATGGAAATTTTCATGAGAAAAATCCTCCGGAATTCTCCCTCTTTTCATGTTTCTGTGATGACGAGGAGTCCTTCTCTTGTACCGATTTTATGGATTTCATCTTCTAGCAGTTTTAGGCTGTTGTGTTCTGCTTCCATTGTGATCTTGATTGTTGATGTTGTGGTTGACATTTTAAGGGAGAGGTCTGCGACTTTAACACCTTTTAGTCTGTTTATATCATCTACTATACTCTTCAGCTCTTCTTCGGAGATTTTACCTATTAGGATGGCGTTTACTTTTTCTTTGAGTGGGATGCCATCTTTTTCTATTATCCTTATACCCTTTTCTGTCAGTTTTTTTATTGCAAGGTCTAGTGTTTCTTTATCTCCTTCGATGGTTATCTGTACTGGTACTAGTGCCCCGGTTTTCGCATCCCTTTCATGTATTATAGTGACGATATTCGCACCTACACTGGCTATTGGTTCAAGGGCGGCCACTAGCTGTCCTGGGACGTCTTGTAGTTCGAGAACTAGGCTCATACGCAACCTTAACACCCCTATTGGGTCCATTCTCCCCTTTCTACGATTATGTTACCCTCCTCGTCTACTGGGGCGTTCTTCAGTATCCTTTTAGGGTCATGTTTCCGTTTCTTGTCGGCTCTTGTCCTGTTAAGATTATCTACGATGTAGTGTGTCTCTTCAAGTTCAGGCACCTTTTCAAGGGCCTTGGAAAACTCTTCTAGTATCTTTTCGGCTTCCTTTTCTATCATACCTGGTACCCCTTATAAAATTCCATCTTCAAATTTTCCATGTAAGATCTGTGGTCAAAACCTGGTAGTATGCTCCGTCTTAAAATCTTATCTATCCCTGAACCGTATTGGGCGGCCTTTTTGGGTCTTTTCGCGATGAAAGCTGGCACTCCCATGTCCAATGCAAGGTCACGGAGTATGTGCTTCCTTAGAGTGTCATCACTACCTTTTATCTTATATTCTATTGGTATATTAAAGGCTATGTTTATAATTTCCTTGTCAAGGAATGGGACCCTTAGTTCTGTACTTGTTGCCATTGCAGTGGCATCATCCCTTTCAAGGTTTACATGGTGCATTTCCTGTATATCTGCTTTGAAGGCCTCGACAAGTTTATCCTCGCCTTCTTCATATAATCGGAGGTAGCGATGGTATCCTCCGAAGAGTTCATCAGCTCCTTGACCTGCGAGTATGACTTGGAGTCCATCTGCGTGGGCGGCCCTGGATGCGAAATAGAGTGGCATGGCCACACCTATCTTCATAACATTAAATTCCTCTATAGCCTCCAGTACTGGTCTTAGCGCGTCTTTGATCATCTCAGGGGTGACTTCTATAATCCTGTGTTCTATTCCAAGCTCTTGGGCTGCCTTTTTTGCGAATATGAGATCTTGTGATCCTCTGCTGCCAACGGTATATAATATGGGTCTGGTATATTTTTCCACGAGTAGGGTGAGGAGGGTGCTGTCAACTCCACCAGAGAATAATATGCCAACCTTTTTAAGGTCTCTGGTTCTCTCTTTAACAGCCTTTTCAAGCGCTTTTTTGAGTCTCTCCTTGGCGGTGTTATAATCCCATTTTGCCTCGATTTTCTCTGGGAGTCTTTTTAATCTTATAATATCATTGTTTATTAGGATTGTTCCAGGGTCTAGTCTCATCGGATCCTTTATGCCCACACCCCAAAGGGCTTTGCGTTCAGATGCGAATGCTATGAAATCATCTCCAAGCTTGTAATAGAGTGGTTTAACGCCTAGCGGATCCCTTGCAAGGAGTATATTTTCACCATCAAAAAAGGCGAATGAATAATCACCATCAAACTTGTCCATGATGATTTGAGGGGCTTCCTTTACTCCATGTTCTCTTATGGAATCTAATATGAGCTCGGATGAGGATTCTGTTCTGGGATTGTATATTTTACCATCACAGACTATTATAGCCTGGTCTCTGATATGGGGGATTTTTTCATCTGTTATGAGAATTTTATGGCCTATAGCCACATCCCCTTTAAACTTGTGGATGGGATGTTCCGCATCCTTGGAGTCCTTTAATCTTTTGTAGTATATTCTTGTGGCGTCTGGGCCCCTATGTTCTAGGATCCTTAGCATTTTAAGGAGTTTTGGCAGGGCCCCTTCACCGATGAAACCTGCTATCCCACACATCCTAAACCCCAAAAAAAGAGAGAATGAGCTACTATTTTATCCTTTTACCGGCGTCTGGGCCGGGTTTCACAGAGTATATTTCTTCTATGGTCACGAGGATGGCTGATTTCGGCTCCACTTCACTCATAACATTCTGGGCCCATTCAACAGCCTCTTCAAAAAATTTCCCTGATTTGAATACTTTTGCTGTTCCCTTAAATTGGTATGGGTGTTCTTTGGCGTTTTGAACTATAAGTGATACTCTGGGGTTTTCCTCGAGGTTGTTTAGGGTCTTTTTCATGAAAACATCTACTATTAGTATCCTTTTATTGTCTATTGGCCTTGTGAATCCTATGGGCACGACATTGGGTGTGCCGTCACTGCTTGCTGTGGCCACGAAGACAAGATTCTTTTCTATGGCTTCTTTCATTTCATCAGTTAACATCTTATCCCCCTATGTGATTATCTTTTTTTCCATGGGATAAAAGTTTTTGGGTTATTGCGCAGTCCGTTGATGATTACTGCAAGTGAGAGTCCCATATCACCGATGCCTACTGCCATCCATAATGATACTAGTCCAAAGATTGAAAAAAGAGCCAGGGACCCTTTAATGAGTATTGAGAGAGCTATGTTCTCCTGTACTATTTTCATGGTCCTTTTTCCAAGTTCTATTATTTGGTGTATCTTTTGTAGGTTATCATCGATGAGAACTATATCTGCGGTGTCGAGGGCTATGTCAGAGCCTCTGGTCCCCATCGCAATCCCAATGTCTGCCGCTGCAAGGGCCGGGGCATCGTTTATACCATCACCGACCATGGCAACCCTCCCTTTGGATCTTAGACTCTCTATAAGGTCGAATTTGTCCTCTGGGAGCAGTCCCCCAATGTATTCGTTGATTTTAAGTTCCTTTGCTATTTTCTCTGCAACTTTCTGATTATCGCCGGTTAAGATCATCGTCCTAATGTTCTCTTTTGATAGGGTTTCTATTAGGGTGGGGGCTGATGGTCTTATTTTATCTTCTAATGTTATTTCTCCGATGATCTTCCCCTCACTTTCTAGGAAGATGGATGTATCCTCAGATTCTTGTCGGGTGTCCTGGCCTAGGAAGTATAATTTACCCCCGACCTTGCCTTTGATGCCATATCCTGGCTTGTATTCTGGGTTTTCGACTTTTAATGGTTCTATGCCCTTTTCCCCTGCTAGGTTGGTTATTGCATATGCTATTGGATGTTTTAAACCTTTTTCTAGTGAAGCGGCAACCTTTAATACGTTGGTGTCATTATATGTTTTTATTTCTTTTATTGTTAATTCGCCTTCTGTTAGGGTGCCTGTCTTGTCGAATACAATAGTTTCTATCTTTGACATCTCTTCAAGGTAACTTGAACCTTTTATTAGTATCCCTTCCCTTGTAGCTGCTGTTATCCCTGATATCATCGCAACTGGTACTGATATTACCAGGGCGCAGGGGCATGCGATTACCATTAGTACGAGGGCCCGGTATATCCAAGTTTCTGGGTTGCCTAGGATTATGCTTGGGATGATACCTGTTAACATGCTTGCTATTATAATTGTTGGCGTGTAATATGATGCGAATTTGTCCATGAAAAGTTCCTTGGATGATCTTCTCATCCTAGCCTTTTCTATCAGTTCTATGACCCTTGCTATGATTGTTCTTTCAGAGTTCCTTGTAACCTTGACTTCAAGGTAGCCTTCAAGGTTTATTGTACCGGCGAATACTTCATCCCCAACGGTCCTAGTGACTGGTTTGGATTCTCCTGTAATATTTGACTGGTCAACATAACTTGAGCCTTCTATTATCTCCCCATCTAATGGTATCATGTCCCCTGGGCGGATTATCATTATCTCCCCGGGTTGGACTCTACTGGCGTCCACTTTAACCTCTCTTTTTCCAACCTTTATCGTTGCTATTTCTGGTTTGAGTTTCATGAGATCCTTTATGGATTCGTGTGCTTGGCCTGTAGCATACTCTTCTAGGTATTCTGCAATATAATATAGTAGAACTACAAGGGCCGCCTCTGGATAGTCTCCAAGGGAGTATGCTCCTATAACAGCTAGTGTAATGAGGAGATCTATTGTGAACCTGCCATGATAGAGTGATAGGATGGCCTCTTTGAATGTCCCCAGCCCCGATACAAGGACAGTTGCCGTGAATAATAGTAAGGCGGGTAGGCTCTGCCCATTATATTGTAGACCTATGATGAATAGGCCTATGGACAAGAATATGATTTTTTTGTCTTTTCCATTATTACAAGACATAGATGACCCTGGCTTATTTTAGTATTCTTGTAGCTTCCCGTGTGGGTAGCATGGTAGTTGCACCATATCCCTGTATACAATA
The DNA here is from genome assembly GCF_023167465.1 of Methanothermobacter tenebrarum. Lineage (NCBI taxonomy): Archaea > Methanobacteriati > Methanobacteriota > Methanobacteria > Methanobacteriales > Methanobacteriaceae > Methanothermobacter > Methanothermobacter tenebrarum. The sequence goes on along the minus strand of NZ_AP025698.1, from coordinate 692,744 downwards.
GGATGCTATATAATTTCCAAAATAGCATGATTTTTTAAGGTCGTATCCCATGAGCCATGCATATAAGAATCCTGCGTTGAATGCGTCACCCGCTCCGGTTGTATCTACACATTCAACCTCTAGGGCCGGTACTTCCACTTCTAGGCCGTCCATGATCCCATAAACACCCGAGGGGCCCCTTTTTACTATGATAACATCAACTTCATCTGCTAGGAGTTTCGCAGCCTCCTTGTAGGATCCACGGTAGCCTATCATCATCTTAAGCTCCATCTCATTTAATAGGAGGATGTTAACAGCTTCTATAAGCCCTTTGAGAGTTTTCATCCCCTTTTTGGCGTATAGGTTCCCTGGGTCTAGGCTTATAAGTGGCGTGGAGGATAATCTCTCTAGTAATGTTTCCTGGACATGTAGGCCTTCACCTGCAAATGATGTTAAGTGTAGTAGTCTACTGTTTTCTACTAGGCTGATTTTTATCTCATCAATTTTTATGGTGTCATTTACGCCAGGGTCTAGGTATAGTGCCCTTTGTCCATGCTCATCCACGAATCCTATTACTTTACCACTTCTACCCTTTTTTGTTGTGGTGAGAAGTTCTAGGTTAACTTTTTCTTTTTCAAGATTTTTTTTAAGTTTGATGCCTTCTCTGTCCGTGGCCACTTTGCCAATGTATGCAGTTTTAAGGCCCAACCTTGAGAGGCCTATGATCGTGTTAGCTGCTGAACCGCCACAGGTTTCTCTAAATCCTTTGATTATGGTTTCTTCTTCCGGGCCTATGATCCTGTCAACATTGTAGAGTTGGTCTATGTTAAGGGCTCCGAAACCTACCGCGTCGAACATGTGAACTACCACCAGCTGTTGCAAGGGGTTTCTTGTTTCGATGATGAGACCTGCCCAGCAACCACGGCCGAAGCAGGGGATGCTGAGTAGGGGGTTTCTCGTGGGCTTGGGGGCTGTCCCAGTCCCGTGTTGAGTAATCTTATTCTTTGTTTTTTTCACAATTCTTTGAACCTTTCCTTGAAAGATTCTCTTGTAGTATAGCCGAGCATGTCCTTGCTCCTCAACATATTAATATATCAAGGGTGTGACCAGAGTGATACTGGAAAGCATATCGCATGCAACCCATGTATCACTATAAATGTTTTTTGGGCTTTCATCCCCCATTGGATGGGGGGACTTCCCGGCAAAAGAGTTAAGATCTCCATGGATTTTTCTAGAATAGTTCGTGGAGGAATATTTTATCATCACCTAGTTTGCCTTCGTAGTTGCCGGCTGAAACCCTTATCACACCATCGAACCTTGATACGGCTTCTACTCCAACCTTGAGGGCTTCCATGACCTTTTCATGGGAGAGTCCGTTTATTACTATCTCTGGTATGTATTTGACTCCATCTGGGACTTTAGATTCCTTGCCTAGTCTTGTTTTTAGTGATGGACAGTATGGGTGGTTTGTTGTGGGGCCTATCCATGGGTAATTTGTTTCGGGTTTTGATGAGGCTGAGCAGATATCGAATGGTGTTATGACCTTATCTATCTGGTTTATGGCCTCTATAGCGCTTTTACCCGCTTCGAGGACTGATCTTTTATCTTTGCACATGTACCAGAAGTTGGCGCCCATTATACCTGTCTGGTATCCTAGTTGGGCTTCTATTTTGAAGTCTGGCACTGTTAGGGGTACTATTATCATCTTTCTCCCATGGATGGTTTCTATCCACTCGTATCCGTCGCCGCAGTGTCCGACGTATCTCATCATGTCAATGTATCCCTCTGGTTTTAAGCTTGCATCAAATAGGCTTGTGAAGGGCTTCACTAGGATGTCTTGCCTTATCCTATAGGATAGTTCCACCTCAAATTTTTCCATGTTATCAAGGGCAAAATAGAATTGGAGGATGGCACCATCTCTAGAATCTGGTGTTATACTCTTGTCAATGAATGATTCAACGCCGCTTTCTAGTCTCCCTATAACTGCTGCGGGGGTTGAAGTGGCATCATACGCCGCCTTTTTCACTGTTTCTTTGTCATGGGCGGTTACCAGGGCCCTTACACACTTACCCTTAAAGGTTTCGCAGAATGTATCCTCTATGAGGGTCCCGTTGATCTTCACTATCCTAGGCCTCCTATGGCTTCTCCCCTGATCCTTTTACGCATTTGGAGGCTCTCCTCTGCTATCTCCTCTATGTTATCATCTGGTATGAGTATTCTTGGGAATTTTCCTTTGAATGTTTCCATGAATTCTTCGCGGATATTATAGCTTATCCTAAAGTTTTCCAGCGCCCTTTCAGGATCCCTTGTATAGGCTTTCACGAATTCTATTATGTAGTCTCGACCGAAGCGTGAATGTAAATCAGCTATTAAACCTATTGGGAGGGCGTTCTCTGCTATGATGATCATATCAGCTTCTTTCACGGCATAGTGGTTTCCGTTAAAGGATATTGCCAGTCCACGCCCCCTTGTGTATCTGAGGGGTTCCACATCGGTTATACTATCCCCTATATAGAGGGCGGATTTTATGGGGAGTTTCTCCTTTTCGAGTATTTCTTTGAGGGCTAGGCGTTTACCTTCTCCCCCTACTGTTTTAACATCCTCTAGGAGTTTGCCTATTCTCATCTGGGGTATTTCTTTGAAGAATATTCTATCCATTGTCTCGAAATCAGCACTCTCTACTATCATGTCTTTGAATTTGAAGAGTTTTTCCCGTTCGTCCTCGGGGAGTTCGTGTGAGTCTATGTCAAGGCTTGTATAATATGTGTTTTCTAATGGGAAGTTGATGAGGTTGCAGAGGGCTTCAATGTACTGCCTGTAACTTGTACTTATAATGTAGGATGGCATGAACCCTTGGACTCTTTGGAGTAGTTGGCGCGCCCATGGAACTAGGCTAATATTTTCCCTGGAGAATTCTATTATCTTATCATTAGTAACATTATAGGCTTTTAGGAATGGTGTGATGAGTTTAAGGGTGTCACCAGCATTATACCCTGGCCTTTTAATCTCATATGCTAGTATATCATCGTATCTGCTCACCGCCGCGAAGAACCTGTCACCATCTGGTATGAAATGGCTTGCAAGTTCGAATGCATTGTCGTTAAGTGAAATTGGACCCTCACAGTCTGTTACGAATAATTTTCTCATCTGGGATCACCCTTTATAGAAGAACATTCTTTTATCCTGGATGAAATGGGGGTTTGGGGAAGATGCTCTCTAGGATATATTTTACCAGAAAAGCTGATATTATCCCCATGATAAGGCCTAGATCCATGGTATTATAGAATCCTTTAAATCCTAATTTTAGGGATACTGCTAGGAGGCCTGCTGCGATTATGGGGGTTGGGAATATCACTGTTAGGGTCCATGAACGTCTCCATGGCCTTTCAGCCACAATTGGGAGTCCAAGGAATAAAGCTACAATAATAGCTGATATTATCGCGATCAAGTACCCGAAGAGAATCATATTAAAAGATGAAAATTCAAAATATATAAAATTTTTCCATAGAATCCTGACCCCCCACACACCTCTGAAACTATATTAAATTTTCTTCTTATTATAAAATTTTTCCTTTAACTCTCCGGTGAGAAGCCCTGGGGGATGAGAGTCGAAAATTATTTACACCAAGAGGGAGATTATTATCCTTCAAGGTGGAGCGCTTGACTAGTATCCTCACCTATAAGTTCAATGTGTACCCGTCCGGGTTTGTGGAAACTGAGTTGCTCAAAGCATCTTAACCTTTACAGGTGGCTTTACAACCGCTTACGCGAGGAACTGAACAAGGCCGGCTGGTTTAAGGTTCTGAATTACAAGCAATCAAGTTTCAAGCTTTGAAGGAGACAAGCTAAAAAATTTTTCCACAAGAGGAGAGTCATGAACATAATAATTGCACCGCAAAATTCAAATGGAGAAGTAAACATAATAGCGTGAGAATTCTGGAATGTGGTATGCCATCCTCCAGTTTGAGGATGAAGCCCTCAAAATACTCTCCAAGACAGAGAAAGTTGTAGAGATTGACTTTGGAATAGAACATCTCCTAACAGGGAAGGCAAAATAGAAAAAACCCTAAAATCCCATAAAAAAGAACCACGAAAAGGATACCTACAAAAGAAACCTTAAAGAAAAAGAAAAGGTAAAGACTAAGCAGGGTCCATGAAAAGTTCAAAAAAAAGACCAGCAGGAAGACACAATTAACTGAAATCTTGGCAGGTTTTGTCAAACAGGAAAAACCCACACACTGGAAGGAGTGTTCACTGATCAAGGGTGGAATGGTATGTTACAGGAAAAACTGATGATAATCGGCATGATACTATTATTCCTTTATCTTATCAGGGGCCAGGGTATCATTGGGTCTATCACATTATTGGCCTTTAGGAGGGTTGATCATGAAGTCTGGTGACTCCGAGGAAATTTTAAAGTTGCATCAGTCTTCAAGGGATCTTCTTGTTGTGGTTGTCTCAGCCCTCCTACTTTTAGTAATTTTACAATTCCCCTATAGGTTTTGGATCCTCAGAACCTTGATTATAGGATTTAACATTTTCATAGTATTGGGATATTCTATAATATCATTTTCCTCCTTGGGTTTCCAGGAGAAAGGACTATTTTGGAGGCTGATTTTAAGTGTCCTTGTAAGTCTGTTGATAATCATATCCTTAGGTTATCTGCCATTGGATAATCATGGGATCCTAAGGTTATCAGCTGTGATATCAATCATAGCAGGGGTACTAGCATATGCCAGGAGGCATAGAAGACAGAAGATGATAAGAGGATCACTAAAAGGGGCTGGAATAGATGAAAAGAATATTATAAGCCCATCAGAGGCTGCTAAGATGGCCATAGAACGACATGAAAGAATATCCATGGTTGACGAGTTTGAAAGGGCGTTCCCATCAGAAGATTATTTCAAAATCGAGGAAGAAAAAGAAAAGCTAAAAACCATGATAAGATCGAGGATTAAACCTATTGAAAAGATCAAGGATACTTCCCTGGACAGGGACAAGATAATATCACTGATACTAGTTTTCATCCTCATTTCAATGGTAGGAGCCACAATTAATATTGTCCTAAATCCGGTCCCGTCAGAAAAATTCACGGAATTTTACATCCTCGGACCCGCGGGAAAAGCATATGATTACCCGACTGATCTAAAAGTAGGCGAAACTGGGGAAGTGATTATAGGGGTTGTAAACCATGAGTATCAAACCATGAATTATAGGATAGTCATTAAACTAGGTGAGGAAACCATAGGTAATACCACGTTAACCTTAAAGAACGGTGAAAAGTGGGAGAAACGCTTCGAATTCACCCCAACAGAAGCCGGGGACGATCAAAAACTCCAATTCCTACTATACCGTCTACCAGATGAAAATAGAGTTTACAGGTCCCTCCACCTTTTCATAAATGTCAAAGGATAAAGGAGTGGAAAGTGTGAAGGATAAAAGTGTCGTAGTCACTGGCGGCCTCGGATTTATCGGTTCACACATTACAGACAGACTACTAGAGGATGGTAACACGGTCACGGTTATAGATGATTGCTCCACGGGCTCAATCAATAATCTAACCATGAAAGATCATGAAAACCTTGAAATCATAAAAGGTGATATAAGAAAACTGAACCTTGAGGAGATCTTCAAAGGAAAGGATTACATATTCCACCAGGCAGCCCTCGCAAGCGTGGAGGAAAGTATAAAAAATCCAATAAGATGTCATGAAATAAACGCCACAGGCACCCTCAAAGTCCTCCAAGCCGCGAAAAAGTGTAAAGTTACAAAAGTATTAAACGCATCCACCTCCGCGGTCTATGGAGACAATCCAAACATACCATTAAATGAAAACGAAACCCCAAAGCCGCTTTCACCATACGCCGCCTCAAAGGTTTCAGCAGAATCATATTGTCATGTTTACACCCGATGCTATGGGCTTAAAACAGTATCATTAAGATACTTTAACGTGTTCGGACCCCTCCAAAATCCAAGATCAGAATATGCTGCTGTAATACCACGATTCATAAACGCCATACTTTCAGGAGAGAAGCCAATAATCTATGGAGACGGCAACCAAAGCCGGGACTTCATCTATGTAGAGGATATAGTGGAAGCCAACCTACTACTTGCAGAATCAGAATTCACAGGCCCGATCAACATAGCCACGGGTGAAAGCATCACAATAAACAAACTACTGGGACTAATAGAGGATATCCTTGACGTTGACATCAAACCCATCTACCACGACCCGAGACCAGGTGACATAAAGGAGTCCATAGCGGATATAAGCCTTCTAGAGTCCCTAGGATTCAAAAAGATTACAAAACTCAAAAATGGACTTGAAAAGACAATAGAATGGTACAAAGAATATAAACCTAGACTTGTAGACTACCCCACCCGCTAGGGTGGAGGGGGTTTTCCTGCTTCAAATGATGAGAGCTTGTGTGAACATGGGGCTAGTTCCCCCTAGAGGGTTTTCCTCATGGCCTGGAGCGCGTCCCCAGCCCCGGTTTTGAATGGCCAGTTATGAACCTGGATTATCTGCCAGTTTTCCCAGGCCCTGGGGGGACAAGACAAGTGAAGATTATAATCGAACACCCCAGTTACAATATAGGTGGCTTTCATCTCCCCTGCGGGGTTTCCCCCAGCAGGTTGAATTCTCCTAACCTTGGATATCGAGGGTTGATCTGATATCATCTAATATTTCCCCCGCATAGTATGCTGTGAATATTAGGCCGAGGAAGTTAATCATCCAAAATGATATGATACGATCCATGAGGGCTATACTCCCCGCTAAATAGGCTGGTATCTGGAATAGGATGAAGAGTGTTGTTAATGAGATCTCGATTGAACCGAGACCCCCGGGGAGCATTGTAATCACCCCTATAAAATTTGCGAGGAGAAATATTATAACAATCGCAAAAAAGCTTGTATGAACCCTAAAGGCCAAAAAAACCAGATATAATCTGATGCATTCCATTAACCATGAGATTAATGATAGCAAGAATATTATGAGGATATCACTCTTCCCTGAGTAGGATCTGGTATGCCTTATAATATCAATTATAGTCTTTGTTATCTTATCATAGATGTTATCAAGGGTCTTATCTGCTATTGGGAATTTTTCCAAGATCCTATGGATCTTTTCATATAATCTTATACCTATGCCTTCCCTCCAATTAACTAGGTATATTAGGACTGTTAGGAGGATGGAAATCAAACCCCCAATTAATGCTATCCATCTTATCATGGGGATGAATAAGGCCGAGATTATAAGAAGACTCCCTGCTATCCCAAGGTCGAAGAATCTTTCAGTAAGTCCAGCTGATAATCCACGTGAAATAGGTATCCTATTTATCTTCTTACCAGCGATGGCATTTATGATCTCCCCAGCGCTTCTCATTGGACTGAGATTACCCGCGAAGAGTCCTATAGTTTTCACGATAAAGTTATCAACATAGGATCTCTTTTTATCAATTATAAACCCCCACCTGAGGGATCTTACGAATATTATGATAAGATGGACCATCATAGCCAAGATAATGAGATGCCATCGCACCCCCAAGAAAGCGTATATTATATTAGAAGGGCCTATCCATGCTATAAGGATTAGGAGGAGTATTAGGCTGAGAATGAAGACATAGAATTTTCTCATGATTTTAACCTCTCCAAAAAAGGGAATAATTACTCTTATAGGTCCAGATAATTTCCTATTCTTTTTATAATCTTATGGGATAATACTCTCATTATGAATATTATATATTTTAGGAGGTCTGCTACTCCTATGTATGATTTTTCCTTGGCATAATGACAGCCTATTGGGACTTCATCTATTATAAGATTATGTGCAGCGGCCATGCGTATAAGCTCTGATTCGTAAATATAATCATTATATGGTATCTTGAGTAATAATAGTGCATGGTCTGCGTTAATGGCTTTGAAGCCGCTTTGGCTGTCAGTTAACTGATAGCCTGTTAGATGATCTAAAAGATAAGTTGTTATCCTATTAGAAAATCGTCTATGCAAAGGCATTTTACTGATATCATCCATGAAACGGGAGCCTATAACCATCTGGGCTCCGTTAATCCGGGATGCTAAGGATTCTATATACTGGGGGTCGTGTTGTCCGTCACCGTCCATTAAAACTATAACATCATATCCTTTGTCGATTATCCTCTTAACCCCTGTTTTGATAGCCGCGCCCTTACCTTTATTCCTTTCATGCTTTATAACTGTTGCCCCGGCTTTTTTGGCTAGTATGCTTGTATTATCTGTAGACCCGTCATCTACAACTATAACGTCCCCGTGTTTAAGGGCTTCCTTCACAACTTCTTCTATTTTTGCCTCTTCGTTATATGCTGGTATTATTGTCACTATCTTCATGCTATCCACGATAATGGAATTTTGTGTTGGGGGGAAGTTACCCCCACCACTGCAAAGATGGCCTTTTATCCCAAGTACATGGGGGCCTCCCTGAATCCATGAGAAAGTACCCGTCACCTATGGGGATCCGCCCCCATTTGATGACCTTCTTATAGGGTTTCACTCCCTATGGAGCTTCTGCGAGCACCCATAACCTAGCTTTGTAATCATATTTCCTTTGTTACCGATCATATAAAGGTCTTGCTGTATCTTTTCGCGGTGGTGTTCAGCAGTAACACTAAAATTTTAAGGTGTCTAACGTTTAGTTTAATGTGGGGAAACCCCAAGTTAATGACCTTGTGAGCTACTTCTTGTTAGGGGCGAAACCCACCCCAGAAGGAGTTAGTAGTAGTGGAGGTTTTTTCCATCAACTCAGCAGGTTGTCCTCTACAATCTTATACTCTTTTCAATGATTTCCCTTGGGTCTGTGTTTCACGCTTGGATCCTAATATCTTGGCTTTTAACCCCACTTCAGAGTGTGGCCTTCTCCAATGAAGGGTTAAAGGATGGAGTGGGTCTCCAGTTAACGAAATATGGTCAAATTATCCTCTCTTCCCGGAAAACCAAATAAAAAATATTTATATAAAAGTTTTAACTCATATTTTTATCTGTCACAGGTTAAATTGCCTGTGATGTGGGAGGCGATAATATTTCGACTGGTATAACAGTACTATGCATGCTATGCATGGTACTGGCTACAGTAGGTACCAGTTACGCCCAAGAAAACACAACCACAAACTTTGAACTACAAGATAACAGTACACTATTAAGCGAAGAGAACATCAATGAAACCCCCACCATCATGGGAAAGACCCCCCAAGTCAATGAAACAGTCCAACAGGCAGCATATAATGATGAGGGGGATGTAAAGACCGTGAAACCCTCAGATGTCGAGGATGCAGCGGTTCGTGTTAACAGGTTCATCCAAGAGAACGGAAGACTCCCAAGATATGTGAGTATCAAAAATTCACAGGTTAGCATGCCAGAATACTTGCACCTCCTCACAGCATCCCTAACAGGTGGGGATACCATCATAAAGAACGTGGGACTACCCAAAAACTCTACTGGGACCACATTGGCTGGTTCAATAAAATTAAATGACTATCTTGAACTTGCAGGTAGGGTGTACAATTTCATAGAATCGGAAAATAGAGCACCCTCCTATGCAACCTACCAGGGGCTTAAAATCAGATTCGAATCCCTAGTATGGCTATTCACAAAAGCCATCGACTTTAAAGTAGCAAATCAACGCCTACCCAATTACATAAGCCTTGAAAAACTTGATAACATAGCCACATACACTATAGACAATAACAATCCTGGCAGCACCTCAGGAAGTGCTGCCAATAACAATTCAATAACCCTCAACGATATCCTAAACGCCGCGGTTTCACTTAAAAATTTCATAGAACAAAATCAGCGCCTACCCACATATGTGCAGGTGGCAAATCAAAAAATAAACCCAAGCCAATTCCTATATCTCATGGCTAAAAGCATAACCCAAATAAATAACGGGAAAAACACACCCATCAGCCTAATAGGAGCTAATGAGGCGCCGAACCCTACCGGGGCCGCTATAGGCGAACTTAAACTCACAGAATATCTTCAAGTCGCGGAGACTATCACAGGTTTCATCGAAGCCAATGGAAGATCACCAAATTATGCCACGACAAGTATTGGCAGCATATCATATCCTAACATGGTCTATGCTATGAGTAGGATACTTACATTCTACAAGGAAAATTACAGGTTACCTAAAACAGTAACAATAAAAATGGTATACAACCAAAATCAGAATACAAACAATGAACTCAGCCAGTATCTTGTCGCCACGGCAAACTGCCAGGTAAACGATCCCAGTATCCAGGCATTAGCATCCCAATTAACCAGAGGCCTTACAAGCGAATGGGATAAGGCGAAGGCCATCTTTAACTGGGTCAGGGATAACATAGACTATAACTTCTACTATAATACAAGGTATGGTGCTGTCGGAACCCTAAACTATCGGACTGCCAACTGTTGTGACCATGCACATCTTGTCGTGGCACTTGCCAGGGCGGCCGGGTTACCGGCACGATACAAGCATGGGATCTGCACATTCTCCAGCGGAACCTACGGGCATGTCTGGGCGCAAATCTACATTGGGGGTACATGGTACGATGCAGATGCAACAAGCATCAGAAACAGTCTAGGTGTAATAAACAATTGGAACACAGCAACCGGGACAATACTAGGAACCTACGCAAGCCTACCATTTTAAAGGCCACCATATTTCAGGGGAGAGACAAAAAGAACTCTCCCACTTTATTTCTTTTTTAGTAGGATGTGAAAAGTTTCCCCCTATCTCTTATAGGAAGCTCCCAGAAGATGCTGAACAGTGACTTGATTGGAAAGATGATCCTAGAACATGCAAATGTCCATCCCACAATCTTAGAGCGAGGGAATCGTTAAATCCTCCCAGATGATGAAAAAGGAAACTTTATGGCCTATTTTTGGGTTCTGGGTAACACGCACAAAAAAGGATATATAAATAATATGATATATGATATTTGTAAAGAAAATTTTTTGGATATTCCCTGAATACGGGGGTTATAGGAGGGATATGATCTGAGAAAACTAGTATTACTCATTCCCCTGATATTGATCATGCTCATTTTAGGGGTTGAAGTTTTTGATGAAGCCCTCTTTAGTATAATACCATACAATTACACATCCTATACATCTATACCATCTAACAAGCCAGGGGAAGGTTCACTTGGGGGTTATTATTCCATTAATGGCCGAGGTAAAGAATTTGATTTCAAGATGGTATTCCCAGAAGCTGAGGAATTCGAACCCCATGAAGAAAATGGTACGAAAATATGCTATAACGAGACCGGGATTACTGGTAAAGGACATATCAAGAATATTGATATTAGATGGGATACGATTTACAGATTAGTCTTGGGAGATTTTAAAGGGGCTATATTTAAAACCCCATTCTCAGGATATTATAATGTAACCTGTGCTGGTTGGAGTGGTGGTGGAAATTTCTCAAACAATGGTAACAGGTTTAATGGTACATTCCAGATAACAGGTGTGAAAACATTTTTTAAAGGGAATTTCACATTCCACCTTGAAGGTAACAGGATAATTTTACATGCGATTTACATATATTACCCGAAGGGGGAGCCATGGAAGGCTAAAAAGGTCGAAAAGGATTACTACATGTAATCTAAGGAGAAGGCGCAGTTCTACAATGTGGCGGGTTGCGATTTTTTTCTATGATAATAGGGAGGTAATAAATTGGATCTTATATATTTTAGGGGTTGTATGGGTAGGGAAAGAGTCCCCGAGATAGTCAGGGCCACAAGGCAGGTTCTGGATTATGCGGGGGTCTCCTATAGGATCCTTGAGGATGAAAAGTGCTGCGGTTCGGTGTTGCTCCGCACAGGCTTCCTTGAAGATGCCGAGGAGATGATGAGGGAAAATTTAACCATATTCTCCGGTTCTAGGTTGCTTGTATCATGTGCAGGCTGTTACAGGACGTTTAAAATAGATTATCCCCGCCTATTCAATGTTAAAGTAGATGTTATCCATACTTCCCAGTTATTCAATCTATTATTAAAGGCGGGTGAAATACAAATTAGAGGAAATTTAAAGGTTACATATCATGACCCCTGCCATCTTGCAAGGCATTGTGGGGAATATGATGCTCCGCGGGAGGTCTTGGAGGCTATTGGAAGCCTCGTGGAGATGGAAGATCATCATGTGAATGCCCAATGTTGTGGTGCTGGTGGTGGTGTGAAGTCAGCGTATCCACAAATCGCAGAGAGGATAGCCCAGAATAGGATAGAGCAGGCCCTTGATACTGGGGCGGAGATATTATGTACCACTTGCCCATTCTGTAAATACAATCTAAGATCTCATGGGATGAAGGTAATGGACATTTCAGAGATTATACTTAGCCTCATGGGGGTGCCAGAATCCGCGAAAATCAACTGAAAAACCTTAAAGAATCCTTCAGAATATTGGCAGAGAGAAGAGCGAAGATAACAGAAGATCCCCTTATAGGAAGGTTGAAAGAAACTGTGAAGAATATAAGGGAAAATTCCACTAGAAACCTTGAAAAGCTATTAGAAAAGGCCGAGGAATCCTTTCAGGATAATGATATAGAATTTTATATCGCAGAAAATGGAGAGGAAGCAAACCACATCATCTATGATATTGTTAAGGATGAGAGGATAATCGCAAAATCCAAATCTAACACACTCACTGAGATAAACCTAGTAAACTTCCTCGAAAAAAAGGGCCTAGAAGTTATAGAAACAGACCTAGGTGATAGGATAATCCAACTAACAGATGATAGGCCAGTACATCCAACAGCCCCCGCCTTACACTTTAACATGCAAGAGATAGCTGATATAATAACTGAGAAACTTAAAGTGAAAGTCGAGGCAAACCCGGAGGATATAATGGAGACCATAAAAGCGGATGTCCTCAGGAAACTCGAAAATGTTAAGGTGGGGATTACAGGGGCTAATGCAGTGGCAGCATATGATGGTTCAATTGTAATGGTCCATAATGAGGGTAATATAGGATTGCTCTCACTCAAGGACACTCATATTATCGTATTCGGCATCGACAAACTAGTAGGTACATTAGAGGATGCTATCTCAGTGGCCAAACTCGAAACAGCCTATGCTACAGGTTCAAGGGTCCCATCATATATAAGTGTGGTTTCAGGTCCTTCTAAGACAGCTGACATCCAAAAGATACTGCTAAAGAACATGTATGGTCCACGTAGAGTTGTGGCGATAGCCCTTGATAATGGCAGGAGCAAAGCCCCACTTGAATGTTTATGGTGTATAGGCTGTGGAACTTGTATAACCTCCTGTCCAATTTATAATGTAGTGGGATATGATTTCGGCTACAATGGTTACCTTGGTGGTAGAGGCGTGGCATTCACAAATTTCATAGAAGGTGAAAGGGCAAGTTTTGATGCTGGAATATACATGTGCACACTCTGTAGCCGATGCACTATAACATGTCCCCTTGAAATCCCCATAGCAGATATAATAGAAGAGGTGAGGTGTCAAGTGCAAAGGGCAGGTTACAGGTTGGATGTCCATAAGAATATAATAAAAAACATCAAAGAAACTGGAACACCCTTCAAAGGGGGAAACCTGAAGGATAGCAAATGGACTTCCAATGTCTAGCTAGGACCTCACACCATCCAACCTCATCTGCTTTTTTGCGGGGTTTATGGCTCCACCACCCCCTAGAGTCCACTATTGTGGGATTTTATCCCCAAGATTCGACTTTTAAACTCTCCCTGTAGGGAACATGCCAGAAAATTTAAGTTTTCCAGGGTTTCATCCCCTCCCCTTCAAAAGGACGTTGCGCCGAAAAAGATAAAAAGGATGTTTTTCTGATAAAATAAAAAATATAATATTTCATTCTCATTAGGGAGGTTCATGAATTGCTTCTACTAGTAAGTCCAATCAACACAAAAGAGGCTATAGAGGCCATTAAAGGTGGTGCAGATATAATAGACGTGAAGAACCCAAGGGAGGGATCCCTTGGAGCCAGCTTCCCCTGGATTATAAGGGAGATAAGGAGGATAACACCTGATAACATGCTTGTAAGCGCCACACTAGGTGACGTCCCATATAAGCCTGGGACGGTTTCACTAGCCGCACTAGGCGCCCTTACAGCCGGAGCAGATTATATAAAGGTTGGCCTTTATGGGACGAAAAATTTTAAAGAGGCAGTTGATGTGATGGAAAATGTTGTAAAGACTATAAAAGACGAGAAAAATGAGGCTTTCGTGGTCGCGGCAGGATATGCCGACGCTCACAGGATAGGCTCATTAGATCCGATGGAAATCCCCGAGGTGGCCTATGAGTCCGGAGCTGATGTTGCAATGTTAGATACTGCTGTAAAGGATGGTAGAACCTTATTCGATTTCTTGAGTGTTGATGAGCTCCAAGAATTTGTCCAAGAAGCGCATGATAGAAAATTAAAGGCCGCATTGGCGGGTTCCATTAAAAAAGAGCAATTAAAGCCCCTAGATGAGATTGGATGTGACATAGTCGGTGTGAGAGGGGCTGCATGCGTTGGAGGAGACCGTAACACCGGCACAATACACAGGAGTGCAGTTACAGAACTTAAAAGGTTAATAGAAGTTATTTAGGTGTTTTTAATGTACTCTAGGAAATTAAAGGAAGCCGAAACCGCCTACACATTCGACGATTTCTTGTTAGTACCCCAAGCATCACTAGTAGAACCCAAGGATGTTATAATAAAAAGTAAAGTATCAAAGAATCATGAGATAAACGTCCCAATTATAAGTTCCGCGATGGACACAGTCACAGAATCCGAAATGGCAATAGCAATGGCACAAGAAGGCGGTCTTGGCATAATACACAGGAATATGAGCATCAAAGACCAGGTAGAGCAGGTGAAGAAGGTTAAAAGGTCTGGAGACCTTACAATAAGAGATGTTATAACAATAAACCCTGACGCATCACTGAGAGAAGCCCATGAAATAATGGAAAGAGAAGAGATAAGCGGACTCCCAGTTGTAGACAATGGGAACATCCTTGGTATCATAAGCAGAAGAGACATAGAACCCATAATCAATTCAGAAGCCGAGAAGAAAGTGGAAGAAGTAATGACAAAAGAGGTTATAACCGTAGACGAATCAGTAACCCCAGCCGAAGCCCTTGACATAGCCTACGAAAACAAGATAGAAAGACTACCAGTCGTAAAAGAGGGCAAACTCGTGGGAATACTCACCATAAGAGATATACTAGAACGTAAAAGGTACCCCCATGCTTCAAGGGACGAGAATGGAAGATTCATCGTAGGAGCGGCCACAGGACCATTCGACCTTGAAAGGGCCAAAGCCCTTGACAGCGCAGGTGCGGATATAATAGCCATTGACAGCGCACACGCACATAACCTCAACCTTGTAAAATATGCAAAGATCATGAAAAAGAACATTGACGCGGACTTAATCGTTGGCAACATTGCAACGGCAAAGGCTGCAGAGGATCTAATAGCCCAGGATGTGGATGGTATAAAGGTCGGCATCGGCCCGGGTTCAATGTGCACCACCCGGATAATCGCGGGTGTGGGAGTACCCCAACTTACCGCCATAGCAGAAGTTGCAGATGTTGCAAAGGAATATGACATTCCAGTGATAGCAGATGGGGGTATACGCTATTCAGGTGATATTGCGAAGGCCATAGCGGTAGGAGCGGATGCTGTAATGCTCGGAAACTTATTAGCGGGCACTTACGAGTCCCCAGGTGATGTTGTCATCATGAACGGGCGCAAATATAAACAATATCGTGGGATGGGATCGCTAGGGGCTATGACAGGTGGTATAGGCGCTGGTACAGACCGGTACTTCCAAGAGCCACAGAGTCATATGAAACATACCAAGATAGTCCCAGAAGGGGTTGAAGGCGTCGTACCCTACAGGGGCACTGTAAGCGAGGTCATATTCCAACTGGTGGGGGGCCTTAAAGCATCCATGGGCTACTGTGGGGCTAAAACGATCAAGGATATGCAAAGGAAGGCTAAACTTGTCAAGATAACATCCAGTGGAATAAAGGAAAGCCACCCCCACGACCTCCTGATAACCAATGAAAGTCCAAATTATCCTACAATGTAATGGGGGAGGATAAAAGTATCCATATCAGCCATAATACTCTGTGGAGGCCATGGCAGGCGCATGGGAAGAGACAAAGGCCTAATCATCTTAGAGGGTAAACCCCTCATAGCCAGGATCCTTGATAAAATCAAACCCTACTTTGATGAGATATTTATCATATTGAGGGATGAACAGCAAAAAAAAGAATACTTAAAATTATTTAAAGAAGAGAAGGTGAAAATCCTCACAGATATAATAAAGGGGAAAGGACCCCTTGGGGGCTTGCTAACAGGACTTTTGAATATAAAATCAGAATATGCCCTTGTTTTGCCTTGTGATTCACCATTTATAACGAGGGAGTTTATAGAAAATTGCCTTAAAATGGATATGGGAGATTATGATGCGATAATACCTGTATGGGGGGATGGCAAATTAGAACCCCTACATGGGGTATACAACCAGAGGGTGGCTGAAAGAATCCATAAGCTCCTTCTATGGGATGAGAGGAGGGTTAATACTCTAGCCAAGATCATCAGGTCTAGGTTAGTGCCTGTGGAGGAATTGGACCCGTCCCTTGAAAGTTTCAGGAATGTTAATAGGCCAGAGGATCTTAGGATTTAATATCAACGGTCCGTGGATTACGCCCCATTTCGAGTATGAACTTGTTCACCCGTTCTATCATGTCAATATAGTGTTCCTTTCTGATCTTTTTACCATCAACAATGGCATATTCAGGGAGCATCCCAGTCTGGTTTTTGAACTCTAATATCTCATTAACCATCTCTCGATATTGCTCTAGCGTCAAACGCTCCATCAATATCAACCATCAAAACATTTTTTTATGATATAATCATTCCAAATCTCCTCATATATAAATGATACGATTTTAATCCCATAATATAAGTTTTAATAATCATCCGATGATTTATATTACATGGATCGTCGCCTCTGGGTCGAATGGGTTTGTCCTGATGGCAAGTGAGAAAAGATAAGGATAATTCTCCATTAAATGTTCCATGTACTTTAACCATTCTGATAGCACATATCTATAGGCGCGTTCTAGGTCACCCTCAAGGTGCTCATAGTCTGTCCCGGGCAGATGATCAAATGTCATTCTCTTGTCAAGCTCCTCGGTAAGGTGGAAGATGGCCCAGAGCATGTCAGTGAAACTTTCATGCTCTAAAAGGTTTGGATTTTCCAGTAGACGTAACATGAACCCCCGACGCCCGCCCAGGAACATCTTAAGTTCATCTAAGAACGAGCTCTTATCTTCATCTAATGGTATTCTAGGATTATAAGCTCTTATCTTCTCAGTTATCTTCTTGAATTTGTTTTTATCCCAATCCTGGCTTATCTTAAGGTCTTCACGTATCCTTTCTGTGTTCATTTCATGCTTTGAAGTCTTTTCCAAGAATTCTGTCCCCACTTCACTGAAGAACGCCCCTATTACCATGTTGAGCTTTTCTAGGAGTATGGATTTCTCCCTTGCACTTATCGCAGCCTCTATTAGTAGGACAACTATGAGAACTTCTAGGGGTAGAAATGCGGTGTCAATCCCAATATAGAATAATTCATGTTTAGCATCCTTGAATATGAGATATACTAGGATGTAGAGTAGTGCCGAGGATAAGATGAGTATGATGCCGAGTTTAACCTTCCAGTTTATCCTCATTCAAGCCCCCCCATATGATTGATATTGGGTTGTTTGCCAGCATCATTGTACCCCTTTTGATGGGGTGTCCCCTTGCGATATTAACATCTATGATCCCAGGTTTAAACCCGAGTCTTTTGAATGTTTGAACAGCCTCTAGTTTGGTCTCGAGTAGTATGGAAGTTACTATGATCCTACCATGACTGGTAAGTTTACTCGCACCTACTTCTATTATTTTTGATAGTCTACCACCACTCCCCCCTATGATTATTATGTCAAGGTCTCCTAGTCTTTTGAGGGCTTTCTCCGCGTCTTCATTAATTAATTTAACATTTTCTCCAAGCCCATGGTTTATGAGGTTTTCCCTTGTAATTTTTATGGCCTGGGGATCCCTGTCTATAGCGTATACCCTATGGACTTTTTTCGCGAACTCTAATGTGAAACCTCCCGTGCCACAGCCAACATCCGCGACAATCTCATCCCCCATGGGATCGGCCTTGCACAAGACTAGGCACCTTATCTCCTCTTTGGTGGGCCCTGGGACCCTATCATCTTTTATGAACTCTTCATCGGGTATCATGGCCAGTCCACCGTCTGAAGAGTCTGTTTTCAACTCCTAGAAGGTCTAGTGCTTTGCCTGCTATGAAGTTGATCATGTCATCTATATTTTCTGGTTTATGGTAGAATCCGGGCATTGCGGGTAGTATTATACCACCTTCTCTGCTCACCTTTAACATGTTCTCGAGGTGTATGCTCCTGAGTGGTGTTTCACGGGGTACTAGGATTAGTCTGCGTTTTTCCTTGAGTGAGACGTCAGCCGCCCTTGTGATGGTATTGTCAGCGTATCCTTGGGCTATGGCTGCTAGGGTTTTCATGCTGCAAGGTGCTATTATCATCGCATCGAAATTGGAGGATCCGCTATTTATTGGGGCTTCCATGTCATTTACGTCAAAGTAGTGGTCTGCTAGTTCTTTTATCTCGTCTAGTTTTAGGCCGGTTTCATACTCCAGGATCTTGGCTGCTGTACTAGTAACTAGTAGTGCTGTTTCTCTCTTTTCTGATAGGGCTTCTAGTATCCTGACGCCATAGATTGTCCCGCTGGCCCCTGTGATGGCTACTATTATCATCTTCTATCAATCCTTTATTTTGGGGGTGGTTAGGCATAGTTGTTTTTCATGCCTTTTTATCTTCCGGGGGAGGTCGAGGTAATCGTAGAAGTTGAATTTTTTGAATTTCTCTGATTCTTCTGCTAATGTGTAAATGCAGAGGTCTGCGTGGTTGAATCTAGCATCCCTTAATGCTCTGACTAGACTGGAGATGTCGCTGAGTTTTACTATTGAGTCTCCACTGTCTACTTGGGTTTTCATCTCATCAAATGCTGGATACTCTGGCACGTCTATTATAAGATAATCTGGGTCTATGTTCATGTCTTCAGCTATCTCTGATTCTGCTTTTATTATCTCGGATTCTGTGATCTTGAATATCCTCTCAGGGTCTTCTAGTTCGTTTAATCGGATGGTGGCAACCCTTTTGAGCAGTTTTCTCGTGTCTAATCTTTTTATCATCTCACTTACTAGTCCGGTTTCTCTTCGACAGATTGTTATAATGTCCATGTCATCGTAATGGTAGATGCGTTTGGGGTCTATTTTATCTTCTCCTATGAGTATTTTAAGGCATCTTCTGAACATTGAATTCACTATCCTTGTTGTATGATGTTGGTAGACGCTGGGGTACATGAAGTAGCGTGCGAGGAGTGTTGACTCCGCAGCTGGAACGCCCTTTTTATCCAGTATGAGATCGTCCTCGATTTTGATATTCTGGATTAGCCTTTCAACGTCTATTATACCATAGGCCACCCCAGTGTAGTGGGAGTCCCTTAGGAGGTAGTCCATCCTGTCAACGTCTATTTCACCAGAGATTGCCTGTCCAAGAACGCCTTCACCTTTGAGGGTGGCTTCTATCTCTTCTAGGTCGAATTTTTCCATGAGTATGTCTGATATTATGGATTCTCTTATCACTTTTATTGTGAGTTCTTCGTGGGAGTCTGGGATCACTGCCTCTGATACGTGTGAGAATGGTCCGTGGCCGAGATCATGTAATAGTGCGGATACTCTTAGTATACTTTTTTTATGTTTGTCTAGTCCTAGTTGGTCTGCTAGTTGTGAGGCTAGGTGCATGGTTCCGATGGAATGTTCAAAGCGGGTGTGGTTTGCACCTGGGTATATGAGGTTGGTGAAGCCTAGTTGTTTTATCCTTCTAAGTCTCTGGAAGGGTGGTGTGTCTATTAGTTTGACCTCGAAGTCGTTTATTTGGAGGTTGCCGTGTATGCTGTCCCTTATAAATTTCATTTCAACCTCCCAGTGTGTGTGGGGGTTTATCCTCCTGATAGGATAACCCTAGTACCTTCTTTTGTATATTCTTTTTTCTGGAATCCTATCTCTTTTTTTGTTCTTTCGATTAGCTGGCTTAGGGCTTTGAGGGTTTCTTGTCTATGGGCTCCGGCCACTACTACCATGAATAGTGTTTCTGTGGGGTGGAATTCGCCCAGGAAGTGTACGAGTGCAATATCCTTCACTTTATGTTCCCTTTTTATCTCCTCTACCATTTTTTCCAGTTTCCTCTGGGCTTCTTGGGGGTTTTCATGTGATATTCTGAGCTTTTCCACTTTTTCTTTTCCTATTTTCCTCATTATACCCTCGAATGTGAATATGGCCCCCGTCTCTTCGATGTAGGGGCTTTTTTTTATGTGTTCTATGAGTTGGGGTAGTTTGTATTCATATTTGTCTGCTGTGATCTTCACAAGCATCATCTAGCACCTCACTTATTTCCCTCCTTGAAAGGTGTTTTAGCCTTTCAACACCCTTTATTTCTTTTATAACCCTTGCCACGGCTCTTGGTACGAGTGATTCCCAGTCGCTGTCGGTGAGCATCCTCTCCCTGACACTTGTACCTGAATATTTCTCCCTGGAATATAGTGGGGGTGCTGTGACCTTATAGCCGGCCTCTTGGAATAGTCTCTGGACAAGGGGGTTTCCACTATAAATTTTATCAAAGGGTGGTGTTAACATTTCAATATGGGCAACCCATACTGCGTTACATTCAATATCCTGGACTGGTATAACATAGTAGCGTGAGGCTGGTATGTTGTTCTCGCTAAGGGCCTTTGTCACCATCATGATCCTTTCACCTGCTGTGAATGGGTCTCTGAGGGAGTGGCTTAATTGTGCGCTGCCTATACATATGATGAGTTCATCAACCTCTCCTAGGATTCTCTTTATGACTTCTAGGTGTCCTTTATGGAAGGGTTGCATCCTACCCACGAGTAATCCTCTCATCCCCAACACTCACCCAAATTATGGTCATATAGATTATTAAGATCTATAACCCAATATATATGTGGGGATTCATCAACCTTACTAAAAATTACCGGGTGATTATGGTGATAAGGATAGAAAATCTTTCAAAAACTTACAGGCTAGAGACTGGGGAGACTTCAAGGGCACTGGATAATATTAGTCTAGAGGTTAAGAGAGGGGAGATACTTGGGATAATTGGTATGAGTGGGGCGGGTAAAAGCACTCTGTTACGTATACTGAGGGGTGTTGAACCATTCGATGAAGGAACAGTGATACTCGATGATATAAAAGTGACAGCAGATTCTAATCCATATGATTTCACCAAACTTAAAAGGGCTACTGCGATCCATCTCCAAAGAACCTTCGGATTATGGGCCGAGACTGCTATAGAAAATGTTCTAAGGAAATTTTATGGTGCCAAGTATGGTGACGAGTCACTTACGGACTTTAAAAGGGCCTATGACGAGTTCGGCGAAGAAGCTATGAAGCTTCTCAAGATTGTGGGACTCGATCACAAGGCGGATCATTTCGCCCCGGTACTCAGTGGCGGGGAGAAGCAACGTCTCATAATCGCCAGACAACTCGCCAAGAAACCTAAGGTCCTATTATTGGATGAGCCGGCCACAATGTCATGTCCAAGGACGAAACAGGAGATATTGGACGCTATTAAAAAGGTTAACAGGGAACTTGGGATCACGGTAGTCCTTGTATCACACTTGCCAGAAGTCCACGAGTACCTTGCGGATAGGCTAATACTCATGGAAGAGGGTAGAATAGTGGATGAGGGAGAACCCAAAAGGATAATAAGGGAGTTCCTCAAGGATGTGGAGCCGCCAGAGGAAATAAAAATTAGGGAATGGAACGAGCCAATATTAAAGGTTAAGGGTCTCCGCAAAAAATTCGTCCTCTTAAAGGGGGGAACGGTACTTGAAATGGAGAACATAAACTTCAACGTGAATCGGGGCGAAATAGTATCCATTATAGGACCCAGTGGCGCTGGTAAAACAGTACTATTGAGGATGGTTGGCGGGTTGGACTACCCAGAAGATGGAAGAGTAGAATTCAAATTAGACGATGAATGGGTTAACATGCACGAACCAGGCATAAAAAGGATGCACATACGCAGAAAAATGGGTTTCATGCACCAAGAGTTCGCCTTAATACACCATGCGACTATCCGGGATCAGATAGCGGCACGACTAGGTGTGAAGGGTGAAAAGGTTGTGGATGAAGCTAGAAAAAGGGCTGAGGATATGGGTATAAGTGACAAGGTCCTAGATGTACTCTACCAATTAACGGACCTCCCAGAGGAAGAGGCCAAGCAAAGACTAGAAAAACTGGGACTCTCATCAAAGATCCTGGAAAAATTGTTCCCAAAATTCCCGGACAAGGAAGTTAAAAGGTATGCGAAACCCGTCTTCGAAGCCCTGGATCTTCCATTGGACATCCTCGACAGAAAATCATATGAACTTTCAGGGGGTCAAAAGGTTAGAGCGGCCCTAGCACTTGTAATGGCCTCACAACCAGAAGTTCTCATATTAGACGAGCCATTCGGGGACCTGGACCCAATAACATTAAGATTGGTATCGAATTCCCTCAAGAGGATAAACAGGAAATTCAACACGACAATAATAATGGTAAGCCATCACATCGACTTCATCAAGGAAATAAGTACAAGGGCGGTGATGATTGAAGAGGGTAAACTAATAATGGATGGTGAACCTAAAAGATTATGTGAAGAGTTCGTCGAAAAAAGTAAAGCAGAATACCTTTTAAGGGCGCGAACACACATATAATGGGGGATTTATATTGGAATTTGCCGATTTTCCCATAAGAGAATCTTATAGGCTCCTGGCACCACGACCCACGGTTATAATAACAACAGTCAACAAGAAAGGGGAGATAAACGCGGCACCATTCTCCTTTGTAATGCCAATATCCATGGATCCGCCAATTGTAGCATTTGCTTCCATGCCAGAACATCACACTTCAAAGAATGTAGAAGAAACAGGAGAATTCGTGATAAACCTCACAAGCCTCAACATACTGGAGAAGATGTGGATAACGGGAAAAAGCATACCATATGGTGAAAACGAGCTTGAAAAGGCAGGACTCGACTGGATACCATCGGTGAAGGTGTCGCCTCCACGCATCAGGGAAGTGGCAGCCCACCTAGAATGCGAATTATTGAGGATGAATGAAATAGGGGACCACAACCTCTACACGGGATCCGTGGTCCATGCAAGTATAAAAGAGGGTTCAATAAAAGACGGTCTACTCTATGTTGAGGAGGTCAAACCCATACTCCATGTAGGGGGTAAAAAATTCGTAATAGGCGATAAAGTGAAATTCATCAGATAGGGAGGCCATGATGTTTAAACGTATAATGGTGCCAACTGACGGCTCTGAACAAGCCCAGAAAGCCGAAGACATCGCCATAGAACTTGCCAAGGAATTAGATGCTAGGGTCATAGCAGTGCATGTCATGGACGAAAAACTCATCTACCCCTTTGAAGTATTAGAAGAAGAAGGAAAAAACATCCTGGCAAAAGTAAGGGAAAAGGGGAAAAGAATGGGCGTTACAGTCGATGAGATCCTAATATACGGGAACCCAACCCATGACATGAAAAAGATCGCGGACAAGAGCAAAGCCGACCTCATAGTAATAGGTCATGGTAAAAGCGGCTTTGAAAAGTTTCTAATGGGGAGCGTGGCGGAGAGCACCCTGAAAAACGTTAAAATACCAGTCCTAATAGTTAAATAACATAATCATAGAGGATAGGGGGTGCGGTATCTTACACCAGCTAAAAATATTAATAACAATTACATATAAAATAATTGTATGGTAAATATCCTCCTCTTAAGTGAAGA
The DNA here is from genome assembly GCF_023167465.1 of Methanothermobacter tenebrarum. Lineage (NCBI taxonomy): Archaea > Methanobacteriati > Methanobacteriota > Methanobacteria > Methanobacteriales > Methanobacteriaceae > Methanothermobacter > Methanothermobacter tenebrarum. Next base: position 668,839 of record NZ_AP025698.1, on the reverse strand, counting down.
TCCCAATCTAACAGAGCCTATAAGATCCTGGGGATATGATCCCATCCTAGTAGATAGTGAAGAGGATATTCTCGAAGCCGGATCAAAAGCCGAACTTATTATAGTTGACATGCCAAAGCCCACCAGCCTGGTAAAAGCCATCAAAAAACTGGAAAAAAGATCTAATCTACCCATTATACTAGTCACAGAAACTTTAGACGAGACGATAAACCACGGCATAAAGGCGACAGCACGCCTCAAAAGACCAATAGATCCGCAACAACTTAAAAATGTCGTGAAAACTTGTCTCTACAAGTATAAAATGGGAAGACTATTCTCAGATAATGAGCAGATATACCAGCAGATAATTAACACAAGCCTAGAGGGCGTTTGCATCTTCGACAAATCCTGGGATATAATATATTGCAACAAGCAACTGGGAAAATTTCTAGAGTATCAGCCAGGTGAACTTATAGGAAAAAATATTCTAGAAATCGCACACCCCGATGATAAGGCGATCGCCAAAAGAATAGTTAACCTGTGTGGCAAGGGGATGCGGGGAAAACAGGAGATGCGCTTCATCAAAAGCAACGGAGAACCATGCTGGTTGTTACTTTCAGGAACCCCAATAATGGAAGATTCCGCCTTCAAGGGCGGATTCTGCATGTTCACGGATATAACAGGAGAGAGGATACTCGGGGAAGAACTTATAAGGACTAACCGGTTCCTCACCCTCCTAAATAAGGTCAACAATACCATCATAAAATCCGAGAACATAGAAAAGATGATCACAAGAATATGCAGTATACTCGCCAAACACAGACCATACGAGTATATCGGCGTATTAGACAAAGATTATAGGCCAATCCATGAGATCGGGGAAAGACCCGCCAAACTCGAGAACATTATAGAATTACGCATAAAGGATAAAATATGGGGTCTGCTCTGCATAGGAGGAGACCTTGAATCTGATGAATTAACCATCCTCGAGGAGATAGCATCCACACTCTCATTTACAATAGAAAAAATGTTATCAGAGGAAAAATTAAGAGAAAGTGAATTTAAATATAGGCAACTCTTCGAAAGTGCAGGTGACGCTCTCTTTATCATGAAAAAACATGCTATAGTAGATTGTAACAAGAAAGCCCTTGAACTTTTCCAGGCAAAACCCGAGGATATAATAGGCAAACGCCCCTGGGAACTATCACCAGAATACCAGGAAGATGGATGGGAATCAGAATATAAAGCCAAAAGGTTAATAGAAGAGACGATCAAAGAGGGTGAAAGACGATTTAGGTGGATCCACAAGAAGAGAACTGGAGAAGAATTTTATGCCCATGTATCCCTCACTTACCATCCCAGCACAGGCCAACTCATAGCCGTGACACGTGATATAACAGACCAGGTAGAGATGGAAAAACTTTTAAAGGCAGAGCACAGGAAATTCAAGGACCTTATAGACTCATTACCCGATGCAGTTTTTGCAGTGGATAAAAAAGGGCGGATTATAGCATGGAACAAGGAGACAGAGAAGATGACAGGAACCCCAGCAGAGGAGATGATAGGTAGAGGCGCTCACGCCTATGGTATACCATTCTATGGGAAACCTAGACCAGTACTCCTTGACCTATTATTCCAGGACCTGCCAGAGATTGAAAAACTTTACGAGAATGTTAGACGTGAAGACCATAACATCTACGGGGAAGTTTACCTTCCAAGCATCTACAATGGACGGGGAGGCCACCTACAACTTAAAGTCTCACCATTATATGATGAGAAAGGCGAGATCATAGGGGCTATCGAGATCATAAGGGATATAAGCCCCCTTAAAATTACCGAGAAAAAACTGAGAGCAGAACTCATGGTCACAAGCACCCTGAATAAGATATACCCGATGATAGCGTCACCTAGGGCCACGAGGGAGAAGGTGGCAGAGAGAATCCTCACAGAACTTTTGAAGATCACAGGAAGCAGTGGAGGTTTCATCACATTCCATGGTGAAAAACTGGCATCCAAGGGAGAATACACACACACCGAATCCACGCCAATCATTATAGGAAATGAAGTAGTTGGTCACATCAACTTGGAAAAGGATGGAGGCCTTAGCGAATTCGATATTGAAACTATTAAGAGGTTCGCTGGATACTGTGGACTTGCAATCCACCGCATAGAATACGAAGAAGAGCTTATAAGGCACCAGGCGAGGTTGGAGATCCTCAACAAGATCTTGAAGGTGTCCAGGACAGATAACCTAAAAGCTTTCCTTAAAATAATACTTGATATCATAATAGATGACCTGAAATTCGAAACCGGGGGCATAATAGTTAATGGAAAAACCATATACAAGAGAGGATCCATCATACCAGAAAGTGGGCTTCCAGAACATGTCACCCTTAAAAGAAGGGGGAAGAAGAGGATCCTCAGGATACCCCTAAGGTTCCAAGAGAATGTGGAGGGTGTGATAGAAGCCCATACTAGCAAGAAAGTGCCTAGAATGGAGTTTATCAGGTTATTCGCCAATGAGATAGATGAGGCTATTTCGAGGATAATAACCCAGAAGAGCCTCAAAGAGTCGCTCCAGGAAAAGGAGGTTCTCCTCAGGGAAGTTCACCATCGTGTGAAAAATAATCTGCAGATCATCACAAGTTTGCTATCATTACAAGCCAAATATTGTGGAAGTGAGGAGGCGAAAAGTATTATAGCAGACAGTCAAGGGAGGATAAAATCCCTTGCACTAGTACATGAGAAACTCTACAAGACGGAAACCATAGCCCATATAAGCTCCAGAGAGTACCTGAAAGGTCTCGTCCGGGATATTATAAACTTCCAAGCCCCTAGGCCGATAAGGATACGCCTAGAAACTGATATAGATGATATACCACTTGAAATGGACAAGTGCATACCCCTTGGAATTATAACAAACGAACTTGTAATGAACTCCCTGAAACATGCATTCCCTGAAGAAGAGGGGATAATAACCGTGGAATTTAAGTGCCGGGGGGATAAATGCAATCTTGAAGTCTCTGATAATGGTAGGGGCTTGCCAGAAGATTTTGATATTGAAAGATTATCATCCCTTGGATTGCAACTAGTCCTGGGCCTGGTTAAACAATTAGATGGCCAAATTGGTATAGAATCGGATGATGGGACGTCATTCAGTATAGAATTTCCCCTCTAGTCCCCCTTAGGGTTTCTAGAAGTATGCTCTTTTCAATTCTTGTGATGAAAACCCTCATCTTTAATAGTTGGTCGGGGTTTGTTGATATCCCATCCACGCCCATTCTTATAAGTTTCTCCACAATATTATACTCTGTTGCCGCATACCCGGCGACACAGGTTTTTATACCAGCCCTTGAACATTCTCTGATAACGTTATCTACGAGTCCGAGGAGGGCTGGATGGGTTAAATCGAAGAGTTTCGCAACCCTCACACCCCTCCTGTCCACTGCTAGGGTGCACATTGCAAGATCACTCATCCCAATGGATACAAAATCAAGACCATAGCCTATAAATTCTCTAATTTGAAGGGCGGCTGATGGCGTCTCTATTGATAATCCAACCTCAAGGTCACGGTGGGGTTTTAGGCCGCACTCTTCTAGTATCCTCCTAGCGGAGAGGTATTCGCTCCCATCCCTTACAAAGGGGAACTTGAGGCCAAGGTTGGAGTAACCATCATCTATGAGCTCTTTTATCGCCCTGAATTCTGCCTTTAGCACTTCAATGTCCCGTAGGTCCTTGTAGATGCCCCTGAATCCTAATAGTGGGTTTGGTTCTTCTGGTTCAACATCCCCCCCTTGGAGGTTCTTCAATTCGTCGGTTGGAATATCAAAGGTTCTAAACCATACGGGCTTTGGATAAAAGGATTCAAGGACGAACTCAAGACCCTTTTTAAGAACATCAGTTAACTTACCCTCTTCTAGGAGCCTGTAAGGGTGTTTGCCGGTTTCTATGACCATATGCTCTATCCTTACTGATCCTATGCCATCGGCATAGTCTGCTATCCTATCCGCGATTGATGGTATGTTCAGGTTCGTCATTAGGGTGGTTGCGGTCTCTTCAAGGGGTAGTTCTTCTATGATTTCTTCCCATTCCATCACGCCCTCATAGATGTTACCAGTTTTACCATCAACTGTAACCACCATATCATCTTCAAGGATTTTTGTGGCATTCTCGGTCCCTACTACACAGGGTATTTTCAGTTCTCGGAGTGTGATGGCAACATGACTTGTGAGGCCACCATAGTCTGTTACAACAGCACCGACTCTTTTTAGTTTTGGTAGCATGTCCCTTGATACCCTTTCCGTTACTATGATCTCCCCGCCTTCGATGTCCATCATGTCATTGTATGATTCTATTTTTTTCACTCGTCCGCTTCTAATATAGGGGCTGGCCCCTATTCCCTTGATAAGTTCCATGTTTTTATTTATGTGGTTTTCTGATAAAAAAGCTATTGTTAATATTCGATGTAGTGGAATCTTTTCTCGATTAGGAATACTATAAAGAATCCGATGATGGCTATTGTGACTGCAATGATCAATGAGGGTGTTGATTGGATGACAGCCATTTTACTATAGGGGAGTCTTAGGGTTCCTATCATTAGGCCTACGAGGAATGCCATTGTCACGGCCTCGTGGTTTTTGAGAAGATAGTCGAGGAATTTGGAGAAGCTTAGGATCCCGATGGCCGCGCCTAGGATGAATGTTATAATATCTGGGATGGAGACTCTGGCAAGGGCTTTGAGCATATACTCATACTGGTTGAGGAGTAATAACATGAAGGCTCCTGAAATCCCTGGGAGTATCATGGCGCATATGGCGATGGCTCCTGAGATGAATATTATGGGTAGGCTATGGTTTGCTTGGATGGGGTTTAAGCCCACGAAGAGGAAGGCGAATATGAATCCTAGGATAGCTGAGATGAGATTTTTTAATGAGAAACCATCTATCCTATTGAATACTAGGTAGGCTGAGGCTAATATGAGCCCTAGGAAGAATGAGTAGGTGTATGCCATATAATAGGTTATCAGGAATGATATTATCCTTGATATTGTTAAAATGGCTGTGGCTATACCGAGGAGGAGTGGTATGAATAATTCGAAGTCTATTTCTTCCTTGGCTGTTTTTATGGAGGATTTGAGATCGGCTCTGAGGAGGGGCTTTAAAAAGTTGAATCTGATTTTGCTTATAGCATGGACTAGTCTTTCATATATTCCTGTTATAAGTGCCATGGTCCCCCCTGAGACGCCGGGGATCGTATCAGCAGCGCCCATGAGGAAACCCCTTAAGAATATTGCTATGAAATTTTTGATCTTCATATTCTCAAACCTCTCCCCATTAGCGGGTTATCACCCACGGGGGATCCAGGGAAATATTGTATGGTGGTTTGTAACATTTACCAATAACTTCCTCATGGTTTATATAATTTTTTATTATCCTATCTTTTCGGCTTTGAGGAATTTTTCACTTGCAATTTCAACTGTTGCCCTTATCACAGTTTTCTTCATTTCTGTTAGGATGTAGGGTTTATGGGGGAACATTTAAATAAGATTTAGGTTCACCTAATATTGAGGTTGTGTGATGATCACCCTAAAAGACCTTAAAACAGGAGAAAGGGCCATAGTACGGGAGATAATAGGGGGAATTGGCCTACGGAGGCGGTTGGAATCCCTTAATATAAGGGTTGGGAAGAAAGTCCGGAAGGTATCATCCTTACCATTCCGTGGACCCATAATCATTGAAGTTGACAGGTCTAAGATTGCCATAGGCCAGGGAATGGCCGGTAAAATCCTAGTGGAGGTAATAGATGAAGATACTCCTTATGGGGAATCCTAACGTTGGCAAAAGTGTTGTTTTTTCAAGGCTCACAGGTGCAAATGTTGTAGCATCCAACTATCCAGGCACAACAGTAGAATATACTCGGGGGATCCTGAAATTAAAAGGAAAAAAAATTGAGGTGATAGATGTTCCGGGTACATATTCCCTAACACCCTTTTGCAAGGCCGAGGAAGTTGCAAGGGACATGTTCCTTAAGGAAAACCCAGACCTAATATTAAATGTGCTGGATTCAACAAACCTAGAGCGTAACCTATACCTCACACTCCAAATACTGGAAAAGAAAATACCCACGATAGTCGTCCTCAACATGTGGGACCTTGCCAAGAGAAAAGGAGTCCATTTAAACGTTAAAAAGCTCGAGAAAAGCCTAGGAGTCCCTGTAATACCAGTGACTGCAGTGAGTGGTGAAGGGATAAAACAACTAGTACACACCATAGAAAAAATCCTAGAAGAAAGGGAAGAACATCTTCCAAGTGTCCAGAAAATGGGCGACGAAGAAAAATGGAAGTTCATAGGCAAACTATTACTAGAAGTACAGAAGATAGAGCACAGACACCCCACACTACTAGAAAAACTCGAGGACGCTTCTGTACACCCCATATTCGGCGTTTTAATAGCCCTGTTGATAGCATACCTCACCCTCCAATCTATAATAGGGGTTGGCGAACTCCTAACAGGTAAAATCCTGGACCCATTCTTCTACAACTACTACGGTCCAACCATAACTAAGATCATAGAATCGGCCTTCCCAACTGGGCCCATCCATGACATACTAATAGGCACAGGCTACAATTACATGGAATCATTCGGACTCCTAACAACAGGAGTATACGTGCCACTTGCGGTCGTATTACCATATGTATCACTCTTCTACCTGGTATTAGGCTTCCTGGAGGATCTTGGATATCTTCCAAGGCTGGCGGTCCTCACAGATAACATAATGCACAAGCTAGGATTGCACGGAGCCTCCATAATCTCACTCATACTAGGACTTGGATGTAACGTCCCAGGGATCCTAGCCACAAGAATACTAGAAGATGAAAGGGAGAGATTCATAGCCCTAACCCTATTATCTATATCAGTACCATGCATGGCCCAGACAGCAGTCATAATAGGACTACTAGGACCCTACGGTATAAAATATATTGCAATGGTATATGGGACCCTCATAGTAATCTATATAACAGCAGGGTACATCCTAAACAAGATCATGAAAGGAGAAAGTCCAGAGATATTCCTAGAAATACCACCCTATAAGATACCCCACCCTGGGACGCTCCTCAAAAAAACATGGATGCGCATAAGAGGGTTCCTACTGGAGGCGATACCCTTCGTATTCCTTGGGATACTACTAGTAAACCTATTATATGTCACGGGTATGATGAAAATCCTAACAGGCCTCTTGGCGCCAATATTCTCTGGAGTTCTAGGCCTGCCACGGGAGGCCGCGGCAACACTAATAATAGGATTCCTGAGAAAGGACATCGCCACTGGCCTGCTAGCACCACTCCACCTCGGCCCGGAGCAGCTAGTAGTTGCCACAACAGTTTTAGCAATCTATTTCCCATGTATTGCAACATTTGTAGTCCTATCAAAGGAGATAGGGGTTAAGGGCATGATAAAGATAGGCATACTAATGGTAGTCCTAGCATTCCTTGTAGGAGGAATACAACACCTAATCTTCCAAACAATATAAAAATATGAAAAACATAATATAAGCTTGGGGCCGGTGGTCTAGGGGTTAGGATACCTCGCTCACAACGAGGTGGTCGCGAGTTCGAATCTCGCCCGGCCCACTCTACACGCTCTTTTCTACCTTAACAAGTAAGGGAATAGCCAGAAGTTGCATTATAACAGAGAACATGACCAACGCAGCCAATGATACTTCATAGAGCATGCCCATTAGGAGGCTGCCGATGAACCATGAAAAACCAAAAAACATGTTAAAGATGCCATAGGCGGATCCTCTCCTATCAGATGGGATTATCCTAGCTATAGCTGCTCTCATGATAGATTCCTGGGCGCCCATACCAACACCCCATAATACAACACCAAAAACAGCCGCTAACACCCCACCAAGGAACACCAGGGGGGCGAACAGCGAGGATAGAATAACAGATACCATCATAACCCGGAAACCATAATGGTCAAAAAATCTCCCAAATAATAATGCCGAAAGAGCATCTACAAGCATTGCAAGGGCATAGAATACTGGTATCAGGGAATCCCCGAATAGTGTCACGTTCTTGAAATGGTATCCAATAAGGGGAAAATCGGCATAACCCGCACCTATAAGGCATGCAACGCCTATATACAACCAGAAAACCAACCCAGGGGACTCCACGAGCCTGTGAGTTTCAATCTCCAACCTTTGAGGGTGGGGGAATAAGAAGTATGCTACAGTTAACGTTAAAATCGCAAAGATCGCAGGCAATCCAAGGAAGAGGAAACCGGTCCTATAGCCTCCCCTAAGATACAATACCAAAAAGACCATTAGGGGCCCCAGTATAGCCCCTACCTGGTCGAGGGCTTCGTGGATGCCAAAACCCCACCCATGACCTACTTGGCTTGTGGCATGTGACAACATAACATCCCTTGCAGGGGTCCTGAAACCCTTCCCTATCCTTTCAAGGATTATTAAAAGGATGGCCACCTGCCAGTTAAAGGCTAATGCGAGTAGTGGGACGGCCACCAAGTTTATAATATAACCTGTGAATGTCATGAACCAATAACGGCGCGTTCTATCAGCGATATATCCTGAGAAAAGTCTTATAATATAACCTGAAAGTTCTCCCAGGCCACTGGCAAAACCTACCATCGTGGCGCTTGCACCTAACATGAAAAGGAATGGTCCTGTTATCCCCCTTGCACCCTCATATGTCATATCAGCAAAAAGACTAACAACCCCTAGGAGTATTATAAATTTCGCAGCCCGTCTCATGCCCTTATTCTCCAAGTTCTCTTTTTGGCTAATCCCGGATGGAAGAAGCTATCAGTGAACCACCCCCTTACTGGGGTTTTCTGCTTCATTGACCCCCCAGAGGGGGGAATATCCTGGGGCCCGGGACTTTCATCTTATAGCTGTTCTCAAACGTTGCAGTGAATATTGTCTTAGCGTTTCTAATATACTTTTCGGGTTTTCATCCCATTGATGGGGGGGTTAAAGCATTGTGTCTTCTAGGGGTGTAGATGAATTTATTTAAGGTGTTATAGTTGCTGATCTAGCACTTCTATTTGGTATTCGGGAGTTCTTATTGCAAGTTTCCGACCCATTCTGGTTCCAATTGCATACTTGGCTTTTGACTGGCAGAGTCAATCGCAGCCTCAACCGCCAAATTAGCCATGGTTCCAATTGTATACTTGGCTTTTGACTGGCATTCTTCAGGGGCCACCACAACTACCAACCTTAAATGGGCCATTAGCCCAGAAGAATATGGCATCATAACAGTGTAGGGTGTGGATGGGTCTCATCTTCTTATCAAGGATGTTATAGATGCTATGCCGGTTAAAAATGCACCACCAATATAGGCATGTTTAAGCCCTGAAAAAAATACATGAATGTCAGAAGCCCCTAGGGTCGTCTTCTGGAGTATAACGGATGGTATGGTATTATATAATATAAGCCCGGCGGTTGCAATACCTAAAACCATGCCAACATTCCTCATTGTTGCTAGTATGCCTGAAGCTGTTCCTAGAAAGGGTTTGGGGACGCTACCCATCACAGCACTATTGTTAGGTGACTGGAAAATACCGGTACCGATACCAAAGAGGGCCAGTCTCCATGCCACGTCAAAGTGGGTGGCGGAGATTGGTAATTGTGCCATAAGAGAAAGTGATAGTGCGCATATGGCAGCACCAACACATGCGAGGATCCTTGTACCTATCTTATCGGAGAGCCATCCGCTAATTGGCGCAACTATAAGAGTAGCCAGTGGGAAAGCGGTCATGAGTAAACCCACCTTATCTGGGGGACATTCCATAACCCTCTGTAGATAAAATGGGGTGACAAAGACCATTACATACTGGGACATGAAATTCAATAAGGCACTAAGGTTTGCGAAGGAAAATGTCATGTTCTTGAAGAGGTTTAGGTTAAGGAGGGGCTCCTCATTTCCAACTTCTAACATGAAGAATATAATCCCCAGGATTGTCGAGACAAGGAGTATAATCATGTTTTGGTAATCTAAACCGTGAAGCTGGGCGCGGTTGACAAAGAGAAGGAAGAGAAAAAGGGAAATGAAAACTGTTATTGCACCGGGTATATCCACCCTAGCCTTCTGTCCCTTAAATTCCGGGATGATGCGCCAGGCTAATAAAAGGCCAAGGACTCCGATGGGTATGTTAATGAAGAATGTGAAACGCCAATTTAGCAATGCGGTGATAAAACCGCCGATGGACGGGCCAAGAGCAAGACCAGCGGATATACTTATAGCATTAATACCCAAGGCTTTTCCACGTTCCATTGGAGGAAAGGAGGCTGTTATAATGGCAAAGGGCACGGCCATCATCATAGCCGCGAATATCCCTTGCAAGGCGCGGAATGCAATAAGAAAATAGATGTTTGGGGAGATTCCACATAGAAGGGAGGATATGATAAAACCGGCAAGTCCCATAACGTATACCTTTTTATATCCGAATATGTCACCTAAACGGCCATAAAATAACAAAAGGCTGCTTATTGTAAGGAGGTAGATCATAGGCACCCATTGAACGAGTGCAACCTCCACCTTGAAATATTGGGCTATGGTCGGTAGTATGGTGTTAACAATACTAGCATCGATGGGCCCCATTATGCTTGCTAACATAATAGTGGCGAGGATAAAATAACGTCTGCTTGAAATTTCAACCATGAATGTAAGATTGTCAATCCCATATTAAAAAGATTTTTGATCTGATCTTAAAGAAGGAGTCTCTTGGTCATATACATTACTCTCTTTTTAACTATTGTCACTAGGAAGTCCCCGTCCGTGAAGGCGGGGTAGTTCATCATGCCTGGTTTTGGGTTTTTCAAGGGGGGTGGGCACTTCACTTGTATTTTCAAATTGTAGTTGCCCAAGGTTAGGGTGGGAACTTTTATGTGCATATCCTAGGGGTTTGGATCACAAGGGTGTGGAGGTTGCATGGCATATTATTTGATCCTGGCTCATCAACTTTATTTGCTAGATTGTTATATTAGTAGGACTGCGATTATTCCTGTGAGGAATATCCCATCAAATGTCCCGGCCCCTCCTATGCTTGCTATTGGAGCGCCTAGATCTTTTATCTTGTGGAGGTTTAGGATGTCGGCTCCTATCAGGGTCCCTATGGTCCCTGAGATGTATGCGACTACAACTGGGTTTTCTCCGCCGATGATTAGTGCTGTTATCGCCGCTACAATTGGTGGGATGAAGGCGGGAATCGCTATCCCAAGTCCCTTTATGGGTCTTGCGAATATTTTGCATATTGTGGCTACTATTATCATTGCGATTATAGAGTTGAGGATGAGTTGTGGATTATTTGATAAGCGTAGGATTTCGTATGTTACTATTGTGAGGGGTATTATTGCGCCTCCCAGGTTTACTGCGAGTACTGTCTTTTTCTGTCCATGGTATGGTATCCTGTAATTTATCCCGAAGAAGTTTATTTCTCTTATCTGGTAGACTTCCCTCGTCCATTCTTTTATGGGGATGTTTATGCTGCTTCCGATCAGTGACACCCAGAATAGGGTGTATGCTAATGTTGGTGGTATTCCAAGGCGTGTGAAGGCTAGCATCACGCCCCCGGCGAAAACTATGAAAAGGAATGGTAAGAGCAATAATAGGAGTATGAATAAGAACAGTGATGGGATTTTGTGATGGAACCCATGGTATTTGTTCATTTTTTTATTCTCCAATGTCCCCCTCTAGTATATTATGTGAGGGTTCCTAGATTCTAGGGATTTTATAATATAGAGGCTCTTGTAGGTGTATTCTAATTCGGAAATGCCGAGGTAGGTGGATCTTCTGAATCCGCCATCATTATTTTGTAGTGATAATATAAAGTTTAGGATATTTTTATCTTTAACCTTAAGGTTTAATATTTCGCTTATCCTAAACCCTGCATATATTGTTTCTATATAGGGTGGATATGATATTGGTGTGAAGGACCATAGTCCCTCATTTTCACAATCTTTAAGATAATCTTTTATACTCTTTTTATCGATTTTGTATTTGTGGGCTTTTAGGATTTCGAGGGCGTATTGCGTGTTTATTATATCTGATCCGTATTTTCCGAAGCCTCCATCAGGGTTTTGTTGTGATATGATCCAATCTGGGATCTCATCTAATATTATATTGTGCATTCTAAGCACTGAATCTATATAGTAGGTTATCTCAAGGTCGGATCTTTTATAGGTTTCCTGTAATCTCCTAATAAACTTCTTGGGTATCCTATGATCTCTGTTGTATTCTTTGAGTATACTGCACCTGTAGAATAGTCCCTGGGCTGAGAATGACCCCCTACTATGGACTTCTTCAAGCCATTTGAGGGTTTTTGCGAGATTCGCCGGTTCCCTGCCAAGTAACTGGAAACTCTTAATAGCATAATATGTGTTCTTTGAGTCAGGGAGTCCCTCATATAATGTGTATCCTCCATCTTCGTGGCTCCTCTTCCTTATAAAATTCAAGACTTTATCCTCTAAGTTGGACACTGTGATTCCTCCAGGATCTCCGAGCCATAAAATGCAACTTATATATAAAATAGGATGGATATTCATTCTTATAAGAGATTCTATTATTGGATGATGATTATATGATCAGGAAATGCAGTGAATGTAAAGGTAAGGGCTACAAGGTTAAAAGTTATAAAATCTGTGAGGTCTGTCATGGAACAGGCTTTCAAGCAGCCGAGGATATAAGTGAACATTTTAAAGGACTCCCCGAGACGGCGAAACAAAAATTCCAACTGGAGGATGCCCAGGAGGTGCCCTGTCCAACCTGTAAGGGTAAAGGGGAAATCGAGGTTAGGGAAACATGCAGGGCATGTGATGGTAAAGGAGAAATAAACATATGCCCCAAATGTGGTAAAATAATAAAGGGGACGGGCAAATATTGTCCAGAATGCCAGAAAAAGGATAAAGTCTACATATTACACCCTGCCTGCACCATAGAAGACCTGCAAAGGGATAAAATCTACAAGGGCAAAATAACGAGGATAGAAGATTATGGGGTCTTCGTGAGTTTAAACAATAAAGTATGGGGGCTTATGCGCGGCCTCTTCCCAGACTATAAGATAGGGGATGAGGTATTCGTGAAGGTGGCCCAAATAAACCACTATAAGGGTGAGGTGGATCTCCTACCATGCTCTGTAGGCGACTCCTACGAGATTGTGAAACTAAAAAAGGACATCCCAAGGACTAGGATAGCGAATATAGACAATAAGAGCCTGGGGAAGACCATACGTATCGTCGGGGAAGTCATACAGATCCAGCAGACAACAGGCCCCACGATCTTCACGGTTTCTGATGAGACAGGCACAACATCGGTAGCAGCATTCGACGAGCCAGGCATAAGAGCCCACCCCCATATACAAGTAGGACACATCGTAGAGGTTATAGGGGAAGTTAACCAACACGGTGGGAGGATACAGATTGAATCAGAGGTTATGGAGCGTCTTATAGGTAAAGAAGCTTCAGAGGCTCGGAGGTTGATCGATGAGGCCATAGATCGTAGGGCGGAACCAGAGAAGACGGACCTCTTCATTGAAAGCGAAATCTTGGAGAAGTTAAGGCCTAGGATGATAGAGGCTGCTAAGGCTATAAGGAGGGCTATATTCGATGGTAGGTCAATCCTTGTAAGGCATCATGCCGATGCTGATGGTATATGTGCTGGAGTGGCGATAGAAAAGGCTGTCATACCATTACTTAGGGAGTTGAACCCGAACATAGAAGCAGAATGGCACTACTTCAAGAGAAAACCGAGCAAGGCCCCATTCTATGAATTGGAGGATGTTGTGAAAGATCTGACATATGCTCTTGAGGACATGGAGAGGTTTGGGCAAAAACTGCCCCTGATAGTATTATTGGATAATGGTTCTACTGAGGAGGATATATTAGCTCTATTGAAAGCTAAAATATATGATATTGAGATCGTGGTAATAGACCATCATTATCCTGGGGAAGTAGTTGAGGGTAGAGTAAAGGTAGATGATTATGTTGATGTTCATGTGAACCCATACCTTGTTGGTGGGGACTCGCAGCTTACAGCAGGCGCCCTCTCAGTGGAGGTGGCCAAGATGATAAACCCCGAAATAGAAGAGCGCATACTACACCTCCCAGGGATTGCAGTGGTAGGAGATCATGCAAATTCTCAAGAAGCGGAAAAATACATAGAACTCGCAGAAAAGAAGGGGTACGCAAGAGAAGACTTGGAGAAGATCGCGGCTTGCATAGATTTTGAAGCATTTTATCTCAGGTTCATGAATGGTAGGGGGATAATAGACACAATACTAGGCCTTGGGAGCCTCGAGAAACACAAAAGGCTCGTTGAAACACTCTACATGGAATATGAGAAGAGGGTGAAATCACAGTTAAGAGCGGCTCTGCCACATGTAAAATCTAAAAAGTTGCCAAATGGCATACTACTCAATGTACTGGATGTTGAAAAATATTCCCATCGTTTCACATTCCCAGCTCCGGGTAAAACCTGTGGCCTCATACATGATCATATAGTGCAGGAGCATGGGGAGGACAAGCCCATAATAACCTTAGCCTATGGACCAGACTTTAGCGTTATAAGGGCCACGGATGCGGTCCATGAAAATTTCGGATTCAACTTAAACGAGATAGTATGGGAGCTTGCCGATGAAATACCAGAGGCTGCAATTGATGGTGGCGGACATGAATGTGCAGGTTCCCTTAAATATGTGGAGGGCCTTTCAAAGAAGGTTCTTGAAAGATTCGCCGAGAAGATAGCGAAACTATGAGGAAGATAGCCTATAGTATCTGCAATATTCCCTTATCGGACATTCATCATGTTTTGGGTTTATAGGCTTGCAAATGTCCTGGCCAAATTGTACGAAAAGATCATTAAGTTCAATCCAATATTCCCTTGGGATTATCTCCTTCAGCCTTTTCTCGGTCTCTTCGGGTGTTTTTGTATCAACGAGGCCCAGTCTATTGCTTATACGGTGGACGTGGGTGTCAACTGGTATGGCAGCCTCCCCATAAGCGTATACAAGGACGCAATTGGCGGTCTTCCTACCAACACTAGGCAACTCTAGTAGATCCTCCAATCTGCTGGGCACTCTACCATTATATTCTTTCAATATGATCCTTGAGACCTCTTTTATCCTCCTAGCCTTCACCCTATAAAATCCAGCCGGTCTTATAAGCTTTTCTATCCTTTCGGTTGGCGCCTCTGAAACATCCTTGATTGTCGGATATTCTTGGAATAATCTGCTAGTGGCCTCATCGGTATTCTCGTCCCTTGTCCGCTGGGACAATATTGTCCTTATAAGAACCCTATAGGGGTCCCTCTCCTCGAATACGCGCGGATTATAAAATCCTTTGAGGGTTTTGATTATCTTAACTATTTTCATAAAATTTTACCTAGGAGTATTTTAAGGCCTTTGAGGAGTCCCACATTCTTGGTCGCTATTGTGGGGATGACATCAACTTCCCTGCCGATTTCAAGGGTGGAATCATCCAAATCCTGCTTATTCGCGAATACAACATATGGTATCCCCGACTCTTCCAATGAGTCCATTATACGCTCCTCGACGCCTGTAACACCCCTACTATTATCAACCACTATTATAGCCCCATCCAAGCCACTGGCTATTATCTCTAACATGAACCTGAACCTTTCATGGCCTGGTGTGGCGAAAAGGTGTATTTTTTCACCATCTATTATCATGTTACCATAATCAAGGGCCACCGTAATACCATTATATTCAACCTTCACGGTCTTTTCGCATAACTGTTCGAGTGTTGTTGTCTTCCCAGAATCATAGTCCCCAAATATTACAATCTTTTTACCCATTTTCACCTACCTCTAACTTACAACCCAGTCCTAGTAGGGTTTTGATAAACCCTGGAAATGAGACCTTGTATGCTTCGGCGTCCTTTATCTTTAACCCTGTCTTGAGGCCTATGAGTGTGAATGCCATTACAAGACGATGGTCGCCATGGGAATATACTGTATCACCTTTTATTTTATCACCTTTTATGATCATACCATCCTCTTTTTCTTCTACTGGGACTCCTAAGCGTGAAAGTTCCATTGTACAAGTTTTTATCCTGTCAGTCTCCTTGAAACGGGCATGTTTCACTCCACTTATCCTGGTTGTGCCATCTGCGAGGGCTCCGAGGACGGCCACTGTGGGTAGTAGATCGGGGCTATCATGTAAGTCGGCTTCTATCCCATGTAGTCTACCATCACTTTCTATTGTAACCATATCCTCTCCCCTGTGGATGGTGGCCCCCATACCCTCTAATAGGTCCAATATTATCCTATCACCTTGTCTGGAATCCCCTGGGAGGTTTTTGACTGTTAGTTTCCCGCCCACGACGGCAACAGCCCCCAGGAGGTATGATGCGGATGAATAATCACCCTCTACTTGATAATCACGGCCGGTGTATTCTCCTGGTTCAACATGGAATGTCCTCTCTTCCGGGTTAAATTCTACCCTGGCATTGAATTTTCTCATAACATCTACTGTCATATCCACGTATGGTTTTGAGATGAAATCCCCTTGGATTTTAAGTTGGACACCATCCTTTGATAATGGTCCTGCTATGAGAATGGAGGATATGAACTGTGAGCTCACACCACCGGCTATGCTGGTCTTACCACCTACAAGTCCCCCCTTTACTATGATGGGTGGTTTGCCGTTCATCCTGGATGATATTGCTTTAACACCTAGTGGTTTGAGGGCGTCCAGGAGGTCTTGCATTGGACGTGAACGAAGGGATTTGTCACCAGTGAGGATGGTGTAATGTTCTGCCAACCCAGCTACTGAGGTTAATATGCGCAGGCTCGTACCCGAATTTTTAAGGTCTAGGACGTTATCTGGCGTGCTTGGCCGTCCATTCACGCCCTCTATTGTCCATTTCCCCTTTTCCTTTTTTATCTGGGCCCCGAATTTCTGGCAGGCATGAACCGAGGCTAGGGTGTCTTCGGCTTCTAGTGGATTGTATAGGGTGGATGTGCCCTTTGCAAGTGATGCTATTATGGTGCTACGGTGGGTGTAACTTTTGGATGGTGGTGCATCCACCGTACCATAGATCATGGGGGATTTCCGGATTTTAAGCTCCATATAGGGTCACTTTATAATCTCTAGTATTATATCATCTAGGTGTAGCACTTCTACTTTTTCTCCTGTGGCTCCACGGACCTCTTTTTTAATCTTAAGATATTCTCTTGTTAGTTTGTGGCCTTCGACTTCTATCATCCCCTCTGTTTCCAGCTTCTCGTATATCTCCTCGGGGTCTGCGGATTCTATAGATGATAGTATCAGTGGGGCGTCGGCCCTGAACTTGGGCCCTATCTTCTCCATGACTGGTTTGACTTCTATGATACGTTCTTTTATCTTTGGTTTGCCGGTTATGAGTTCTAATTTTTGTATGTTCATTGTGCCTTTGATGTCCTCTAGGTAGTCTTTTATTATCCTGTGAAGGTTTTCTCTTGTGTAAATGTTCACTTTTTCTAGTGGGGCGTTTAATGGTATCCTATTGGATGATTTGAATCTTCTAAGGGCTCCTATGATCTCTATTACAAGGTCTCCGTTGGCTTCGGCTTCCTCATTAATGTATTCTCTTTGGACGCTTGGCCAGCTTTTTTTATGTATGGAGTCTTGGGCTATGTGTTGGTGGACTTCTTCTGTGAAGTGTGGTGCCATGGGAGCTAATAATCTTAAGGATGTTTCCAGGACCTTTTTAAGGGTCCATTGGGCTGCTTTTTTTGACTTGGGATCATCATCGGAGTATAAGCGGTATTTGACCGCCTCTATATATTCGTCGCAGAATTGGTGCCAGATGAACATTTGTATACTATTTATTGCCTTTGCGAAGTTGTAATCTTCAAGGGCTTCTGTAACCTCTTTTATTAGCCTGTTGAGTTTGGATAGTATCCATAAGTCTAGGGGTTTGGGTTTTTCTTTCACGTCCTCGAGGTGGAAGCTTATGAACCTGAATGCGTTCCAGAATTTCCTGAGGAACTTATAAGCGTATTTCACGTCCTTCCAGGCGAATGGGACGTCTGATCCTGGGACGCTGTTGGATGCCCATAGTCTGAGTGCATCAGCACCATAATCTTTTAGGACCTCTTCGGGTGTTATCACGTTGCCCCTTGATTTGCTCATTTTATGCCCATCCTCGCCAAAGACCATGCCATTTATTATTATCTCCTCGAATGGTTTTTGGCCTGTGAGGGCTTTACACCTTAGTATGGTGTAGAATGCCCATGTGCGTATTATGTCATGTCCTTGTGGTCTTAGGTTGGATGGGAATAATTTTTTGTATTCTGGGTCGGGCCAGCCTGCAAGGGCTAGGGGGGATATTGAACTGTCCATCCATGTGTCTAGGACGTCTTCTTCGCCGGTGAATTCTCTGCTGCCGCATTCGCATTGGAAGTCTGGGCTGGTCTGGGTGGGGTCTACTGGTAGCATTTCCTCTGTTGGCAAGTGAACCTTGCCACAGTTTTCGCAGTACCATACTGGTATGGGTGTTGCGAAGACCCTCTGTCTTGATATGCACCAGTCCCAGTCCATGGATCCTGTCCAGTTTAATAGTCTCATTTTCATATGCTCGGGGATCCATTTCATTTCTTCCGCGGCTTCTATTACATCGTCTATGAGTTTTTTCACGGCCACGAACCATTGTTTTTTTATGAGGATTTCGATGGGTGTTTTACACCTCCAGCAGACGCCGAGGTTCTGTTTTATCCTTTCTTTTTTTATTAGGTGCCCTTCAGCTTCTAGGTCTTCTATTATCTTCTCTTTGCACTCTTTTATGGTGAGGCCCTTGTATTTGCCTGCTGCTTCTGTCATTTGTCCTTTTTCGTCTATGGCCTCTATTATGTCCAGTTTGTGGCGGTTGACCCATGTCACGTCTGTTTTGTCACCGAAGGTACATATCATGACTGCTCCTGTCCCGAATTCTGGGTCCACGTCCTTGTCCTCTATAATCTTGACTTTGTGGTTGAATATGGGGACGCGGACAGTTTTGCCCTTCAGTCCCCTGTATCTTTCGTCTTCAGGGTGTACTGCGACCGCTACGCAGGCTGCTAAGAGTTCAGGTCTTGTTGTGGCGATTTCAAGGTGGCCTGAATCCTCTAGTGGGAATTTTAAATAATTAAGGTTTGTTTCGTTTTCTATGTATTCTACTTCTGCGAATGCTATGGCTGTTTCGCAGCGGGGACACCAGTTGACTGGGTGCACACCCCTGTAGATCAGACCATCCTTATACATTCTGAGGAATGAGAGTTGCGTTTTTTTCATATACTCTGGTGTCATTGTAACGAATTCTGTGCTCCAGTCCTGGCTGAAGCCTAATCTTTTCATCTGCTCTTTCATCTTTTTTATGTTTTCTGTTGTGAGTTCTATGCAGAGTTCCCTGAACTCTTCCCTTGTTATGTCGCTCTTCTTTATATTGTAGGTTTCCTCCACCTTCACTTCTGTTGGGAGCCCGTGACAATCCCAACCTTGTGGGAATAAAACATCATATCCCCTCATCCTCTTGAAACGGGCGATTATGTCCATGTAAACCCAATTTAGGACGTGTCCCATGTGTATTGAACCGGTTGGGTAGGGTGGTGGTGTGTCAATTATATACTGTGGCCTTGTCTCATCACCCTCGAACTTGTATAATCCTTGTTCTTCCCACTTACTCTGCCATTCGGTTTCCTTCCTATGATCATAATCCTTTGGGATTTCACTGTCCATGCAATATCCCCCTTTGAAGCCCGGGTATTATTGAAAAGTTTTATTAGACAATTGGTATCCAAATAATATATCACTTACTAATAATAGAAGCTAGCCATAATATTGGTGGATGTTAATGGCGGCCATGATTCTATGGGCCAGTTAACATCCTTTAGCCATAATATTGGTGGATGTTAATGGAACTTGTATGGTTTTATATAGCGGTATTCCTCGCGATAAGCGACGAACTACACACAAGGATACTATGGACAACCTTCATGGACTTCTATATAATATTAGCTGGTATTATAAGGGAGATTGTCCACTCCAACGTAAGATTATGGCTCATACATGAAGGCCTCGAGGCCCTATTCCATTTCATAGTACTTTCGGTGGTCTTCTTATCATTTGAGATAGGCATACTAGCAGCCCTCATACATTTACTGGTGGATGTTTATCATCAAATCACGGGCCTAGAACATGGGTGGCTTTATCACAGGGCCCTACACTTCACAATAGAATCATTATTCTTCATCCTAATATTCTCATGAAAGATCCCCAAACCTTAGGATGATCAGGTCATTATGTGATAGCCGGGAAGAATGTACAAAAACCCAAGAGGAGGCTGTGAAGTATAATAGAGGGCCTTTACTTATAATAGCGGGGCCTGGAACTGGTAAAACCCGAGTACTCATCGAAAAGGTAGCATATTTGATAAAAAGGGAAAAAGCGGATCCAGAGAACATACTCCTTATAACCTTCACTGAAAAGGCCGCCCAGGAACTTAAAAATCGTCTGACAAAATGTATAGGCTTAGATGTTGAAAGGATGCAAACCTCCACAATTCATTCATTCTGCAATAGAATCCTGCGCGAATATGGCGAATATCACGATCTAGGCGCCAACTTTGACATCCTAGACGAGGACAGCCAGCTCATCTTCATAAGATCCCACTTCTACAGGATAGGGCTGAACAGATACATTAAAATGAAAGAAGTCCCAGAGGTTATAAGCTTCTTTAATGAGTGCAGTGAAAACCTTGTAGACCCAGATGAACTCAAAGAAACCCTAAAAAGGGAACATCCGAGGAATAAAAGGTATCATGGCCTCTGCGACTGCTACAAGGAATACTTGAATTTGCTAAAAAGAGAAGGGAAGGTGGATTTTCCAAACCTTCAAAGGCTCGCAGTTAAACTCCTGGAATCCAATGAGAATATCAGAGAAGATCTAAAAAGTAGATTTAAGTATATCTTAGTTGACGAATACCAGGACACTAACCCAATACAGGAAAGATTATTTGAACTCCTAGCCTCTAGGAACATTTGCGTAGTCGGTGACGAAGACCAGAGCATCTACGCTTTCAGGGGGTCGACCGTGGAAAATATCAGATCCTTTGAGGACAAGTTTAACGCCCATAAAATAATCCTCGATGAAAACTTCAGGTCAAGGGCCGGTATCATAAAAATAGCAGACGAGTTCATGAAGAAAAACCGCCACCACAAAAAAAGGATAAAACCCAAAAGAAAAGGCGGCTATGACGTTATCATCATAGAAAGCAAGGATACTAAAGACGAAGCCAGGAGGATTGTTAAACTCATAAAAAATCTTAAAAGGGATGGTATAATCCCAGATTATGGTTACATCGCACTACTTTTTAAGAGTGTGAAATATCATGCAGGCAAAATCCTAGCCGAACTTGAAAGGGAAAACATACCATATATAGTACGCGGAGACGGCTCATTCCTCGAGAGGGATGAAATAAAAAGCATACTATACTTCCTAGGCTATCTTAGTCCCCCACGCCATAATTTTAAACGGTGGGATTGGTGGAACATTTCAATGTTCAAAGGAGAATTCCTAGGCCTCAGCAAAAAAACAAAGAGGGCCCTTGACAAACTCGATAAAACGTTTAAAATATCATCACTCCTAGACGAGCAATCGTTCAAAAAAGTTGGGATAACAGACCCTGCCGACATAGAGAAGCTCTGTGCCTTGAACAAACTCAGAAATGAGTTAAAGCATGAGCCCATGAAGATCCTTGATATGTTCTATAGGATACTTGATATCACCGGTTACCTGGGGCGTCTAATAGAAGATGATAGTTATAAGAGTAAGGTGAAACTCCTTAACCTTGCAAAGCTCAGCTCAATAATTGATAAGTATGAAAGGACACACACCAAGCCCAGTGTCCAGGACTTCATGTGGTATTTTTATCTTCTACCAAGGCATATGCAATATGATAGTGAAACCCTTGACATTCCAGGCTCTGTGAAGATAATGACAATACACCAGGCCAAGGGCCTTGAGTTCCCCGTTGTAATCATCTGTTCCGTGGCAAATGAGAGATTCCCATACCGAAAGGGGAATCAGAGGATATTCATCCCGATCCCAGAGAATCTTAAACTTTCCAAGAACGGGGATGGTGATGAGGAACGCCGCCTCTTCTATGTTGCCATGACGCGGGCCCAGGACATCCTAATAATATCAACGACCCCAAGGATTCGCAGTAGGAAAGTTGGCCATTCACCATTCATAAAAGAGCTTGTAAGGGAATGTGAACTTGAATGGGGTTGCAGGAGGGTTGAAAAGTGCGTTGAAAGAAGCCTCAGAGAGGATGAGATCATGACCGTTGACTTCTCATCCCTTTACACCTACAAGGAGTGTCCATTCAGGTATATGATGATCTACCATTATGGTT
The DNA here is from genome assembly GCF_023167465.1 of Methanothermobacter tenebrarum. Lineage (NCBI taxonomy): Archaea > Methanobacteriati > Methanobacteriota > Methanobacteria > Methanobacteriales > Methanobacteriaceae > Methanothermobacter > Methanothermobacter tenebrarum. Next base: position 646,450 of record NZ_AP025698.1, on the reverse strand, counting down.
TCGTCTACCCCGAGACTCAAATGCAACTTTATGGTAAGATACTCCACAATTGCCTAGAGATGTTGCACAGGAAGATGAAAGAAGAAAAAGAGGTAGATATTAAGGAGATCGTTAAAACCTGCGGCACTGAAAAGATCGAAGGAGTGGAAAGACAACTAGAAGATTATTACAGGAAAAACAGGGATTATATAGTGGAGGTTATAGCTGTTGAGGAGCCGTTCTCCATCCCCAAAGATGATATAATAATAAAGGGCAGGATAGATCTCATAATAAAAAACAGGGATGGTGAGATAGAACTTATAGACTTCAAGGCAAGGGAAAAAAGTGGCATTGAATATATGGGTGTAGATTTCCAACTTCGAACCTATGAGTATGCCCTCTCAGACAAATACAAATTTGACAAATTAACCGCATATACCATAGCAGATAATAAAAGGACAAGTTTTGAACCAGACCCAGAATATAAGATAAAGTATGAGATCGAGGACATGGTGGATTCTATAAGGATGGGAAAATTCGAGGCAAAGGAAACTTACTTTTGCAGATTCTGCATATTCCAGGGTATATGCGGGATCCATGGAGGATAAAATATGAAGTTTAAAGGATTCTATGACCTTCTAAGGGAAAACCTGGACAAGTACAGGGGAGATTATGAGATGATAGTAGATTATGCCCCAGACATCTTCCAACTACTTTCAGACCTATTAAATGATGATAAGATCGGGGCCAAAACGCGTCTTATGATATGCGCCACCCTAGGATATTTAGTGGCCCCCTATGACATTCTACCCGAGGAAATTTATGGACCACACGGTTACATTGATGACATATTCCTCTGCTCACTCATAATAGAAAAGATAGCACAGGACCTCGGCTACAATTACCTTGAAAAGTACTGGAAAGGTGAAGAAAACCTAAAATCAGTCATCAGAGAATGTCAAAGACGTTCAAGAGATATACTAGGCGAAGACACAGAAAAAGTACTCTCATATGTCGGATTCGAAAAACTTTAAATATCTGGGATCTGCCATGGACAGGGTGAAAATTGTAGCTGAAAAGATCAAAAAAAGCATCCACGGTTAAAGAGGCCGCTAACATAATATTTGAGGAATTGAGAAGATTAACAGGTAGCAGATACTGTTATGTGACATATATAGACCCGGAAAATGGTGATAGTGTTGCTATAAAGTTTTCACAGGTTACAAGTCAATGCGCATATTATAATAGTATGGGGGAGGCGAGGTTTAAAGTCCAAAAAAATGGAAAATATGGGGGTTTGCTAGGCTATTCTATGGACACTGGAAAATCGTTCTTCACTAACGATCCTACAAATCATCCCATAGCCCATGGAATACCAAAGGACCATAAAATTATCCGAAGATTTTTATCAGTGGCCGTGAAATACGATAATAAAGTTCTGGGCCAGATAGTCCTCGCAGACCCTCCGCGAGATTATAATGTGAATGATCTTAAAATTTCGATAGAAATTGGTCAACCCTATGCCCGGATCCTCCAAGGGTTCTATGATGGTAGAATACCGCTAAAATAATCTTAGAGGTTTATTAGTCAAGGTTTTAGTTCCTTTTTGATTCATTTACTGATAGTATCCCTAATTTTGCGTAATGTTTCAATATCTGCATTTTTAGGGTCTGGGAATTTAACATGGATGTACTTTCCAGCCTCTGGTAATATTGGACATGTATCTTCACAAAGAGTTATTATTATATCAAATTTTTTTCCTTGAAACTCTTTAATACTCTTTGATCTATGACCTTTCATGCTAATGCCGATCTCTTCCATAACCTTCACTATGGAGGGGTTTATGGGCTTTGGTTCCACCCCTCCACTATAAACTTCATAATATTCACCATAAATGTTCTTGAGGAGGGCTTCAGCCATCTGAGATCTTCCAGAATTGTTCCTACAGACAAAAAGCACCTTCTTCATGACCTTAACCTCCCACCAAATACACCCTCCTAATTGATATTGTAACTGAAAAGCATATTTTTTTATACTTTCTATTGCTTGCAAAAACTGCATATGTGTGAAGTATAGGGGGATAGTTACAAAAGAATTGACAAGAAAGCTCATGCACGAGATGAAAAAAAACTTAATCCTTTGTACCGATAAAAAAATTGTAGAAATTCCTATCGTGAATGAGAGAGGCTCTCGACATCCTAGGAAGTACTGGATTAAATGCCTAACGAACCCCTGGGCTACATGTCCAGGGGAGGGGCCGCCTTGACACGTGCCCAAAAACTGGGCAGGATTAGCATCAGCGACAAACCCAGAATCTCCCGGTTTTAACCGTGGAGAGTGTCAACCTTGATATTTGTGCCCATTGAGGGGGGTTCAGAATCCACGGGGATGTTGGCGGGCTGAACTCTATTGGTGAGTATAAAAGGTGGGGTGGAATTCCACCAAGCTCCTCCCAGGGCCATGTGCGTAAGGGCGATGGTAGTTCGTAATTCAAAAAAAAATATTATACATTCTCCCCCAAATGGGTGATAGACGGTTATCCTTTATCGGTGGAGAAGCTCCTCAATGTGAACCCGAAATTATTTATTGATAAACATCCACCCATACGCAAAGTTTTGTAAGCGTTGCGGATCTCCTTTAAAGCCGAGGATAGAGAGTGGAACTACGCGTAGGATTAGAATACCAGGTTTTAGGTCTGGCACGCTTTGGAAGATGGTTTTAGCATCTTTTGGGTATTTTTTGATTGTTGTTTTAGCGATTTATGCTATTGGCTGTCTCTTGATTAACGCGGATGTGGCTGTGACGGTGAATTCAGCATATATTGTGGATAGTATCATTGATAATTCTCCAAATCATGGTAGGTTTATTATAATGAATGTCACGGTAGAAAATAAGGGTGATGGTCCTGTAACCGTCTCTGCACTTGATTTCAATTTACTCGGTGACGGTGAATATATGAGTTATTCAAACTTTTATGGCCAGGATACAGATGTTCCTGAGAGTGTTAGAATACCCCCGGGGGAAAGTAGAAGCTTCCTGTTAGTCTTTGACGTTGAAGACAAACCTGAGATTTTAGAGTATAGTAGCTTGTGGGATCCTTTTTCAGAGCCGGAAACCAGCCGCGTGGGACCAGTAAATATAATACCCAACCCTAATTCATATGCAAACTATGAAATAAGTGGCCAAGTTAACAACAAATCCTACCACCAGGCTGTTAATGTTACCTATAGGAATGCAACAAATGGGCAAATAGAAGAAATCATAAATATGAGTGGTGAAACAGTATGGCTGACTGAATCAGTATATCAGGAGCCTATTCCCAGCCAATCCATGGTATTTGACCCTGAAACCCTCGAAGACAATAATGGAACATACTCATCCATGATATTCTTACCTAGAGGTTACGGGGAGGGGACTCAATACCAGTCAGAGGATCAGAGGGTGAAACTGGAGCAGAGACCATAGTGGGCTCTGCACCCATAAATGTTATGGATAAAATTGTCAACTGTTGGGAAACCACTACCATCATAGAAGAGGGAGGCGTTAAAATCCAGTCAGAAGATATTATGACAAGACAACGGGATTACTATTAAAGGAAGTGTGGGAAGAAGAAGGCAGTGCCTATGAAGTCAGCTACACCGATTATCACGCAATGCAACTTACCAGTACAAACATCCCATTAATCTCGGATCGTTCAATGTTAGTTTAACCTTCCAAGCTGATGAACTTACCATTACAAAGATCCCATTAATCAGAATTTCCTAAAACAGATCAAAAAAACCTAATGGTGGCGATCACAGAGCAAAATATTACAATATAAGGATAGGCATTCATCCTACGAGGATGGGAAAACGTTAAACCTACATTCAAAGATGAGCACCTAATTTTGGGGGGCTATCCAGAGAGGATAAAAAGGTTATTTAGTCGGGATTAATTGATGAGTGTGAAGATGACATAGAATTTGTCAGGGCAACAAAGAATTGGTAAATAATATTAGTAGGGGGTTAAACCGGAAAATAGAATATCAACCCACACATTCTAGCGGTTTTTCGCTTCTAAATTCTTATAAAAGTAACTTTATATATCATGGGGGCTTATATTTTTGATATATTATCTCATCATATCCTTTAAATTCTTTTAATGCTGGCCGCCCTCCAAATTCCCATTCAAGGCCAGGAGGATCTTAGAAATATCCTGGTTACAATATTGGAGATTGTCCCCCCCATAAAAAATTTTAGGAGTGGAACATCTTATAAAGAGCGTGATCTGAGGGGTGTATTTCCCAAATAGAAAGCCTAATGGTTTCCTCTCCTTCTTGTATAATATTAAATCAGTGGTGTTTCATGAAAAAAGAAGAACCGGAAGAAAGTAAGAATGAAACAACGGGTGTTGCGATCATCACAGGGGATCCTAAGAAGGCCATTTGGAAGCTTTCGGGACATCTTATCATAGCAATGCTTCTAATGTCAACTTATAACCTAGTGGATGCTATCTGGGTCTCCGGTCTTGGAGGTGAAGCCCTCGCGGCTATAGGTTTCGTCACACCACTCTATATGATACTGGTCGGCTTATCAAATGGTCTCGGGGCTGGCGCGGCCTCCACTATTTCAAGGTGTATAGGGGCTGGGGACACAAGAAAGATGAACAACAGCGCAATACATGTGATAATACTGACCATAATCATTTCAGCTATTATAACAGTAATGTTAGAATTTTTCTTAGGGGATCTGCTTTTAATCTTAGGGGCTAAGGATGCTATTGGTCTTGCTGTTGTATATGCTCGTATAGTTTTTGCTGGTACACTTTTCATGTTATTTAATGGGTCTGCTTATGGGATCTTAAGGGGTGAAGGGGACACTAAACGTACAATGTATGCCATGATAATCTCATCCATAATTAACATGATATTGGATCCGATACTCATCTACTTATTAGGATTAGGGATTGCTGGGGCGGCTTGGGCAACCTTAGCATCACAGTTTATTGTATCAGCTGTCATACTATATTGGTTCTTCCAAAAGAGGGACACATTCACAAGACTGTCATTAGAATATTACAGGGCAGATTTTAGGGTTGCGAAATCGATCCTAGGGGTTGCATTACCTGCCAGTGTAGAATTTTTAGTGATCTCTGGTGGTGTTGCAATCTTGAATATAATACTTGTCACTGTGGCTGGGACGGATGCGGTGGCAGTTTATTCTGCTGGGTGGAGGATAGTTATGATAGGCTTAGTACCTATTATATCAATCGGCACTGGCACCATAACGGTTGCTGGTGTCGCATATGGTGCCAGGGAGTACGAGAATCTATCAATAGCCCACAGTTATTCCATAAAGTTAGGCATACTTATAGCGACAATCATGAGTGTCTTGACTTTCATCTTTGCACCGTATATTTCTAGGATATTCACCTATTCCCCTCGGACAAGTCATCTAGCCCCGGTTATAACAGAGTTTCTTAGGGTGATGTGCCTATTCTATATTTTCATGCCACCAGGGCTCATGTCAAATTCCGTGTTCCAGGGGGTGGGGAAAGGCATAACCTCACTCATATTAACTGTGATAAGACAATTGCTCTTCATAGTCATATTCACATACTTGCTGGCTATTTGTTTGAATTTTGGACAGGCCGGGGCTTGGTGGGGTATAGTTGCGGGTGATATAGTTGGTAGTATGATCGCATACATTTGGGCGCGACTTTATATCCAGAGGCTCCGGAGAAGGTGAGTTTAGGTTAAAATTTTGTGAGACTCATAGTTTTTATTCGCAGTTAAAAAGGGATTTGGATGTTTCCCTACTTGCACGTGGTGGGGTTACCTGTTTAATCTTGTGGGTAGCCACTTTTTCATCTGTTGTACATATATAAATGTGGGATTTTCATCCCACACTTTGGGGGGTATGGAGTGACTTCTCCGCCGATAAGGTTAAATATGCTCTTAGTTAAATTGAAGTATTAGGGTGATAATTGTGAATCCGCAAAAAGGTAATATACAAAGACCACTTGATGCGCTGGGTAATTCATTGAATTCTCCAGTCCTCATTAAACTGAAAGGTGACAGGGAATTCAGGGGTGTTCTGAAGAGTTTCGACCTCCATATGAACCTTGTGTTGAATGATGCCGAGGAACTGGAGAATGGTGAAGTTACCAGGAGACTCGGAACAGTATTAATTAGAGGAGATAACATAGTATATATATCCCCATAGTATTCATAGAATAATAGTTATAAAGCTTATTTTAGGAGGATTAGACGATGAAAGGCACTCCATCATTCGGTAAAAGGAATAAGAGTCTGCATATAAGATGTAGACGTTGTGGAAGGAACGCTTATCACATACGTAAGAGGGTGTGTGCCGCTTGCGGCTTCGGAAGATCCAAGAGGATAAGACGTTATAGTTGGCAGAATAAGAAAGTTAATGGTCGAAGGTTGAAATAAATGTTAAATAATCGCGGCCCCATTGATGTTCGTATAATCGTTGAGGGGGCATCTGATGTGGAGAGTGTTTCGAAGGCTCTTCAGGATGTTTCCTTGGGTTCTGAGTATCATATCACAATCTCTTCCATAATACCAACCACCAGCCTAGAAATAGCTAAAAGGGCTGTTGAAGGCGCTGATATAGTCCTCATAGCCACGGATGCTGACGCAACTGGCAGAGAACTTGCAGAGAAGTTCCAGAGGAACCTCAAAGAGAGTGTGGGGCACGTTGAAAGGGTGAAATTACCCTATAGCCATGATGTGGAATACATTGACCCCCGACTCATGATGGAAGAGATAAAAAATGCTATTATAAGGGCCGGTTTATCCTCAATCGCAAACATAAGAAAATTGAGAAAACTTGAAGAAAGGGTGCTCCAATTCAAGTCCGAGATAGATGAACTAGTCAATGAAAACAGCACACTAAAAGATGAGAATAATAGATTATCAAATGAATTGGAGAAGATCAAAGGAGAAAAGGAGGAATTAAACTCCAAATTAGAAGAATTAGAGGAGAAGTTCACCAACCTCCAAGAAGAACACCATGAAATTAAGGAAAAATACAAGGAACTTAAAAGTAAGAGTTTCCTTGAAATGTTTCCCCTCCATGAATTATGGAAAGAACTTTTTGATGAAGAACTTGAAGATGAAAAGAGGATAGTACAAGTGGCAGATACTCTTAAGACTGAGAATCTCATCATAGGACAAGGTTATATTGCAGCACCTTCAAAGGAGGATGCGAGAACCTGCCTGAGGACCATAAGGACGATTCTGTTTTTAATGAGCAGAACAGAAGAAGAGTAAAAAAGGGGTGGGGGGAGAATCTAAGGTGAAGGACAAGTGTGGTATCGTGGGCATATACTCCCTTGACAAAAACAAGGATATAGCCCCCCACATCTATTATGGACTCTACGCCCTCCAACACCGCGGACAAGAATCTGCAGGAATCTCAACCTCTAACGGAAAAAAATTCTACACACACAAGGGGATGGGACTACTATATGAGGTCTTCAATGGCAAAAAATTGAAAAAACTCAAGGGTAACATTGGAATCGGCCATGTAAGATATTCAACCACAGGACAGTCCAGGATAGAGAATTCACAACCATTTCACAGTAGAATAGACGGCCTGGATATTGCCATAGCCCATAATGGTGACATAGTAAACTCATGGGAGCTTCGAAGAAAATTACAAAGGGAAGGGTACACCTTCAGATCAACCACAGATTCTGAGGTTATCAGTCATTTGATCAGGAGGGAATACCAAAAGGACAACAATATGATGAAGGCCATTGAAAGGACTTCGAAGCATCTCATAGGATCATATTCCCTTGTAATACTCTTCAACCATGGATTATATGCTGTTAGGGACCCCCTGGGGATAAAACCATTAGCATTAGCAGAAAAGGACGGGACTAGGATGGTGGCATCCGAGAGCGTGGCATTCGATGTTATAGGCGCCGAATACCAAAGGGACGTTCAACCAGGGGAGATAATCCACCTAAACAATGAAGAGTCGCATATCATCAAAGGCTCCGAGAAGATGAGAAGGGCCCATTGCATGTTCGAATACGTATACTTCGCACGACCAGACAGTATCATCGATGGCAGAAACGTCTACGAGGTAAGACTAAAGATAGGAAGAGCACTCTACAGGGAACACCCAGCAGATGTGGACGTTGTAATGCCAGTACCAGACTCTGCCATAACAGCTGCGATAGGATATTCACGAGAATCAGGCATACCCTATGGTGAAGGCCTTATAAAGAACCGTTATGTGGGCCGCACTTTCATCATGCCAACCCAGGAAGAAAGAGAAACCGCGGTTAAACTCAAAATGAACCCCATAAAATCGGAACTTGAAAACAAGCGGATAGTGCTCATAGATGATAGTATAGTTAGGGGCACAACATCAAAGGCCCTTATAGACGTCCTAAAAGGGGCTGGAGCAAGGGAAATACACCTTAGGATAGGGTGTCCTCCGATAACATCACCATGCTACTATGGTATTGCAATGGCCACAAAAAAGGAACTTCTAGCATCTAACAAAACAATCGAAGAGATAAGAGACATACTAGGCGTCGACTCATTAGGTTATCTGAGCATAGAATCCCTAGTAGAGGCTATTGGCATCAGCAAAGAGAATCTTTGCACAGGATGCCTTGATGGGGAATATCCCACCCCACTACCATTAAAACATGGAATATGATTCCTTGCTGGTGAGGCTATGGTTGAACTTTTAGCACCTGCTAGAGATTTCCCCTCAATTTCTGCAGCCCTTAAAAATGGTGCCGATGCAGTCTATATTGGCATGGAAGGATGTAACCTACGTGCTAATGTCTCTAATTTCAGTCTAGAGGATATAAAAGAGGCCACGAGGATGATCCATGACAACAATAAAAGAGTATATGTTTGTACGAACACCATCCTCAAGGACAAGGATCTTAAGGAGCTAGAATCGAAGCTACCATCACTACACAGTTTTGAAGTGGACGCTCTAATAGTATCAGATCTTGGAGCCATCGACCTAGCCGTTGATAATGGACTCAACGTCCATGTAAGCGTTCAAGCCAACATATCCAATACTAGAAGTTTAGATGTGCTCAAGAAGATGGGGGCTGAAAGGGTTATATTATCAAGAGAGCTTTCACTTGATGATATAAAAGAAATCGTGAGAAAGTCTCCCTTAGAGGTTGAGGTCTTCGTCCACGGAGCCCTTTGCATGGCAATATCGGGGCGCTGCCTCCTAAGCTATCACCTTTATGGTAAAAGCGCAAATCATGGGGAATGCCTCCAACCATGCAGAAAAGCTTGGAAACTGATATCAGAAGATGGTGAGACACTAATATTAGAGGCTGGTCAAGGGAACATCCAAAGTTATATTCTAAGTCCAAGAGACCTTTGCATGATAGAACATATACCATCCCTTATTGATGCTGGGATACATGCCCTCAAAATCGAGGGAAGAGCAAGACCAGCAGACTATGTTGCGACAGTAACACGTGTTTACAGGGAAGCCATAGACTCTCACCTCAACGGTTCATGGGAATTTAAAAGGAAATGGATCAGAGAACTTGAAAAAGTATTCAACAGAGGATTTGATGAAGGATTTTATTTTAACAATCCAAAACAGGGACCCCCACAAAACCGGGCCAAGTATATTAAAAAGGACATAGGCCAAGTCTTAAACTATTACAGGAAAGCGGGAGCGGCTGAAATCAGACTCTGGGACAAACTCAAAATAGGAGATGATATAATAATCCAGGGGAAAACCACAGGCTCAATAACAGAGAAGGTGAAATCATTACAGATAAATGGAAAAAACGTTAAAAAGGCCGAGAAGTGTAGGGTGGGGGTCAAAGTAACAGATAGGGTAAGACCCGGAGACCTCGTATATAAGATAATGGAAAAAGGGAATAATGGGTGATAAATTTGATAAAAGTAGAAGATGCGATGCAAAAAAATGTTATAACAATCAAAAATGACATGAGGATAGAAGAAGCCGCTAGAATATTAAGGGAGAACAGGATAAGCGGCGCCCCAGTCCTAGACAAAAACAATAGACTAGTTGGCATATTAAGTGAAGGGGACATCATAAGACTCCTCGAAGTCCACTCCCCCAAATTAAACCTAATACTACCATCCCCCCTGGATCTAATAGAATTACCCATCAGAATGAAACATGAATATGATGAAATAGTGAAGGGAATAAAAAAGGCTGCACTAACACTAGTTGATGAGATAATGACACGAAAACCCATCACGATAAAACCAGAACAATCAGTATCAGACGCCGCCGAACTCATGGACAAACATAAAATAAAGAGACTGCCAGTAGTAGACGATGAAGGCAACCTCATAGGCATCATCACAAGGGGCGATATCATAGGAGCGCTGGTAAAAACATAAGAACCTGTGAGGTCCCCCAATTGACAAAAAAAATAGCAATCTATGGAAAAGGCGGTATTGGGAAATCAACCATCGTCGCCAACATAGCAGCCTCCTACTCCCAAGAATATAACGTGCTCGTTATAGGCTGCGACCCCAAAGCCGACACCACAAGGACACTATACGGTTCAAGGATACCCACAGTACTATCCATCCTAAGGGAAAACAAAGAACCCCACCCTGAGGAGGTAGTGTACAGGGGCTATAATAATATATCATGTGTCGAGAGCGGCGGCCCCGAGCCAGGGGTTGGCTGCGCCGGCCGTGGGGTTATAGTTGCCATGAACCTCCTTGAAAGACTTGGCGTCTTTGAGGAATCCTTTGACATAATCATATATGACGTGCTCGGCGATGTTGTATGCGGGGGCTTCGCAGTACCATTAAGGGAAGAATTCGCAGATGAAGTTTACATTGTAACATCAGGAGAATACATGTCACTCTATGCAGCTAATAATATAGCTAAAGGTATAAAGAAACTCAAAAGCAGACTCGGGGGGATAATCTGCAACTGTAAGGGTATCAGGGATGAGGCCAAGATCGTGGGATCTTTCGCAGAAAGGATAGGATCGAAGGTTATAGGGGTCATACCAAGGAGTGAACTTGTACCTAAAAGCGAAATCGAGGCAATGACTGTTATAGAAAAATTCCCAAATTCGAAACAGGCCATGGTCTATCACGAGCTTGCTGGGAGAATCTATGAAAACAAGGATTTCACAGTACCAGAGCCACTCGCCATGGACGAATTCGAAGAATTCTTCAAAGAACTCAAAAATGGGAGTTTTTAGAGTTTTAGATCCTCGAGGAACATGACCTTGACGCCTAATTCTCCCATAACATTTAAAATCGCATTCTTCGCAACCCCAAGATCCTTATAATAATGTAGATGGGATCTGCACTTACAATCAGAACATCCAAAACCCCATATGGACCCCTGATTTTCTAATCCATTGGATATCAGGCATTCAAGCTGCCTTTTATCTGCTGTGAATATCACATCCTCTATCATCGCATCTTCATGGGCTAGAAGATAATCGACATGCCAATGGATCCTCTTATCACCTGAAAGATGTCTCTTAATCCTCGCCTTTAATGAATTAAAAGCAGAACCAACATATACATAATATCCACGTTCTATTTTAACCCTACCAAGGGCCCCAACATTCAAAGATAAAGTTTTCCCTATCCTAATAATCAAGCAATAGGTTCCTCTCATACCACTCTAATATGTTACAGGATGTATACTATCCCCATTGGGGGTTTCCCCTTCAATGAGTTTTCTCATCTCCACGGGCTCAGAGGGGTCTGTCCCCAGCTCCCGTCTTGAGTGTCCACATTTATCTTCACAGATTGTCTTGCTAGCTCTCCCAGGCCTTGTGGAACAAGACAAGTGAAGATTTTATAACTGAGCACCTTTGTATATATTATCTTATGTATATAAGGTTTTTGGGTTTTCATCCCCCAGATGGGGGTTTCCCCGTCGATAAAGTTAAAAACCTATTTTTGGGGATGATATCATGAAATATACATTTTATGCTAGGGGCCATCCTAATGTGACTTCCAAGCATAAGTCTACATTTGAGATTACCATGGACGAGGAAATTGGGAAAACAGCTGATTGTATTATAGGTGTTGACTCATCAGTTTCCATGAAGGATTTTCCAAGGAAACTTAAAAAGGCTATTGCAAAAGAAAATGCCATGATCAAAGTTGTATTAGAAACAGAGAATGCAAAGGATGAAATAACAGGTAGGGGTCATCCAAGTCTGACCCTGGATCATCCAAGGGATATTGTGTGTCGTAAAAGCGATTATATATGCGACAGAACCCTTATGATAAAAGCTGATAAGGCCGCCTGTGACCTTAAAAAAGAACTGATAGATGATCTAAAACAGGGTTCTAAACTCAAGGTTGAGATAATAGTGGATTATCCCACCCCCTTGGAGGGGACTTCGTGAAGAGTTTCCCGTGGAGAAGGCAAAAGTCTCAATTTTCACATGCTGGTTCCACTACATCTTATGCTAATTTACATCTCCCCACAAACAGTTTCGTGAATTTGATGCTTCTTCTATCGTAGTTGATGTTGTCCTCCACGGAATAGCATAATAGAAGAGTATCTAGTCATCCTCTCTTTTGTAAAAAAGATAAAATAAAAAAGTATAAGGGGCGTGCCTAGAATGGTAGGCTTGCATATGTTCCTAATATTGTTGCTGTTGCTGTGTTCCAACTGTTTATTACACCTAGACTGTTTCTGCTGCTTGTTGCATCTGCACTATACCATTTACCGTCGACGTATAATTCGGCCCAGACATGCCCGTAGGTTCCGCTGGAGAATGTGCAGATCCCATGCACATAACGTGCCGGTAAACCGGCCGCCCTGGCAAGTGCCACGACAAGATGTGCATGGTCACAACAGTTGGCAGTCCGATATTTTAGGGTTCCGACAGCACCATACCTTGTATTATAGTAGAAGTTATAGTCTATGTTATCCCTGACCCAGTTAAAGATGGCCTTCGCCTTATCCCATGTACTTGCAAGGCCTTTGGTTAATTGGGATGCTAATGCTTGGATACTGGGATCGTTTACCTGGCAGTTTGCCGTGGCGACAAGATACTGGGTGAGTCCGGAATTTGATGTGTCTCCTTGGGTTGTTGATGAACTTCCTGAGTTTGTTGGTTGGATATTTTTCACTGTAACATAATTGGGTAATCTCTTGTTGTCATTATAGAATGCGAGTATTCTGCTCATAGTATAGGCTATGCTCTCTGGGTTTATCTTCCCAATAACGGTAGTTGCATAATTGGGTAATCTGCCGTTTGTTTTTATGAAATTAGCCACTGAAGATGCTAATGTGATGTAATTTGATTTTTTTAGGGTGCCTGTTGCTTTTCCTGTTGAGTTAGGCGCTTGTGAGACTGTTACTGGGCTTATTGTGGTTGTTGTTTTACCATCTCTGTTGATGTTTAGTATGGCCTGTGCCATAAGGTATGTGAATTGTTCCTTTGTCACATTTTGACTTCCAACCTGGACGGTTGATGGAATTGCATTATTTTTCTCTGCATAATCTTTGACGGTTTTAGCCGCGGTTATCACATTTCCTGTTGTAACGGGTGTCTGGGCATCCCCGGCTGCAGCATATAAGTTTTCGGATTGATAATCTGTTTGGGTATTATTGGCTGTTATGTTATCTTGTGCATGACATGCTCCTACATTTAGTATAAGGAGGCATGCCATTAGAATGTAGATTAACCCTTTGATCGAAATTTTACCGCCTCTACATCCCAGCACTCATATGGGGGTGCTGGGATGATATAACATTGTGACATGGACCTCATATATAAATATTTTGGTCCAATTTTGGGAAAAAGATGATTTTAGAGCTTCTTAAAAAGTAAAAAACGTTATTAAAAGTTTTCATTCATCTAGGATGTTGCTTTAAATTATTGGAGATTATTTTAAAAATTTGAGCTCTAAACGATCCTATATTGTCTAACAAGATCATCTCTAAACTTATAAAGGCAATGGAATGTGAATGATATCAGATAATCATGGATAAAGAAGCGTCCTTGGACTCTCCCACCCTCTCATATCCCCTCTATTATATGGTCTCTTATCCTATTTTCAAGGGAGAAATAATAAAAGAATCATAGATGGGATTATTCCCAGAAGATGGATAATTTTTCTATTATAATGCAGGGGACGGGATTCGAACCCGCGAAGGGACTCCCCCACTAGGCCCTCAACCTAGCGCCTTTGACCACTCGACCACCCCTGCATATCATGTGGGGGCAATGTTATTTTTAATATACAATGAGTTGTCATATAAATTTTTTGGATTGCAAACTAATAATGATGTGTGAGTCCAGTGATGAGAAATGAATGGGATAAAAGAGGATGGTGAAGATCTCCTAGTTGATATAGAAGTCTCCCCGGGGTCTTTAAAGTTTGAAATTGGCGGGTATAATCCATGGAGAAGACGATTAGAGGTTAAATTAAAGTCTCCACCATCGAAAGGAAGGGCCAACAAGGAACTTATAAAAGAATTTTCCAGGATACTATCCAGGGATGTTAAAATTATAAATGGTATTAAAAGCCGGAACAAAACCCTAAAAATTAAAGGGATCAAGAAGGCTGAATTTATAAAAAAACTCAAAATAAAATAGAAAAATATATACTATATTGTTTCAAAAAGAAAAACTGGGGGATATTATGATATCTACAGTAACTGCGACGACAACAACGACCATAACAACAACCACAGTACAGACATGTAGTATAATAGCAGTGAGCACACTCATATTGTTTTTAGCATTAAAGGAAATTTTAGGCTCAGAGGAAACCACAAACCACAGGATAAGGTCATTTGTCTCTGAATCTAATATTGTCATAATACCATTGTTAATCGTATTCGCGACCATAGTAGCCTATAAGGTGATCACAATACTCTAGGGTGAAAAACATGGACAAAAAAAAGCATGGATTATGATCATAGTATCCCTTATCATAATAGCGGTTGCTGTTATTTTATGGAAATCACCAACACAAAGGGTTGCGCAACCCACAGTACTCACCCTAGAGAATAACGCAGGCGACATTGGACTCATTCCGTCGTCATAATAGAAAAAGTCACAAAAGTGGATGGGACGATAACCAACCTCTACGCGGATATTTAGATCAAACCAAATGAGAAAGTAACATTCTTTTCCTGGAGGAGGATCTTTTCATGAAGGCGGTGATACCAGCAGCTGGTCTTGGAACCCGGTTCTTACCCGTTACTAAAGCTCAGCCAAAGGAGATGCTACCTGTATATGACAAGCCAACCATCCAATATGTGGTTGAGGAGGCTGTTGCCTCTGGCATAGATGATATACTCATTGTAACAGGTAAGGGTAAAAGATCAATTGAAGATCATTTTGACAGATCATTCGAACTCGAATATTTCCTAAAAAAGAATGGTAAAAGAGATTTCCTCAAGGAGGTTGAGGCAATCTCTGAACTCGCGGATATCTATTATGTGAGGCAGAAGGAACAGAGGGGCCTTGGGGATGCTATCTACTGCGCCAAGAAGCACATTGATGGTGAGGATGCCTTCACAGTACTCCTCGGTGATACAATAACATCATCAAAGATTCCATGTATCAGAAAACTCATAGACATCTATAATGAGTATGGTTCATCAGTTATTGCAGTGGAAGAAGTTCCGATGGAAAAAGTTGAAAGGTATGGTGTGATCAACCCCAAACCCATAACTAGAAACCTCTATCTTGTAGAGGATCTGGTTGAGAAACCCCCAGCAGATGAGGCCCCATCCAATCTTGCTATAATAGGAAGATACCTTCTTGAAAGTGAAATATTTGATCATATAAAGGATACCCCCCCTGGTGTTGGTGGTGAAATCCAATTGACAGATGCAATGAGACGCCTTGATAGAATCTACGGCTACCTATTCGATGGTAAAACCTATGATATTGGTAACAAGGTCGACTGGCTTAAAAGTTCAATTGAATTCGCCCTATGGGATGAAAGTATACGCGAAGAACTTATAGATTATATCAAAGGATTATTAGAGGAATGGCATGAAGAGGAATAGTATTGAATTGGATAATCCGTGGGACAATGTTACACCAATTATGCTCCTTGTTTTATGGTAACTGTAACCATAGAAAATAGCGACTAAAAATACGAATATAAGGTCATGGACTGACTTCCACCCGATATGGAATATACTAAAAAGTATAGCCGTGTATAATAGGCCCGGGAATGCCCCGAGGAGATCCTCCGAATTCCTCTGGAGTAACCCCCTGAAGAATATCTCCTCCGCAAATCCTGTGCCTATTAACACCATAGAACCCAATAGAAGATATTGTAAGCTTGCTTCGGGTATTAGAGCATTTGGGTGTAGTATCTTAAATTCGATATAACCTAGTGGGATTCCTGTCAAGGCTATTAAGAATTGTGAAATAGGCCTTTTTAGAGTTAGGCCAACATCTTTTATCCCCAGTCCTTGGATTTTCATTAGTGTGTATGAGGCTGCGAAGAGTGGTATTGCTATTATTATGAACCAATAGAGCTGGGGGATCTTTACTATTGGCATTGATAGTCCTATAATCCTGAGTAGTGGTAGTATCATCATGGAGTTTAGGAGCCTTTTAAGTTTTTCATTGGGGGCTAATGAAGAATGTAAAAATAATATGAACAATATAATGGCATGGATCCCAAGACCGGTGGGCACATTCAGATATGATGTTGAAATTTCCGCAAAGAATAAACCAATAATGTATGCCGAAAGTAGGAGCCAATGATTGACCGGACTAGTGGATGCTAAATATTCTTCTATACGCTTTATACTAGCATAGGATGCTAATAGCATTGTTTTATCATCCATTATTGTGCCGAGTCTATGGTATTCCTTGTATGATTTTAGGGCGTCTTCAAATTTGCCTTTTTTTTCTAATAGTCTGGCATGATGGTAGAGGCTTGTGGCTTGGTTTTTAGTGTCATTGAATTTTTTGAACTTCTCAGCGGCTTTTTTATACATTCTTTGGGCTTTTCCATGTTCTCCCTTCTTTTCATAGATTTTCCCGATATTGAGGATTGTTTGGGCATCGCCTCTAGGATTCTTGCATTTATTATAAAGTTTCCTGGCGTTTTCATAACTTTCAAGGGCTTGGTTTTCCATTTTATTTTTTTGATAGATTTCGCCTAGTTTTAGGAGTGTTTTCGCCGTCCCTTCAAGATCTCCTCTATGGGCGTATTTTAGGAGTTTGACTTGAAGTTTTTCAAAGTCGTTTTTCAACGGATTTTACCTCCAAGGGCTTTGGTCTTTTATTTTGTTAGTAGTTTGTGGAAAAGTTCTCCATCAACGTGTAGGTCTAGTTGGCTTGCGGGTGGCGATGATGCTTTTTCGAATTTCTTAACATCTTCTAGTAGGCTTATTTCTAGGATTGCTTCTATTGATCTTACACCATGCTTGTAGGATGGTATCATGAGGAAGGCTCTGAGGACACCTGAGTCTATCCTTAGCTTGCCTTTGCTGTCAAGAAGGTGGGGTGTTTTCCTTTCAAATAATGATCTTAGTAGTATGGCTCTTCTCAGTATATAGAATTTGTCCTTTTTGTCTATGGGATCTGGGCCGATGATGTTAACATAACCTCGCAGTCTACTTATGAAATCTCGGACTTTACCCTCCTTTAGGAGTTTCTTGTCTTGGGATTCGAATTCTTCAAATGTGTTGCAGGTACCTCCAGCGAATATGAGTATTGATTTTCCTAGTGGGTGGTGTCTCCTTCTCTGAATTCTCCATCTTGCATGGGGGATAGGAAATATTTTATCCATCCGAGCTTTTTACCATTATATGGGGAATCAAATTCGTCGAAAAAGGCCTGGGGTATCTTACCCTTTAATACGGCATCTCTTATCTGGTGGAAAGCGCCTATGAGATCATTTTCGTCCCGGAATTGTGAAATGTTGAAATTGAGGGTCTTTATATTCTCTGGGTCCACGCTAGCGGCTAATTGGGATACTGCGAATGATTTACCGGCTCCTGGGGGTCCGAACACTCCTATAGAAAGCGTTCTTTCAACTCTTTCATTTTTAAGGTATTCTATCATTATATTCCTTATACTCTGGTATCCTTCTATCTCTGTTTTATCAGCAGTTATGAGTTTCCCGAAATGGGCTATTGGTAGGGGGAACTTCTTTTCCTTGTAACCTTCTATGACAATATGCTCTGATACTGATTTTATGTCGAAGTGTGGGGGTGAGGTGGCTATGGTCCACCCTTCTAATCTCTCAACTGGTGGTATTTCTACTATGCCTATGTTGGCCTCGTCGCCACCAGAGAATACCTTGCTAGTGGGATAATCCGGTTTTGAACCGAAACCTTCATCTAATAGTTTCTGGGAGGATCTTATACCCTCTATTATACCCTCTTCGATTTCTAACCCCTTTTGTATGGTTGCTGTGAAAGCTGCTGTGAATGCGCAGCCATGGCCTTGCATTCTACCTGGAGATTGGGCGTTGAGGTCGCCCTCAAAGAGTTGTGGATGGTAGAAAAGTTTAGCCTTTGACCCGGCCTGGTAGTATATGGCACCTTCTAGGTTTATTCTTACTATGAGGTGTTTCAGTTCTTTAAGCTGGGCTAGTAGGGGGTTGTGGTGTATCTGCCAGATGAAGTCTTCTGCTGTGCGTTCCCATGAAAGCCTCCGGCTTATATTGGCGCCTAATTCTCTGAGGTCATATACTGTGATTATGACTATAAGATTTTCTTGGTGGTTTTTTTGGAGGTGGTGCCATAGTTTGCCTTCAAAGAGTGGTGCTGACATTTTGGGGATGATGAGCGGATTATCTTCTATAATGGATGATGGCCATTTTTCTTTTAGTTCTCTGAAGCCGTTGCCGGCATCATCTATAACGATGATATCTGCTTTCGTGTCTTTGAATTTGAATGGTAATTTTGGGAGTCCTTTTTCGGGTCCTGTGTATCCTAGGAAACTCTTTATGAGATATTTTCCATTATATAATTCCAGGTCGGCGAATGAATGTACAAACTCCGCTGGACTGGTATTTTCGGGTTTGCCCAATATTTGTGGGTGTTCGACTCTTGGGACTATTTCTTTCAACATTTTAGCGAGTAAGAGAGCCCTTCCTTCTAGGGCTTTTCTGTGGAATCCTAGATGTGTTTTCCAGTTTTCACTATAATCAGTTATTTCATGGGATTTTATGGGCCATTGTATCCAGTCTATGGTGACGTCCCCGGTTACGATGGTTTTCATATTTTATCACTTTATCAAATTTCATATAATAGCTTTTATAGAGTTTATCCATATGAGGATTATTGAGGATCCACGGTCATATGCTCTTCTTATGGCGATCTTGGCATCTTTTTTAACGCCTTTTGTGGCTTCATCCATAAATGTGGCTCTTCCAAGTTTGGGCTCTGAGCTTGGTATGGATCCTTTTATACTCTCATTGGTGCCTACCATCTATTTATTCGCGGTAGCTGTTCTACTTATCCCCATGGGCCGTCTTGCCGATATTTATGGGAGGAGGAGGATATTCCAGTTTGGCATCATACTCTTCACGGTTTCATCTGTGTTCGCTGGATTTTCTATTTCTGCGGAGATGCTTTTATTTTTTAGGATTATTCAAGGTGTGGGGGTGCTATGATCTTTAGTAACATTTCGGCTATTATATTTTCTGTTTTCCCACCGGTTGATAGGGGTTATGCTCTTGGATGGTCCGCTACTGGAACATATTTCGGATTATTTTTCGGCCCCACCCTTGGAGGTTTTTTGACCCAATATTTTGGTTGGAGGAGTATTTTCTATTTTAATGTGCCATTGGGTGTTCTGTGTGCATATGCGACTGGTAGGATAAGATTTGAATGGAGGGAGGCTGAGGGTGAAAAATTTGACTTTTTAGGAGCGTTTTTGATGGCCATCTCATTAGTTTTTGTCCTGGTGGGTTTTTTATCATTCAGGTCAATTTATGGTTTTTTATTTTTGTCGTGGGAATGTTTTTGTTATATTTTCTTTATAGGTATGAGTGTGGGTGTGATAGTCCTTTATTTGATTTTGATTTATTCAGGAATAGAGCTTTCGCATGGAATGGGTTCACGACTTTTATAAGTTATTTTGCTGGGTATCCTGTGATTTTCCTTTTGAGTTTGTATCTTCAGTACTTTCATGGTTTGGATCCTTGGATGACTGGTGTTATACTTTCAATTCAGGCTTTTTTCATAGTATTGGCGTCGCCGGTGGCTGGGAGATTTTCAGATAGGATGTGTCCAAAAATAATCGCCGCGGTGGGTTTTTTATTATAATCTTGGCCATGGTTATCTTTTCATTTTCAAGTCTTCTTTATTGGATTGTTATTGGTTTGGTTTTTATGGGTGTGGGTTTTGCATTTTTTTCCATCCCGAATAGTAAACTTCTCATGGGGGCTGTGGAAAAAAGGTTTTTGGGGGGTGGCATCAGCGGCCCTTGTAACATTTAGGGTGTTAGGTCAACTTATTGGCATGGCATTGATAGTTCTTCTGGTTAATGTATATCTTGTGGGGGGATCTGTGGCTGGTGGATCTTTCCGGGCTCTTATGATGGTCTCATTTGTATTATTCATCCTACTTTTGGTGGTGGGGCTCGTGTTAACATTGAAGGCTAAATAGTCTCCCTGTTAAGTTTTTGGTGCCATTCCCATGCTGTTTCGATTATATCTTTTATATCGGCGAATTCCGGCCTCCATCTGAGGATTCTCTTGGCCTTTTTTGAGCTTCCAATTAGGATTGGGGGGTCTCCTGGTCTTTTCTTTGATTCTATTGTGTGTATTTTCTCTCCTGTGATTTCTTTGCAAGTTTCTATAATTTCTTTCACTGAGAACCCGTTTCCATTGCCTAGGTTGAAGATTTCGCTTTTATCCTCTTCTAGGAGCCTTAGGGCCTTGTAATGTGCATTTGCAAGGTCCATTACATGGATGTAATCTCTTATGCATGTGCCGTCTGGTGTTGGGTAATCTGTGCCGAAGATTTGAACGTTTTCCCTTTTACCGATTGCAGCATCTAATATTATTGGTATTAGGTGGGTTTCTGGTTCGTGCCATTCCCCTATCTCGGTTTGGGGGTCTGCGCCAGCGGCGTTAAAGTATCTTAGTGAAACGTAATTGAAATCATATGCTCTACTGTAATCTTCTAGGATGTTTTCTATCATGAGTTTGGAGCGACCATAGGGGCTTATGGGATTGCATGGATGATCCTCGGTTATTGGGATCTCCAGTGGGTTCCCATAGACTGCGCAGGTAGATGAGAAGATGAATTTTTTAACATTTTCTCGCATGGCATCTAGGAGGTTTAATGTGTTCTTGACGTTGTTCTTGTAATAGGATCCGGGGTCTTGGATGGATTCTCTTACGTCGGTGAGGGCTGCAAAATGCATCACTGCATTTATGTCATATTCTTTGAAGATCCTCGCAAGTAGTCTTTTATCTTTAAGGTCTCCTTTTATGAATTTCCCCCATTTGACAAATTCTTCATGTCCTTTACTAAGATTGTCGAGTATTAGTGTCTTATATCCTTCATTTGATAGGAGTTTGTTAACATGGGATCCGATGTAACCTGCACCACCGACAATGAATATCATATTATTGTATCTGGGAGTAATTATATTATACAATTTTTTGTGTGGAGAAATTTCACACAGCAACTGTGGGACTTTCAGGATTATTGTGTGTTCTCCCTATTTTTG
This sequence comes from Methanothermobacter tenebrarum, assembly GCF_023167465.1. NCBI lineage: Archaea > Methanobacteriati > Methanobacteriota > Methanobacteria > Methanobacteriales > Methanobacteriaceae > Methanothermobacter > Methanothermobacter tenebrarum. Next base: position 624,817 of record NZ_AP025698.1, on the reverse strand, counting down.
GTTGTTGTAAGTAGTGTGATGAAAAGGAGCATTGATGTTATCCCAAAGCCTGATATGATCCCTCCGTATGTGTTAAAACCTGTTTCGAGTCTGGTGTAGGTTACTTGTATAGGTGGGCCTGTGAATGAAAAACTGGGGTTGGTGAATGATATCTTCAGGGGGAATTCTATTATTAGGCCGATGTTAGTGAATGGGTAGAGTGGGAATATTGGGGAGGCGTCTAGGAGGTCTAGTAGGAGATGGGAGAGTATGAAGAAGGCTATTATACTCGTATAGGTCCAGGATCTTTTGGTGATTTTTTCGATTATAAGGATTGGTAATATGATGATTGTTAGTGTAATAATGGAATGTAGGATGCCGGGCAATCCTATGACCTTGTCGAGGTCTGGTAGTAGGCCTAGAAAGGCTAAGGTGAAGGTATAGTATGGGTTGAGTTCTTTTTTGAGGAAATATGCTATTGTCAGGGGTATGAATATGTGGGCTAGTATGTCCATTGTATCCTCTCTAACAGCATTATATTCTCCTATTTTTTGATATTCATTATGCTTTGGGGGTGTGAATATGATATTTTAACATTTCTAAGTTTTTGGTGAATATATAAGAGTTGCTTTGTGTATCCGTATTTGGTATCGGTTTGTTTTATTTTTATATTGGTTATTAATATTGGACATGATTGCCTTTTTATTCATACTGTTTTATTATTTGATAATAACTACATTTATATACTAGATACTTTAATATTTTGTATGTACAATATGATGGATATTGTAGAGGGTGATTGAATTGGTTGAAGAGATGCGGACTTCTAGGATACTTGAAATGGTGCTTGGGATAATTGGGAGCATATTCGGACTCCTTGGCGGTCTTTTTGCAATCTTTTTTTCGGTGTTTGCATCAGAGGTGCTCTATCTTGGTATAAGCGCAGTGATGGCATCTATCCTGGGTATAATAGGGGCCGTTTATGTGCGTGAAAACCCAAGGAATGGTGGTATAATCTTGATTGTAAGCGCTATATGGCTCCTGATAAGCATATCAGCATTCGCGATCCCAGGGACCGTATTTTTAGGTATAAGTGGTATTTTAGCCATTATAAGGAGGTGAAATTATGGAGAAACTAGCGCCTCTAGTATTATTGGTGCTTGTAGTGGCTGCTTGTGGATGTGCATCAGAGGAGACCAGCAATTTAACATCAGAAGAGACCAGCAATTTAACATCAGAAGAGACCAGCAATTTAAAAGTAGAAGACCTTAAAGTAGTGCCGAAAGGCTATGGCTTTTATACTGTAACCGGTCAAATAACACCCTCAACAGACTTTGATTATCTCGAGATCGTGCTTAAATGGTACGATGCAGAAGGTAAAGTCGTAGGAACTGATCCGCTTGCATGGAACACTAACAATGCCAAGGCAGGGGAAACTATTAAGTTCAGCGCATCATCATACGTAGAGGGGGGTACACCAGCGAAGGTCGATATAATGATATCTGACACTCCTTTCTCAGGTGGATATGAAGATTCAACTATCTACAAGACCACCATAAACGTCTAATTCTATTCCCATTCCTTCTTTTTTATGAAAAATAGTGGAACATCACAGAAAACTCAAAAAAAAAGAAGAATAAAAAAGAGTACATGCCTTACCAAAATGGCTTTAAACTTCGCAGTTTTAGTTAAAAAAAGTATATGATGCCTCTTGGAAGTTATTTTTAAAGAAGGTGATCATCTCATTTGGCTTTAACTTTTTTAGCGGGAAGTCCCCCTCCAAGGGGGATGAAAGCCTATATTTTTATTAGTTGTAAAAATAATACTATAAACATGAAAAAATATGAACTTGATAGGGGAGCGTATTCTGTCTATGCTCTCCAGTATCATTTTGTGCAATGCGTAAAGTATGTGGAGAAGCAAGGAAATGCTCGGCTACAAATTCCGCATTTACCCATCGAAAACAGTTGAAGATAAACTACTTGAACATCTTGACCTTTGCAGGTGGCTCTACAACCGCCTACTCCAAGAACTAAACGAAACCAGAACAGAAACCAACCCCCAATGACACACAAAAACTCATAGTCAAATTAAAAAATGAAGAAAAACCAGAACCTAAAAAAGTCTACAGTAAAGTCTTGCAAATGGTAAATTATCAGCTCTGGAGCAATATCAGAGTCCTTTCTAGGTTGAAGAGGAATGGTAAAAAGGTGGGAAGATTAGGCTACAAAGGAAAAATGGTACAAGACCATGAATTATAATCAATCGGGGTTCAAGCTTGAAGGAAATAAGCTTATTTTATCAAAAATTGGAGCTATAAAAATTAAACTACACCAACCAAAAAAGGAAATGATAAAAGGCGTGATTATAAAGCGTGAGAGAATAGGAAAAGTGGTTCGTGATCCTCCAAGTTGAAGACAAGCCAGAGCCATTGCCAAAAAACAGGAAAAGCCACCGGTATAGGGATAAAACACTTCCTAACAGACAGCAGAGGAAGACAAATAGAAAATCCAAAACTTTATGAAAAAACACTTAAAGGGATAAATAACACATGCAAAAATAGGAATCCACTATTCTCTTCTTTATTTTTTAGACTGAGGGTATAAAGCCAAATTTTTAAGGCTATTTTACCTCTTTTATCATGGTGACTGTGAGATGTGGATAATTGTTGGGATGGGAAAATTTTTTATTAATCATCTCCCTAATATAAGAGAGGCAGAATAAAACAATTGGGAGATCATGAACATGACATGTACTGTGCTAGTAGGTGGCGGATGGGGTGACGAAGGTAAAGGGAAATGTATAACCTACCTTTGTTACCATGATAAACCATCCATAATCGCCAGGGCTGGTGTAGGACCCAACGCAGGGCACTCAGTAGAATTCAAAGGCGAAAAGTATGCCTTAAGACTTACACCATCCGGTTTTGTTCATAGAGATGCTAAGCTGTTAATTGGAGCTGGTGTACTAATAGACCCCGAAGTCTTCCTCTCTGAAATGGAAAATCTGAACAAGTATAATGTCAAGGGGAGAACCTTCATAGATCATAGATGCGCCATCATCGAAGAAAAGCATAAAATCCAGGACAGATCATCTGATTACCTGTCAAAGAAGATAGGGAGTACAGGTACAGGTTGCGGTCCTGCAAATGCGGAACGGGTTATGAGAACAGCTAAACTTGCAAGGGAAATACCTGAATTAGAAGAATATTTGACTGACGTCCCCCTTGAAATAAACAAGACCCTTGATGAAGGCAGTGATGTTTTCATTGAAGGTTCACAGGGATTTGGCCTTTCACTCTATTATGGGACCTACCCATATGTCACTAGTAAGGACACTACCGCAAGCACGGCCGCGGCTGATGTGGGTGTCGGGCCAACCCGTATAGACGAGGTTATCACGGTATTCAAAGCATATGCTACCAGGGTGGGTAAGGGACCGTTCCCTACGGAGATAAGCCAGGAAGAAGCCGAGAAGATGGGCTTGGAAGAGTATGGTACTGTTACTGGTAGGAGGAGGAGGATAGGCCTTTTTGACATGGACATGGCAAGGGAATCATGCATGATAAATGGTGCAACCCAGATAGCGGTTACTTGTGTTGATCGTCTATATCCAAGATGTGAAAGGGTCCGTGAATATTCCAAGCTCTCAAGTGATGCTAAAAGGTTTATCGAGGAGATAGAGGATGCTACGGGGGTTCCGGTGACTATAATATCCACTGGCCCGGATCTTGAGGATACTATTGATTTGAGGAGTGAACTTTTATAATCTCCAGAATTGGTTGAGGGTCCCCCAGTTGCCATGGCGTATGGCTTCCTTCACGAACCTTGTAGCCATTTTTATACTCTCTTCTAGGCTATAGCCTCTTGTTAGGTGGGCGACTATAGCCGCTGAAAACGAGCACCCGCTTCCATGGGTGTTCCTGCTTTTTATTAACTTTTCTTCGAAGATTTTGATTTTACCATCGAAGAATATGTTTTTACCCTCTAGGTGGCCTCCTGTGATTATTACATTGCATTTTCTGCCTATTTTCCTAGCGGCTTTTTCGGCGTCTTTGATTGTTTTTATACTCATATTGGATAGTGCTTCGGCTTCTTGTAGGTTGGGTGTTACTAGTATAGATTCTTTGAGTAGGTGTTTTTTAAAGGCTTTTATCATCCCTTTCATTGCTAGTGGCGAGCCTGACTCTGCTATCATCACAGGGTCAGCGACTGTTTTAAGCTTGTATTCTCGTATCTTCCGGGTGACTGTTTTTATTATGTCCTCTGAGTATAGCATTCCTGTTTTTGCATATTCTATGGGTAGGTATTCCATGATTAGGTCTATTTGTTCTTCTATGAAACTTGGAGGTAGGGGGTGTATGCCAGCGACTCTATTAGGATTTTGGGCTGTTAGGGCTGTTATGGCAGCCGTCCCATAAACTTTGAGGGCTGAGAATGTTTTAACGTCGTTTAGGATGCCAGCGCCGGCGGATGGGTCGAATCCGGCGATTGTTAATGCGATCATCTAATTACCCTTCTTTTTCTATTTGGAGTCTTTCAGCGCCCCGGGATGGTTTTACTTTTAGTTTAAGATCTTCTAGGTAAGATTTTGTGTAGGTGTTTTTTCCATGGAGTATTATCTCCCCGAGGTCTTCGGCTGTGTTAACATCTAATGATAGGTAGAATGAATCATAGATTTTGATGGAAAGGTTCAGCCTTTTAGCCTCTTTTATATGTTTGAAGAAGCTGCAGTCCCCGAAGCGCAATTTTATAGTCCCGGGGGGGAATAAGAGGGCGTTTGTCCCACCACCCTTGGCAGGGGCTATTATCATATCATATTTTCTCGCGTCTTGGATTAGGCTTTCTAGGTTGGTTTTGCCGATGAGCGGCACATCTGAGGGTACTATTATGATTTTATCACATTTGGATTCGCACCATTTGACTGCCTGTTCCAGGGCCCCGTTGAGGTCTGTTTGGCCCTTTTCTTTAAGTGTTTGGACTCCTAATTCGTTGGCGAAGTGGAGAACTTCCCTGTCGGCGCTTATGACAATTAATTCATCCACATTTTTTTTCAGGCTTTTTGTAACGTCTTTTAACATGACCTTTAGGAGGTTCTCTCTTTCTGATGGTGAGAGAGTTGGTGAGAGTCTTGTCTTTGCATGTGCGAATGCTGAGACTGGGATGATTCCATAAATTTTCATGTTCTTTGGTCTCCTCTAGTTTTATTTTAGTCTGAGGAATTCCATGATTTCGTCTAGCCAGTTTTTGCCACTTGAAAGGATTGTGCTGTTTATGTTTATGGAATTTAATTGTTCTTCGGTTAGGTTGAATTTTGCCATGAGCTCTGCCTTTGTAAATGAAAGGTTTTCCTTGAATTGGTAGAAATACATGTTGTTTGCTTTTACTGTATAGTAGACTTCTCCACGGTATATGTCAAAGTTGGATCCTCTTGCCAGTAACCATATTTTTAATTGTGTGTTAAATGCTTCTGAGGGGTTTTCCGGGTTTGATGATTCTATGACCTCCTGTATCATCTCCGGGGCTTTATCTGACACGTTTAGTTGGCTTCCTTTAATGGCGCTTTGTTCTGGTTCGATACAATAGGCTGGTATTGTACTGTTACTCCTTGGAGGTATTATCTCGTCTCTTGCGATTACAAGATCTTCTGATTCTGGGTTGGTTAGGATGGTCCCCTTTTCCACTCTTACTGGTTCTTCACTGTTGGTGGAGATAAGTACTTGGTGGGGGATTGTACCAGCAGAGGTTATCTGGGTTATATTAACATTTCCTTTATCATATGCTTCTTTGAGGGTTATACCACCATGGTGGAGGTAGCAGAGGGATCCTAGGCCTCCTGCGAAGATTATTATGAGGCTTATTAGGATCAGGACCCTCAAGTTCATGGTCTATTCTCCTTTAGTATGTTTTAGCTAGGAAAGCTTTATGTTCGGCTTCTTTTCCACAATTTATACAGGAACTTTTTTTCTCAGCTTCGGTTATCCCGAGGATGTCTACTTTTATTTTTTCTTCTATGCTTTTCCCGCATTCTTCATCTCCGCACCATGGGAATGAGATTATACCCTTCTTTTCCTTTATTATTTTTTTCGCTTCTTCGAGGTTGGTGGCTGTTCTTATATTATCTTGCATTTTTTTCCATGCTTCTTCTCTTAGCGTCCTAGTAATATCGTGAAGTATTTTATCTGTTTCTTCTTCTAGGTCTTCTGTTTTTATTTCAATTTTTTCTTTGGTATCCCTTCTTGCAACCACCACAACATTCCTTTTAAGGTCTCTTGGGCCGATTTCTATGCGGAGTGGCGCTCCTTTCATCTCCCATTCGTAATATTTTCTCCCGGCCCTTATATCCCGGTCATCTAGTTTCACTCGGAAACCAGCATCCTTTAACTTGTCCCTGATTTTTTCACAAGCTTTCATAATTTCTTCCGTTTCTTCTTTGAAGATTATTGGTACTATGATTATCTGGTATGGTGCGACTTCTGGTGGTAGGCGCAGGCCTGATTCGTCTCCGTGGACGGCTATTATGGATGCTATTATCCTGTCAGATAATCCGTAACAGGTTTGGTATGCGTATTCATGTTCACCTGTGGGTGTTTCAAATTTTATATTGAAGGTTTTGGAGAATGTTTGTCCAAGGTTGTGGACGGTTGCGATTTGTAATGTTTTACCATCTGGTAGTAGTGTGTCAAATGCTATTGTATAGTCAGATCCTGGGAATTTGTCCCAGGGTGGTCTCTTTGTTATAATATAGGGTATGGCTATGGTGTTGAAGAACTCCTTGTAGAGTCTGATAGCCTCTTGGACTTGTTCTTCGGCTTCTTCCATTGTTTCATGTACTGTATGGGCTTCTTTGAATGTTGTGATCTCCCTTACACGTATAAGTGGCCTTGTATGTTTTGTCTCATACCTGAAAGTGTTAACTATCTGGTAAATCCGCAGGGGGAGGTCTGTGTGGGATCTTATCCATAATGAGAACATGGGGTACATTGCTGTTTCACTAGTGGGTCTGAGTGCTAGTTTTTTGTTTAACTTTGTGAGTCCCCCGTGGGTTATCCAGTAGACTTCATCCTCGAAACCTTTCACGTGTATTGATTCCTTTTCAAGCTGGTCCTCGGGTATTAGGAGTGGGAATAGGGTTTCCTGATGGTCCCGGTCTAGGATGTTTCGGAGAATTTCTAGGGTGTGTTTCCGTAACTGGAAACCGTAGGGTAACCATACATTCATGCCCTTGATGGGATATCTTGAATCGATTATTTCTGCCTCCTCTAGGATATTATGGAACCATTCACTGAAATCTGTCATTTTCATCCACCATTCTAGGTTAATGTGAGGGTCTTGGAAACTCCTATAGTTTTTTTTTTCTCCAAAAATATTTTTATCAGTAAATAAAGATCTTCAATGGTGAAAGATTATTTTATCTCACTACTTAAAGCTGTTGTTTGTGATGGAAATGAATCCAAGGAAGATAGAATTGCCAATGGAGATACACACTGGTCCGGGTGTGATAAAAAATACAGGGATTATATGTAAAGATCTCAGATTCAAGGGTAAGGTTATGGTTGTCACAGGGTATAAGACTTTTAATATAGCTGCCAAGGATGTTATAGGCAGCCTTGAAGCCGAGGGTTTCGAAACTGAATATGTGAAGGTTAAGGAAGCTTCAATGGAATCCGTTATGATGGTCAAGGAAAACCTTGAGGACATGTCACTAGTATTGGGCGTAGGTGGTGGTAAAGTTATAGATGTTGCTAAGATGGCAGCAACCCTCGCAGGTTTGTCCTTTATAAGTGTACCTACTGCAGCCTCTCATGATGGTATAGCCTCTCCTAGGGCGTCGATTCGTGATGGTGAAAGAGGATCGGTTTCCATGAAGGCAACATCACCTATCGGCGTCATAGCAGATACGGATATAATAATCAAAGCCCCCTTTAGACTCCTTGCCTCGGGTTGTGCTGATATAGTATCTAATTATACGGCCATACTAGATTGGAAATTGGCCCACAGACTCCTTAATGAACGTTATAGTGAATCTGCGGCGGCACTTTCACTCATGACGGCTAAGATGATTATCAAATCTGCTGATGCGATAAAGGAGGGTCTTGAGAGGAGCGCGCGCCTGGTTGTCAAGTCTCTTATAAGCAGTGGTATAGCTATAAGTATAGCGGGTACCAGCAGACCCGCAAGCGGCTCCGAGCACAAATTCAGCCATGCACTTGACAGGATAGCCCCTAAACCAGCACTTCATGGTGAACAATGTGGAGTTGGCACAATAATGATGATGCACCTCCACGGGGGGGATTGGAGATTCATAAAAGATGCTCTGAAAAAAATGCACGCACCCACAACAGCCTATGAGCTCGGCATAGAACCAGAGTATATAATAGAGGCCCTTACAAAAGCTCATACTATCCGCAAGGAGAGATATACTATCCTAGGGGATAGGGGACTTACAAGGGAGGCTGCCGAGAAACTCGCGAAAAAAACGGAAGTGATATAGTTGATAACATTAATAGGAGAAAAGCTTGCAAAGAAAGGTTTAACCTTCATATACCATGGGCCGGCAAAGGCTTGTGAAGATTGCAGATATAAATCAGTGTGTATCGACCCCCTCGAGACCGGCAGAATCTACAAGATAAAAGAGGTGAAGGAAACGGAACATACATGTCCAATACATGAAAATGGAAAAGTCAAAGTTGTTGAGGTTGAAAAGGCTAACATAGAAGCATTAATAGATGCTAAAATGGCATTTGAAGGGTCTGTAATATTATTTGAAGCCCCTGAATGTGATGAAGAATGTAATATGAGGAGTTTATGCTTCCCAGAAGGTTTAAAATCCTCAAATAAGTGTAAAATCAAAAAGAACCTTGGCAGGTTCGATAAATGCAAAAAAGGCTACAAGCTGAACAAGGTCCTCCTTGAAATCATTTCCAGATAAAAATGGTGTCGGATCATGATGAATTTGAAAAAAATGGTCGCATATAAAGTCGCCGAGGAGATAAGAGACGGGCAAGTGGTTGGTCTCGGCACGGGCTCCACAGCACGATACTTCATAGAAAGGGTGGGTATGCGCATAGAAAAAGAGGAACTAGATATACTAGGAGTACCCACCTCCTATCAATCATTATTCCTTGCAAGGGATTGGGAGATCCCCATCACCAGTATAATGGAGCATGATGTTGATGTGGCCGTTGACGGGGCTGATGAAGTTGACAAGAACCTTAACCTTCTTAAGGGTGGTGGGGCGGCCCATACACAAGAAAAGATCATAGATTATTCAGCAAGTGAATTTATTGTTATAGTGGATGATTCTAAACTCACAGATAAACTAAAAAGGCCAGTACCAGTAGAGGTTATACCGGCATCTTCTCGTCTCGTATGTGAAGAACTAAATTCTATGGGGGCTGAAGTCAAGATCAGAATGTCCGATGCAAAAGATGGGCCGCTGATCACTGATAATGGAAATTTCGTTATCGACGCAGATTTCGGGCCTATTGACGATCCACCAGGACTAGAATATGAGATAAACAATATCCCAGGGGTCCTAGAGAACGGCATATTCTCGAGGGGCGTTGACAGAGTGATAGTAGGTACAAGGGATGGGATAATAGAACTCTAAAATGAAAAATCAAGTGTTAGCCTTTTCCCAATATAGGCGGCGATAAAGAATATTGCTAGTATTATTACTATCGTGGCCCCAGAGGATACATCAAGGATGTATGAAATCCATAAACCTGTTAGTGTGAATATTATCCCGATTATTGATGATAAGACCATCATCCGGAGGATTTTGAAGGTGAATTGTCTTGCGGTTACAGCTGGGATGGTGAGAAGTGCTATCACGAGGATTATACCAACCACCTTTATAAGGATCACGACACTTAAAGCTACAAGTGTTAAAAGCAATAGATAAAAAAGGTTCACAGGAACTCCTATAACCTGTGAAAATTCTTCATCAAAGGATATGGCGGTGAATTCCCTATTAAATAAAAGTACACTTGATATTATAACCAGGTCTAATATTAGCATCATCCAAAGATCTGCTCTAGTAACCGTTAGTATGTTACCAAAAAGATAACTGAAGATGTCACTGGCATAACCAGGAGTCAAACTTATGAATATTACACCCAGGGACATTCCAACTGACCATAGTATCCCAATAGCAGTATCCTCACTAATCTTAACCTTTCTCGTGGTGAATCCCATGAGGAAAGCTGCTATGATACTAAATGGTATCGCTGTAACCACTGGATTGATGCCAAGGAAATAACCGAGGCCAACCCCCCCAAATGCTGCATGTGATATACCCCCACTTAGGGATACTATCCTTTTAATTACGATATAGGTGCCGACTACTCCACAGGCTATGCTAACGAGTATTGCTGCTATGATCGCGTTTTGCATGAACTGATATTCAAGACCTAGCATAATAGTCACCTTAATGTTCCCTTAGAACCCTGTGGGGTATCCCATGGGCTATCAGTTCTATTGGACACTTATAAACATCCTCAATAGATTCCAATGCTTCCTTTGGGGGTCCGTGAGCGAATAATCTCTGGTTTAAGCATGCGATCCTGTCAACATGGGCTGCGACTGTCCCTATATCATGGGATACCATTACAATAGTCATTTCCTTTTTAAGTTCATCTAGTAATTCGTAGAATCTTTCCTGGAATAGGGGGTCTACACTACTTGTCGGCTCATCTAATAATAGAAGTTCACCCTCCCTCACAAGGGCCCTTGCAAGGAATACCCTCTGTAATTGGCCCCCTGAAAGATTATCCAATCTTTCATCCTTTAAGTTGATGATATCCAACCTTTCAAGCCATTTTTCCACCCTTTCCCTGTCTTCTTGGGTGTAACCTTGGAGCGGGGCGTGGTAGCATCCCATAAGCACTGTTTCAAAGACATTTATTGGGAAATCTGTGTCAAAGTGGCGTCTTTGTGGGAGATAGCCTATTTTTTCCCTTGCTTGTTCGGGTTTAAGGCCGAATACTTTGATGTTTCCACTGGTTGGTCTTAGGAGACCTACTATTAGCTTGAGTAGGGTTGTCTTACCGCCACCGTTTGGGCCTATGATGGCTAGGAATTCGTTCTTGTGAATTTCAAAGTTTATATCCTCTAATATTGTCTTGTTATCGACTTTGTAGTAGAGTTTTCTAATTTTAACCGCTTTATCCATCTTATCATCCAATTCAGATACTTTTGAGTGTTTGTAGCATTTTTTCCATGTTTTCTATGTAGTTTTCTGCGAGTGGGTCTATGGTGACTATCTTTGCACCTATTTCATCTGCTATGGCTTGGGCGCTTTGTTTGTTGGATTGTGGTGATACTATTATAATCCTTATATTGTCTTTTTTGGCTTCTTGGATGATTTTTGCGAGGGTCTGGGGTGATGGTTCTTTGCCTTCTCTTTCTATTGTGATCTGTTCTAGTTTGTAGTCTCTGCAGAGGTAGGTCCAGGCGGGATGGTATACTAATATTTTTTTGTTTTGTTTTCCTGTGAGGGTTTGGTTGAATTGTTCATCTAATTTTTTGAGCCTTGTAACGTATTTGTCCTTGTTCTCAGTGTAGTATTCTTTGTGGTTCGGGTCTTCTTCTATGAGGGCCTTGTAGATGTTTTCAACTATTATGATAGCGTTTCGTGGTGATGTCCATATGTGTGGGTCTTCTTTCATGAGTTTTATACCCTTTGAGCAGTTTATTATTTTTATGTTTGGGTTTTGTTCTTTTAGTCTTTCCATCCATGTTTTTTCGAATTCTATTCCTGAGCCTATTTGGAAGTAGATTCTTGCTTTTGATAGTTCTCTTAGTTGGCTTGGTTGGGGTTCGTAGGTGTGTGGGTTTGCTCCTGGGGGTACCATTACTATGACTTTTACTTTGTCTCCACCTACTGCTTCTATGAATTCTTTTTGGGGCATTATTGATGTTGCTACTATTATTTTTTCTTCTGGGCTTGTTTCTCCCATTTTACTTGTTGTATATAATAGTGTGCATATTATGATGGCGATTAGGGTTAGGATGAATATTCTGGTTTTTTTCATTGGTAGATTTTTATTGGTTTCCTCCCTAAAAAATTTTATTAATAACACAAAGACTTTTTAATAATTTTTATGATAATCTTTTTAAATGTTTATTAATATAGTTTTGGTTATGACCGTGATCAGCATCTCAATAAACGAAAAACTCCTAGAGGAAATAGACGCTTTGAAGGATGAGATGGGGTTTTCAAGCCGCTCAGACATTATAAGAACAGCCTCCAGAATGTTAATAGATGATACAAGGAAACAAATGGATATAAAAGGTGAAGTTAATGGTGTGATTTTCCTAATACACAAAAGAGAGGTTGAAGATAAGGTTAACGATATCAAACATGACTATGAGAGCATCATAAATACGCAGATTCATAGTCACCTGAAAAATAAGAATTGCCTTGAAATTTTCATCCTAGAAGGCGAAGCCGAGAAAATAAAAGAACTCACTTCTAGATTTCGAAACTGTGGGAAGATGGAACACCTTGAACTTATAATAATCTAGCCCTACGATATCCATGACTAAAACTGGCATCATATAACTTCGAACTTTCAAAATCTCCAGGTTCGAGAACATCACCCACTATGATGATGGCGGTCTTCTTAATATTACTCTCCTTCACTTTATCTTCTATATCAGAGAGTCTGCCCTTTATTATCTCCTCATCATCCCACGAAGCCCTCTTAACCACGGCTACTGGTGTATCATCATTATAATGTTCCTTTAAACTTTTAACAACTTCTCCAATTTTGTGGACTCCGAGGAATATGCACATGGTGGAATTATGACTTGCAAGATCGCCCAGATCCTCTCCAGGGGGTACTGGCGTCCTCCCAGAAGGCCTAGTGATTATAACAGTCTGTGAAACCCCTGGTACAGTTAACTCCCTCTTAAGGGCGGCTGCGGCGGCGAAAAGCGAACTCACCCCGGGTATGATATCAAAGGGGATGTTTCTCTTTTTAAGCTCCCTCATCTGCTCCATTATAGCCCCATAAATAGACGGATCACCTGTATGTATCCTGGCAACAATCTTCCCAGAATCGGCACCATCCACCATAACATCTATTATCTCATCTAATGTCATGGATGAACTATCATAGATCTCGGCAGAATCAGATGCAAAATCTAGAATCTTCTTATTCACAAGGGAACCTGCATATATTATAATATCAGAATCTTTGATTATCTTAACGGCCTTTAAAGTTAAAAGTTCCGGGTCTCCAGGCCCTCCACCAATAAAAAACACTTTCCCTTTCATAGGAACATTCCCACGTTACAGTATACTCCTATAAAATAATATGTAAGCCACTATCATTAGTATTATGGCCATTAGGAATCCTATGATGGCCATCCCCCGGTCACTTCCAAAGATTATGGGGATGGGTCCTAGCATTATAACCCCGCCTGTTTTAACCTCTGCACCTTCCTTTGTCTTGGTAAATATGCTCATGATACTAGCAGCGAATATAATGAAAATACCTAGGATTATGAGGATTATCCCAACTATTATCAGTGAGTTGGTGTTCAAGTTTTATCAGACCCCCGATTGAATTTAGTGGATAATCTTTTTCCTATATTCGGTTGCGCCTTTATTATCTCTTTTTTCTAATAGTTCCATTTCCACCATTGCATCTAGTACTCTTGACAGGTCGCTGAAGCATTCTGGTGAATTTTCGCAGAATTTAATTTCACATGGGCAGATTAGTTTTTCTTCTATTTCTTCTTCTCCCATCCATTGAGGGTTTCTAGTTAATGAGTCATGTAGTAGTATGCAGAGTAGTATTCTCCTTTCTTGGTCTTCGTCAAATGATAATTCTTGGATGAACCCTTTTATACCTGTTACAAGCGTCTTTAATTGTTCCTCTTCTTCTTCGGGTATTATTGTCAGGGCTTTAACTTCCTCGGCTAGGAAGTATTCTCCCCTGCTGACGTTGAAACGATCCTTTTTAAGCACTAAACCTCCAATGTCCTCAACATATTCTTCGAATTCCTCGAACCTGTAGGGGCCTCCGCTGAATAATATTATCTTATACATTCCTATCCCCATTATAATATATCTTGTGTGGGGTTCTACTATAAAAGTCATAGGGGGAAAATTATATTAATATTTTATCATATTATCATACTATTGGTGGAGCCTATGATTGGATGTGAAAGGGGAGTTTTCACAGCGGATTTTTTGATCTCATTCCTCTGCCTGTTTTCCATAATATCCTATTCAATGGCCATAGCATCTTATAGGATAGATTATGCTAATGATGATAGGATATTAACTGATCTAAGGGTTTTAATGGATGAGTTGGCTGGTAAGATTAACCTTGTATTGGCTGGTGGCCCGGGGCATGAGGTAATCTTCACAGCCCCTCCTAATCTTCATGGTTCAGGGTACCAGTTGAGGGTCAATTCCAGTGGAGTATATGGTATGGTTAATGGCAGGTATGGTAAATCCCCCATCTACCCTTGTATGGTAGTCGATTCTAATGGGAATCCCAGGACGATCATATTGAGGCCCGGCTTCACTTATAAGATTAGAAGCTTTAGAGGGGATCATGGGAGTATTATGATAGAAGAGGCGAGATAGGATGGACGGGGGGCAGATAACAGGAGAGTATATTCTCCTGTTAGGGTTTATCATCCTAACACTTATTCCGGTATCCTATTTTTTGGAGGATAATCTAGAATTGGATATTGCTATTGCTGCTGCGAGGGATGGTGCCATCCAAGGGGCTGACATGAATGAACTTGCAGTTTATCCATGGAATGCATATTATAAGTATGAGACGGGGAAGGCTGTGCTTTTACAACCATCTTCTATCCAGATCATTAAAGTGGAGGCTATAAGGAAAGGATACAATGAAACTTATAGAAAATATAAGATCAATCTTATAGCATATGCTCACTTGGAAAGGGATGTTTCAGATGATTGTAAAGATTCACTAGGAGATAGGATAAACTATTATATGTGGAGAAACATTTGTTTAACATTTAAAACAGAGAATATGACGAATGATTTTTATAATCCGGCCTTTTCATACAATTACATGTTCACAACACCAGATGTGAAATGGGTGTAAAAAAAATCGAAAACCACTAGTATGATAAGATTATAAACAACCTATCATAATTTACGTGCTTGGGTAGACACTCACATAATATGTGGGGGCTTCACATGAGGTTATATATAATTTGAAAATTCTTGGTTGGGTGGATTTATGACCAAAACAAAAAAGGAAAAATTGGATGATGTTCTTTCAGGTTTCATGCAAGTTGGGCAGATAAGAGCGTGTGGGATCGTATCCAAAGAAGGTCTTCTTATAAATGCACGCACACCCCCTGATGTGGATGCGAGGATCTTCTCAGCTTTATGTTCCACTATCATGGGGGCTGCGGAGGCGGCCTCTGGTCAGATGAACACTGGTGCAGTGGATGAGATCACTGTAAGAACTGAAGGGGGTATAATAATTTTAAAACCTGCAGGTGAGAAGGCCATATTAACGGCACTCGCAGAACCAGACGCCCAATTGGGACTTTTACTCGTTGAAATGGAAACTAGAGCAGGGCAGGTTGAAGAAATCCTCAAGGAGATGTGAAGATGAAAAGGACTTACATCCCAAAACTTGACGATATACTTGGTGGTGGCATAATCGATAACGCTTCTGTAATGTTTTCTGCCGTTCCTGGTGTGGATTATGAGGCTTTTGGTTACCAGATGTTAAATGGACGATTAAGGGATGGGGATAAGGGTTTCGTGTTCACGAATGTAGCCGAACCTGAAACGATAATATACGAGTTCAGATCCTATGGTTGGAATCTTGAAAAATTCCTAGAAGATAATCGGGCTTTTTTTGTTGATGGAACTTCGCCATTCATGGGATTGCCATCAGATGCTAAATATTCCATCGAGGATTATTCACAGGTAGAAGAGGCGATCCTGGAAGCTATAGAGGATGTGCCAGATGGTATAGGTGTTATAAATAATCTTTCAACCCTAATAGATTATCTTGGAGAAGATGAGACAATAAACATTATAAAAAAATGGAACCTAGATGGCAAAAAATATAATACAAGCCTAGTTTATCTCTTCACAAAATGGGATTATAACTTCGATCTGGTCCAGAACCTTAAGAAATCCATGGATTGTGTGGTTGAGATTAAAACAATAGAGGAAAGGGTTATAATAGGTCAAGGTTTTATGGTGGCCCATTCTTCATGGTCTAAACCATCAGATACTATGGTCTTATTCTTTGTGGTGCAACCGGGAGGAGTTAAGGTATACATACCCAAGATACTAGTCACGGGCCCATATAATGCGGGTAAATCGACTTTCGTGAAGAAGATATCGAAGAGGTCTGTTTCAGTTGATAGGAAGGCTTTATCGGCTTTCCCAACCACGATAGCATTGGATATAGGACATCTTGAATATAAAGGTTTTATAGCTGATGTATTCGGCACCCCTGGCCAGGAACGGTTCGACCTGCTATTAGATGTTCTAGGCAGGGAATCAGTTGGTGCTTTTATTATCGTTGACTCAACAGCTCCGCAAACATTTGCGAGGGCCAAGGAGATGATAAGGAAGGCGAAGGCAGAAGCCATACCAAAGGTTCTAGTCGCAAATAAACAGGACTTACCAGGGGCGCTTTCACCCGAGGAAATACGTGAAAAGATGAAACTCGGCGAGGATATCCCTATCATACCAGCGATAGTAACAGAGGGGAAAGGAGTTACTGATGCCCTTGAAGCCCTCTTAGGACTGCTCTATGGTGATTGAATTGATTGTGAGGATCTCCTCAGGAATTCCAGGTTTAGATGAGCTCATGGGGGATGGTGGTGGATCATTTGTAGATAACACTGTTACACTCATCTACGGCCCCCCAAAAGTGGGTAAATCCATATTCTCTTATCAATTTGCATATGAAGGTCTTCGTAATGATGAACCATGCCTCTATATCAGTACCGATTATGGTCTGAAGGACATGGAAAGGAATATAGCCAATTTCGGTTGGAACCTTGATGAGTATATCGATAATGAAACTTTTTATCTTATAGATGCGATATCAACAATTGCGGGCGTGGAAGTTGAAAGTAAACCCAACTATTTCCTAGCATCTGTACATAATCCTACAGATATCATGGTAAAATTGGGCATGGCCATACGCCAGATAACATCAAAGGCGTCCCGTTTCAGATCAGTTCTTGATTCGTTAACAACCCTCATGGCGTTCAATGACGAGGTCTTGATTGTAAGGGTGTTCACAGTTTACATAATGCGTATAAAAGAGAGTGGGGGGACGGCCATTGTAACTTACACTGAAGGTTCAGCTTCTTGCAAGGTCGAGAACATGTTAAAGGCCATAGTGGATAATATAATCCACCTTGATGGGGAGAATCTCACCATAGAGGCCATGATTGGGGGTGGTAAGATAAAAGCGCATTATGATATAACCCGTGAGGGTATAATAGTTGACTAGATTTGTGTGATGTTCATGAAAGACCAGGAAGTGAAGGTTTTGGAGGATCTCCTCGAGGATGTGGCGCCAGGGGATCTTATACTAGTCCATGGCCCTCCTAAGGTGGGTAAGTCCATATTCTGTTATCAGTTTCTTTATTCCGGCCTTGAAGGTGGCGAACCGTGCTTGTATATAGTGGCTGATTATGGTTCAAGGCAGCTTGAGCAGAGGATGATGGAATTTAATTGGTTTCTACGACCATATATTCAAAGTGGTGACGTTTATATAATAGATCTTTTAACCCGCTTGGCTGGTGTTAAGGTTGAGGATTCGGTGACATTAAGGTTTTCATCGGTCCAGAACCTTACCGATCTTATGGTGAAGGTGGGTGTGGGTACACGTTCATTATTCAGGAAATCATCCAAGTTTAGGAGTGTATTAGATTCCCTCACAATGATGTTCGCATTTAACCCCCCAAGCCTTGTGTTGAGGCTTGTGAAGGCTTATAAGACTCGTATAAGTGAGGCTAGGGGTATAGGGGTTGTGGTGCATACAATAGGAACTGTTGAACCTTCGATTGAAACTTCTTTGATGGATTTAGCTGATCTAAAATTATGTTTTGATGGGGAGAAAATCCAAATAGAATCTTCAGCAGGGAGAAGGTCTGCCCAATACACTATAACAGATAATGGGATTGAATTTTGGGGGATAAAATGATATTTGACCTATTTGGAAGGAGAAAGTCATTAGAGGATTATATCCGTCGCCTCCAGGAATTATGGGAGGAGGAATTCGATATCCTTTTATCCATAGCAGGGTATTATCTTGATGAGGGCGAGCATGAGGATGCTATGGAATATCTTGAAAAGGCGTTTAAAGTAGCTGTTGAATTGGATGATAAGGAACTCGAAGCCCTCGTATTAAATTCTATGGGTGAGGTTTACCTGGATAAGCGGGAGTTAGATATTGCCATTGAATATTTTAAGGAAGCATTCAAAATTTATTCTTCAATTAAATCACCCCACAAGGCTGAGATGAAAGAAAAGATAAACGAAGTTGAGAAGATGAGAGAAGCCATAGAAATGGCTGAATTGCGTAAAAGGCTTGAAGAGACCCCCACCCCTGAACCGGGGAAGTTCAAAGTTGATATTGACAGGATACTACCAAAATTGAGAACATTATTTGGACGTTTAGAATCAGTATATGAACCATCTGCGGGCACCATTGAGGAGTTGAAAGAGGCCCTAGATATAGCTACTACAATCAACGACGAATCGGGTGAGGCTTCCATCCTCCTAATCCTTGGAAGCCGTTCATTCGAAGATAAAAATTATGATGAGGCATTCAATTATTTTAAACGGGCTGAGGAGATATTCACTAAGAGGGAGGATAAGCTGTCACTTGGGATTGTGAATGTTTTCCTGGGCGTCATACATTTCATTAGAGGGGATGAAGAAGAGGCTTTAGATAATTTTAAAAGTGCAGTTGAACTTTTTAGGGATTCAGACGATCTTG
Source organism: Methanothermobacter tenebrarum (assembly GCF_023167465.1). NCBI lineage: Archaea > Methanobacteriati > Methanobacteriota > Methanobacteria > Methanobacteriales > Methanobacteriaceae > Methanothermobacter > Methanothermobacter tenebrarum. The sequence goes on along the minus strand of NZ_AP025698.1, from coordinate 605,850 downwards.
AGGCTTCTAAGATTGTTGCGGATATTTGTAGGTTATTATATCGGGTCAAGGGGTAGTATAAAAGCTAGTAGTATCCCAAGGGAACCGAATAGTACCCCTATAAACCATACAATGAGCACAACATGTTTTTCCTTCATCGGCCTTCTTAGTATCCATCTTATAAGCGAATTAAACCCCTCTGGGGGTGCTACAAGTTTACCATCTTCTGTCACCCTTGTGGGGGCGTGTTGATGCCTCTCCATCACACCAGCACTATAAAATTTTAGGAGAGAATCTATTATATTCGGCAATAATACGATGAATGCTATGCTTTTTATACGTCCTATGAATGCCACAGCAGCTATACATGCTCCTATTATAAGTGTCCCAACATCTCCTGGGAATACGCGTGAGGGGTAACGATTGTATATTAAAAAGGCCAGGAGAGCCCCTAACATTGTCATTGTGATGAGTGAAACATCATATTTTCCCATTATTATACAGGATGCTGTGAGTGATATCATGGCTATAGATCCCAATCCTGATTCGATCCCATTCAAGCCGGCTAGCATGTTAGTGAGGTTTGAGGCTATGGAAACTGCTATTGGCATGCTTATAAGATATAGTATACCCACGTTAGGGGGGGCTACCCATATGAGTGGGAGTCCTGCCAAGAATAAGAGGAATAGTTTTTCCTTTGATGAAAGCCTTACAAGGTCATCTACCATGCCCACGAGGCCGACTAATATGATGACAAGTAGGGTTACTATGAATTCATAGTGGAGTTTTGGGAATGTGCAGATTGCTATGAACATTCCTATTATGAATCCGAATAGTATTCCGATGCCACCCATTTCGGCGACTATCGGCTTGGAGATTTTGTGGATGTCTTTCCCGACAACGTTAGCATTCCTTAGTTTGTTTATTAATCTTGGCATTACAAGGTAGGTTGATGAAAACGCCACGGTGAAACAGATAATGGATACTGTTATTATAGTGTTAAATTCGACTGTCAGCAACTCTGATCACCCTTTTTTGATTATGTAATAGACTGTCCTTAGGGGTATATTAAACTTTTCCGCTATTTTTTTCGCGGGCACGCCCTCTTCTGCCATTTTCCGCACGCGCATTCTCGTGATTTTATCATATTTAGGCTTGGGACCCCTTTTGAGTTTCATATCCCCTTTAAGGTAGTATATTGTCTTGATGGGCATCTTTGTTATATTCGCTATCTCCTTTGGGGTTTTACCTTCGCTTATAAGTTTTCTGATCATCTTCACGTCCTTTTCAGCATATTTACGCCGTCTTTTAGGTTCTACTTTTATTCCCAGGTCTTTGAGGGCTTTGAGGTATTTTGGTGGGATTCTATTATATAGGCTGGGTGGGCATGTGATCTTTTCAAGGTCTGGGTTTTTTTCAAGGACTTCTATTATTCTACGTGAGGTTAATGGCTGGTTTATATGTATTTTTTTAGCCAATGTGATCACTTTCTCCCCCTTTTTAATAACATGGTCACTGTTTGGGGTTCCTTATTATATTAGGATGGGGGGTTAACTGTGAATGTTAGCATGTGATGTGGGGTTTATTTGATCATTTCCATGAAGAGCCTGGCCTTGTCGGCTGGTTTTCTGAGGGTCTTTATATTCTCTTTTTCTTTTTTTAACTCGTCTAATGTAACAGAAAATATACTGGCACATGTTTTTTCATCTATATCAGATTCTAGGTTGATTAGAGCGGCTCCGAAGGCTCTTTGGTTGATTTTCATGTGCAGGCCTTTTGTTTTTTCTTCTATTTCAAATTTTTTCAATAATAATTTTTGAGGATTTTTTATATAGAATATTTTCTCCCCATATTCTCTGAGGAGTTTAACAGCTTCTCTGTCCATCCTATTAAATATTTTTGCCTGTCTCAAGTCTAGGACCGGTCCCAGTCCGGGGAATGGACCTGCATATTTACTTCTCCTATCATATGATGTTGTGAGATAGTAGCAGGTGATATCCCATAGTATTAGTGTTGTGGGGGTTCTTGAGAAGATATTCTTGACTATTTTCTCTCTCAGTTCTAGGTCGGATTTAAGGTCTGGTTTTAAATTTCCATTTTCATCTGCCAGACCTTCCTGGATGAGGAGGTCCTCTAGTCTTCTTTTTCGGATTTCTTCAAGCTCTTTACCTTCTCTTATAAAGGGTGGGGAGTATTCTCTGGCTTCTTCCTGTATTTCATCATATCTTTTAACTAACTGTGGTTTTTTTAATCTTTTTTGGAGGATTTCATCTTCTCTGTTGACTATGAAATCTTGGATGAAGCCGGAGTAGGCTAGTGCTAGTGCTGTTCTAATGTGTCTGTCATTGATTATTGTGGATTTTCTACGGTGAAATTGTATGAATTCTATCCTTGCATGGGGTCCGTATTCTTGTTTTATTTTTTTTTCATAGTCGATGTGGTCGATGTCTTCAATGGTCATCCTTTTTCTGATCCAGCGCCCGGATTTGGGGACTTTAACGATCATTGTCGCCGAGGTTATGGTCCCACTTTTCTCATCCTTTAGGAGTCTTATAATTTCTTTGAAGGATTCTCTGGCCCATGGGGTTAATTGGGAGATCTTGACCATATAATCTCCTGAAAGTGGGAGGTATGGTATTATCTGGGGACGTTTTATGTTTCCTTCCTCGAATTTTACTTGGAGGGTGGAGCCGCATTCACATTCTCTAGGTTTATCTTCTGGCAGTTCGCCGAGTCTGAAGGTTTTTTTGCATCTTTCACAGGTTAAGGTGGCGTGTTCTTCTAGGTGGCCTAATGCTATTTTGTGGGATGCTATTGCAGAGTTTACCCTGTCTAGGATGTTCTTTTTAAGTGAGGCTTTCATCCTGAAGTATTGTGTTTGTCTTCTTATGTCATGGAGGTCTTCTGCTTTCAGCTCGCCTTTTAGTGGGGGCCCGTAGATCGCCACTGACCGGTATGGTGTTTTGAATCCTTTCAGTTCCATCCTCTTTTTTATTTTTTGGAGTTTTCTTAGATTGGATCGTAGATAGGAGTATGTTCGGATGAAACCTTTGGGGTCTATAAGATCATCTGGGTTTATCCTATGGCTTTTTATACTTTCTAGGAATCTTTCAGATTTTGCTATGAGGGCTGGTTCTTCCATTTTATCAACGATATTATGTGTGTGGGGTCTATTTTATCTTTTCACCTATTTCACCATCTTCTACTGTTAGTAGGCTCATTTTTTCTGCTGTTGCGAGTATCATGCCCTCAGATTTTGTGCCGAATAATCTTGTAGGTTTTATATTGGCTAGTACTATAACTTTTTTCCCGGGGAGTTCACTTGCTGAATATTTTGATCCTATACCGGCCACTACTTGGATTGTCCTATCATCTAGGTCAACTTTCAATTTTAGCAGTTTTTCTGAGCCTTTGATCCTGGAGGCTTCTAATATTCTGCCTACTCTGAGGTCTAATTTTGCGAAATCTTCTATGCTAATATATTCTTGGGTTTTTGTTTTCTGGTGGAGTTTGCGTTTTTCTTCTTCTATGATCTTGTCTTGGATCTTGGCGAATAATGGTTTGGCTTTTCTGATTTCGTGGCCAGCCTTTATTGGGGTGGTGGCATCATCCCAGGAGGCATCCTCTAAATTGAGTATCTTCAGTATCCTGGCGGATTTCCTAGGCATGTATGGTTCTAGGAGCACTCCTATTGCCTTGGCTAACTGGTTACAAGTGAATATGCAAGCCGCGGCCCTGTTGGGGTCTTCTTTGATGGTCCTCCATGGTTCCTGGTCGTTGAAGTACTTGTTACCTTTCTTTGCCAAGCCTATTATCTCTACGAGTCCTTCCCTGAAATTGAACCTTTCAATGGCATCTTCGATATCTTCTTTAGCCTTTTTAATATCCTCTATGATTTTGATGTCCTGATCTTCTAGGTTGGCTTCTGGTATCTTACTGTTGTAGAAGCGGTTGGTGAAGGAGAATGTGCGATGGAGAAAATTGCCTAGGATGTCTGCTAGTTCATCATTCACTCTCCTTTGGAAATCCTCCCATGAGAAGTCTGTGTCCCTTGTTAGGGGCGCGTTTATTGTAAGATAATATCTTAGGATGTCGCTTTCAAACCTTTCAAGGAATTCTGATGTCCAGATAACCCAATTCTTGCTCGTGGACATCTTCTTACCCTCGAGGGAGAGGTATTCTCCTGCTATGATATTATCTGGGAGTTTGCAACCATATGCCATGAGTAGGGCTGGCCAGAAGATCGCATGATGATAGATTATATCCTTGCCTATGAAGTGCACTACTGTATCGTCCCAGTATTTTCTCCAGTTTTTGCCCGTTTTTTCGCTCCATTCAACCGCTGATGAAATATAACCTAGGAATGCTTCCCCCCAGACGTAGATTATTTTTCCCTTGGCTTCTTTGAGTGGTACTGGTATGCCCCATTCCATGTCCCTTGTAAGTATCCAATCTTTCAGGCCTTCCTGCACCCACTGTAGTGCATAGTTTTTAACATTCGCGGGCAGGTTTTTATTTGATTTTATCCATTCAAGGAGTTTGTCCTGGAATTTGCTCAACCTGAAGAAATAATGTCTAGATTTTCTGATCTCTGGTTTTGAGCCGCAGATCATGCACTTGGGGTTGACTAATTGTAGGGGTTCAAGGTGTCTGCCGCAGGCTTCGCAGTGGTCTCCTCGAGCCCCTTCAGCCCCGCAGTATGGGCATTCACCTTCAACGTACCTGTCAGGGAGAAAACGTTGACATTCACTGCAATATAATTGTTTTATATCCTTTTCATAGATGAAATCCTTTTTGTAGAGTTTTAGGAAGAAGTTTTGGGCTATCCTATAATGTAGGGGTTTGCTTGTACGTGAAAAATTATCGAATGATATGTCACATGCTTCGAGGTCGCGGCGGATCATCTTATAATAATGGGTGGCCACCTCCAGGGGATCTTTTGATTCCTTCTCGGCCTTGACAGCTATTGGGGTTCCATGTTCGTCTGTTGCGCATACAAATAATACTTCTCTTCCTTTTATCCGATTGTAGCGGGCGTATATGTCCGCCGGTATATATGTTGATCTTAGGTGTCCAAGGTGCGTTGGCCCGTTGGCGTATGGAAGTGCACAAGTGATAAATACTCTCTTCAATGTTTATTCCTCCTATCCAAGAAAATAGATTATCTACAGATAAATACTTTAATATTAGCCGTGAGCTACCCCCCTTGGGGTTTTTTCTGTTTCAATGATGGACTGGTTCTCGTAGAGGGGTTTTCTCATTGGTCTGGTGACTGTCCCAGCCCCGGCTTGAGTATCCTGGTAGCGGATATTAAGGGTACTTGCCCCGGTTGTTGCTAAAAAATGTTGTCTTCTCAACAATATATAGGCTTTCATCTCCACTGGGGGCTTCCCCCATATAAAACTTAAAAAATTTTATCATGTTACTGTTTTATGGTATGCTTGGTGGTTGTTAGATGAAGGTTGAAATGTGCTCTATTCCACTAGAATCCGAGAAGCCTATTATAGACCCTCCAGTTTAAGTGAAACATAGGATGGTGTAGGTACAATTCAAAAAAGACACACAAAACAACATATACTGGTTTAAGTGAAACATAGGATGTGTAGGTTGGTATTTTCGCATGTCTAGTTCTTGTATCTTCTCCCTTTACCAGATGCTATGGACAATGCAACTGGTAAGCATAGGAGTGTTAGCCACGCCCCTATACTAACTCCATTCTTAGCTTTCTTTGGCCTTTTCAGGCCACCCTACCGGCGCCGATTCTTTGATGATTTTTTTTGACATTTTCACAGTCCACGGCTACCCCCATAATATAACCTAAGGGATCCTTCTTTTTACTGTTTTGGGTCATCTTCTCCTTTTGTTATCCCCATATTATACCCTATCAAGGATAGTAACTTCACCCGCTTCAAGAAAAAGAAAAGGATACAGATCGGATCCACAGGAGAAAAGGCAACCCTCCTCCTATCCAAGAATCTTCACCCCACGCTTATTATATGCTCCAACCCCCAGGGAACTTCACAGCCCCATCAGGAGGCCTTGGCGGCCTCCACTTAACATACATGACAAAAAAATATCCTGATAATAAGTGTTCATAGAATTAGGAGGTTTCACAGGAATCGAAAAAGGAGAGGATCATCAGAAACCTTCTTCTCGCAAGGGAGGGGGTGGGGGATTAAACAAATGGGGGGGCCGTGTGGTTCGCAAGATGAAGGATCATCTAAGGTGGGATTTGAATTTTGTTTTTAGTCTGGCCCAGAGTAGGTGTTCTGGCCCGCAGCCAGTGACTATGATGGATTCTGTGGAGGACTCTTCTATGATTTTGAGTATTTCATCTATTTTCTTGTCCATGTGCTTGTTTGATGTTGGATGGAAGCTGGCGTTGAAATGTTCTTTGATGGTATTATAGTAGTTTTTCGCGGCGGAGGTTGATTCTCTCCCTGGGAAAACATGGATTTTCTTAGGCTTCGCGGATTTGATAACTCTTAGGTGGTCTTGGAATATTTCATCTTCGTTTTTGTCTGGGGTTGTATAGATGAGTGTCATGTCTTGTGATGGATGAATTTGTAGGTTGGCTTTTAACGCGTCTCCATTGTCTCCTTGGCCTATCCCCACGGTCTTGTCATCTAATTTGAATATTTCGAATCTTCCGGGTGGTAGGGTGAATTTTTCAAGTTCTTGGGCTGTTTTTATCATGGTCTTTTTTATGTTTTCTGGGTGGGGTGTGAATGTGATATAGGCTGTGGATGCGCAGAGGAAATTGTATAGGTTGTGGATGCCAAATTTTGGAATTTTTAATTTGAATTTTGATGAGATCTTTTTTTGGTTTGTATAATTGTATGTTTCACTGTTAATTTCTATTTCCCACTTTTTGTCCTTTTCGGATATTCTTGTTATTTTGACGTTGGGTTCTGGTCTTGAAAACCCACAATTGCATTTGTATATCCCACGGTGGTTCAGGTACCTTTTTGAATATTCTAGTTTTTCGTCGCATATTGGACAATTGACTGGTGCACTTAAGGGTGTTTCATCCTCCAAGCCCACCTCAAGACCATAGTAGGCTACTTGGACGTCTTTTTCTTTTTTCATCCCAATATAGGCCGTTCTTGGGTCATCAGCATTGCAGATTATAGCACCCCTTTCCATTGGTGCTGAGAGCAATTTTTTGGCTTTGAAATATTCTTTGAATGGGTTTTTCTCTCCTGCGACTATTGTGTGTTCTCTAGAGATTGTTGTGTAGATGACGCCAATGGGATCCACGTATTTACAGACTGTATCTGGGAGTGAATATTTAGATGTTCTGATACCATATTCAAACACTCCTAGATCGGATTCCCTTTTTAGTAGTCCTGTTGCAACAGCATTTATTGTGTTACTGTCAAAGTTGCATGAGACTGAAGAATCTTTTTTTAGGAGTAGGCATAACATTTTTGTGGTGGTTGTTTTACCGTTTGTCCCTGTTATGAGTATGTTCCCTATCTTCGACCTTTTTGAAAGTTCTCTTAGACAATCAAGTCCACCTATCCTTAGGAATAGGTACCCTGGGAAACTTCTACCCATACCTTTTCCAAGTTTGACTATGAGACGAGCTAATCTCCCAAACATATATGCTATAGTACATTTGAAGGTGAATTTCATCATACTCTCTCTCCATGCTCCTGAATCTATCCCTATATAAGACCTAGTTAGCTAGAAAAGTGGATACTACTTCATAGTATTTAACTTTCTCGGCGGGAACCCCCATGGGGGATGAAAGCCGAAAAGTTTTATATATTTAATACATTTTTTGTCCTCCACTAGGAGGTTGGGATGCGGTGTCCTCATCATCCTGTAAAATTGCAGGGTGGATGGGTAGGGTTTGGGACGACCCGAATTCACCCCCTGGAGATGAGACCTCTACTCGGCATCCTTGCTTTGGCTGTGGTTGCTGGGCAAGTCCCGTCGTTGAAGCAGGAAGCCCCTCCAATCAGGGAGGGGGTGGTTCACCATGTTCATTTGGGTTATGTGACTTGGGAATGTTTATAAGTGGTGGCTTGCCTCAATGGTGGGTAGGGGATGTTGGGGGGTGTGGAATCTTTTTTGAATGCTGGTAGCTTACCGGTCTGTGTGGTTTTATTCGAGTTCGTATTCTATTGATAGGATTATTTCTTTTATCTTTTGGGTTTTTTCCTTTGATGTTTTCCAGTAGCCTCTTCTCTCAGTTTCAAGTAATATTTCACCTATTTCTATAGTGGCGAATGGGTTGTTTTCTAGTAGTTTTTTTCTCATCTGGGGATCGAGTATTAGCTTGTCGGCTACATTTTCATATATCCAGTTTTCGACTTTTTGTGTGGTGGCTGAAAATCCGAGTAGATGTTCTATTCTGTCTTTGATATGTTTTGCACCGTGGAAGTCATGTTTTAGCATGCCATTTAACCATTCGGGGTTGAGTATGCGGGTTCTGGCGGCTCTTTCAATTGTCTTGTCAAGGTCTTCAACGTATATTTCTTCTTCGGTTGAATCTATGACTTTTATACTGGCTTCTTCGCCTTTGAGTGTTTTGACTGAACTTGAAAGTCCGCCGAGGAATTCATAGTAATGGTCAAGGTCTGTGACTTCATATTCAACATTATCCCTTTCTTGGGTTACAATGTCGACGCGTGCTAGGAGCTTTTGCAAGGTTTTATCTTCTTTTTTTATGCCATCTGGTAGGTATCCATAGGACATGCAATCTCTGTAGGCGTCTGATAGTTCTTCTTCCCCGTCCCAGGAACTGTTTTCGATGATCTGGGGTAGGTTGGTGGCGTATTCACTTGGTGGGGGTCCGAATATCCGTGCTAGGGATTTGTCTTCTAGGTAATGTTTTCTTATGTAGTTCATATTTTCTGGCTCGTTGAGTTCTGCTACTTGTTTGAAAGCCCTGTTTAGTAGGTCTATTTGGGTGCCTAGTGTGTCCCTGAATATTCCACAGATGTTCACTATAATGTCAATTCTAGGCCTTCCAAGTTCTTTGAGGGGGATTACTTCGAACTTTTTGACCCATGGCCCGTATTTCCTTGTTAGGCGGAGCCCTAAAAGTTCTAGTATCATTGATATTGTGTCTCCGCCGGTTTTAAGTGTTTCGAATCCCCATAGTATTATTCCTATGGTTTCGGGGTATTTTCCATGCTCTTTTAGGTGTTCTTTGATTAGGAGTTCAGCGGCTTTGCGGCCCCTGTTTTCTGATGATACTGTTGGTATTTTCATTGGGTCGAATGCGAACATACTATAACCTGTGGGGTATGTTTGGGGGTCTTTTATTGGGTCTCCACCCTTGTTTGGTCTTATGTATTCGGAATTTAGGGCTTTTATGATGGATGTGCTCTCTGATGAGAAGTCAGTGTTTTTGTAGAGTCTTTGCACCCATTCTATGTAATCTTCTGGTAGGTAATCTGGAATTTTACCTTTTAGGATATTCTTTAGTACTTTTTTGGCTTCTTTTTCCAATTTTTCGGGGTTTATTTCTTGTGGTCTTTTTTTGAATTTTTCTTTGCTTATTATTTTGAATATTGATGGATGTTCCCTGTCAAATTTTAAAATTCCCAGTAGATGATCTATTTTCTCTTTTAGGTTCCATTTTCTGTCCATATAATGTAAACCTGATGGTATTAGGCGTTTTTTCATCCTGTGGAGTTCTTTTTCGATTTCTTCCAATTCTGTGGGCATGTTTAAGGTTTTGGCTTTTTCTTCTATGAGCTTGAGGGTTTCTTCATCCTTGTCTTCTTTGTATTGTCCTAGGAGGTCTTCGAGTATCAAATATTCTCCGTATAGGTTTGATGGTTTCATTGGAGGGGATGCATGTGAAATACAGAGTGCATATGATCTTCTCTTGGCTATGGTTGACTCTGAAGTGTTACCCACCCAATAATAATATAGGTTGGGGGTTGTTCCTATTAGGAGGTCTGGGTAACATGAGCTTGAAAGGCCCGTTTCCTTGCCTGGGGTGAATTCAAGTGTTCCATGCATTCCAAAGTGTATTATGGCATCTACTTTGAGGATATTTTCGATGTAGTGGTAGAATCCGAGATATTGATGGTGTGGGGGGAGTTCTTTGCTATGGTAATTGTCCGGGTCTTCGTGGACTCCCCTTGCAGGTTGTACGCAGATATAGATTTTTCCAAGGTCGAGTATGGGTAATATGATCTTTTCTTTGTCTGTCATTATATTTCCTGGTGGTTCGCCCCAGTATTCTATGATGTTCTCCTGGATCTTTTCTGGGAGTTTTTTGAACCATCTGGTATATTCTTTTATGTCGAGGTAATGACCCGACCTTTTAAGGTATTTGGGAGTGTTTATAATCCCCTTGTCTAGGAGGAGATCCTTGAGGTTCTTTTCTGGTATCTTGAGATCGTATCCTTGTCTTTTAAGTTTTTTGAGGAATCTTTTAAGGCTTTTGAAGACGTCAAGGTATCCTGCGCTTCCAAGATTGCCTTCACCTGGAGGATAATTATAGATGATAATTGCGATCTTTTTCTCGTGATTGTCTTTATTTTTGAGTTTTAACCAGTTAAGGATTCTCTTGGAGAATTTTTCCATCCTTTCGGGGAGTACTTCAACTATCCTGACTTCTCCAAGGTCTTCGTCATCCTTTGTGCGTAGTGCTGCTGTGAAAAATGGTTCAATCCCACCATCCATTTCTGGGAGGGTCACGCCTAATATTATTTCCATTGGTTTAAGACCATCATCGCTGGTTTCCCATTCGTCGAGGTCTGTTTCATGGCCTCTCAAGCATATAAGGTATGGGGCGTTGATCTCTTCCAATAATTGATAAGTGACTTGGGGGTCGCCTCCGTATGGGCCTCCATGGAGTTGGAAGTATTGTAAGTTTATAAAGAGGTCGATGTTCATCATGTATTCTTTGATGGCTTTGATGTTGTAGTCAATGCCGTCTGAGAATACCATTATACAATTTACTCGCCCGTAGAGGTTTTCGTATAGGGCTTCTACAAGTGGTCTTGTATCATCGAAATGCATTCCACCATAGAATAGTATACCGACGGTGTCAAGTTCTGGTTTGAAATTTATTGCTGACTTGTATTCTTCCAAGTCCTTGTATATGCCCTTGTATGGGTGATATAGTCCGTATTTGGGCATTTTCACCGGTTTAGTTATTTTGCCTATGTTTACGTTGCAGTATTCTCTTAGTATGTAGAGTAGCATGTTTTTAAGGTTTTCAGGGTCGCTTTGCTTATAATATTCTAGGATTCTGAACCATTTTCTGAGATCTTCTTTGATTTCATCTGAACCGTGGATTTCTATTATATTTTTAAGTTCGCCTTCTTTTATAAGGGGGTTGATGTTTACTCCCTTCTTTTGGAATTCCTTGATGAGTTCGGCCATGTTTAATTTTCCGATCCGTGTGAGGCTGAGTATCCTGTGGCTGCCCCAGACTAGTGAAATGATTGTCTTTTTTTCTTTGGCTAATAGGCGGGGTAGTTCTCTGCCAAGTCGTTCGTCGCCCCTTATGTCGACTAGTATAACATCTGATTCGCTGATTTCCTTTTTTATATCGTCTAGTGGAGTTTTAGGGTCCTCGTATTTGTCGAGGTATACTTTTCTGATTTCTAGGATGTCCCCATATTTGTCCTTTATCTTTTTCAGCGCTTCTTTGAGGGATATTGTATTGTTTATTGTGGTGATTGCTAAAACCTTTTTCATGGGGGTGGCCTCCAAAGTTTAGATGAGTATTTCATCGAGGTAGAATATTGGTGAATTGAATTTGTTTGCGATTTCTTCAAGGACTCCTATGTTGCGTCCTTTGGGTTCTGCGTCCACGAAAATTAGGTTCAATTTTTTGAGTTCTGGGTAGAGTATTTTAAGGTCTTCTTCAAGGTTGGATCCTATGAAGATGTTACAGCGCCCGTCGGAAATCACTATAATTGTGGGGGTCAATTCTTTGTATTTAGATGCTAATTTGGCTGCTTCCATGAGTGCGGGTGTTAGGGGTGTTTTACCCCCGATATCCAAGTTTTCGAGTACTTCATTCAATTTTGTGAGGTTTGTTGTGGGTTCACTTATTATCTGGGCTTCATCTCCTTTGAATGATATTAGGCTGACTTTGTTCTTTTTTTCATAGGATTCTTTGAGTAGTAGCCATGCTATTGTCTTGGCAAATTTTATTTTTTTGTCGAGTTTCATGGAGGATGATGAATCCAGGACTATGATGTATAGTGTTTCTGCTTTGCTTATCCTAACTTTTTCCATTAGATGTTCTGGTAGGATCCTGGGATTTTCTGGGTTTTCTCGTATAGCCTTTTTTATTGTCGCGTCAATCGCGACACTATCCGGGTTTTGGGCTTCTTTGGCTTTGATATATTTGCCCCGTTTTCCTGTGATGTTGGCAGAATTTTTGCCTTGTATGGTTCCTGTGAATTCAGCGACTTTTATCTCTTTTTTAAGCTTTCTCTCTTTATCAATCTCGAATTCATCCTCTGCTTCCTCGATTAATTCTTCGATTAGCCTTTCATCGATTTCTTGTCCTTTTTCGAAGGGTAATTGTTTTATTCTGTGTTTAAGTGCGAGTAATGCGGCTTCTTTCACATCTTCTTCTTTTATCTTTTTTCTTTGATTGAATGCTGCGATTGCTGTGGCGGCTTTTGTTGTTATAATATCGGCCCGATGCGTCTTAATACCGAGCGCTGCTGATATCCTCACTATGAGCTCCAGAATATCATCTGAAATCTCAACTTTATCTAATAGTTCTTTTGCTTTCATTATTTTTTCCCGCAGTTTTTTCTGCTTTCTTCGGAATCTTTTTTGGAACCTTATTGGGTTCTCGTCGAATTCCATCCTATATTTTATTACCTTGAGCCTTTCTTGGGGGTCTGTTAAAGCTTTAACTTCTACGCAGAGTCCGAACCTGTCAAGTATCTGCGGTCTTAAGTCACCTTCTTCTGGGTTCATTGTACCGACGAGTATAAACTTGGATGGATGGGATACTGAGACTCCTTCCCTTTCGATGATGTTAACTCCCATTGCAGCGGCATCCAATAGTACATTCACGAGGTGGTCATCTAGGAGGTTCACTTCATCGATGTAGAGTATGTTACCATTGGCCCGGGCTAATATACCAGGTTCCAGGGCCTTTACACCCTCCCTGAGGGCTTTTTTGATATCGAGTGATCCTACTACCATGTCTTCTGTGGCCGAGACTGGAAGTTCAACTATTGACATTCTCTTTTTGGAGGTGGGTAGTCTGCCTTCACGTTGAAGGGTCTTCTCACATTCTTGGCAGAGGAAATGTTCATTGGGGTTGCAGTTGAATGGACAGCCATCAACTGTTTCTCTTGCTGGTAATAGTTCTGAGAACGCCCTGACAGTGGTGGATTTCCCAGTGCCTTTATCCCCTTTTATGAGCACTCCACTTATTGTAGGGTCAATTGCGTTTAAGATGAGAGCTTTTTTAAGATGGTCTTGTCCAACTATGGCCGTGAATGGGAACGCTGAAAATTTCATAGATATCACCATTAGAAATTATGAGGAGATGAGGTATATAAACAACCACCAGAGTATTAACAATTAAAATATAAAAGATGGGAATAGTAATACAAATTGTGTGGTTTTAATAAAAACGCGGAGACTCTCCCCTAGAGTGCCAAAAGATAATATTATGGTTCCACAAAATATTATAAGGGGTAGGTCAGATGAAAACCAAGATAATTAAGGCTCTCAGGAAGACCCTAAGTAAAGGCGAACCTTTCAACGATTTCTTAGAAGCATGTAAAATAGCAGAAACTCCACTAAGGACCACCATAATATATCCTGGCGGCTGCGGCGGATTCGTGAACATAGAATACTATAAGGGCCTTGATATCCTCGTAATAGACCCATCACACCACTGGGGCGAGGAAAAAATAATCATAAACGCCTCCAAGAAGGGTGAAAACCGCATATACAAACCCCAAATAGGCTTTACAAGTACTATAGACCCCATAAGCAAGGAGATCATAAAAGAATTCTTTGAACTTCTAGAAGTAGGAGGAGTATAAACTCCAAAATAATCCTAGAATCCAAAGGTTATCAACCAGGCTAGGATAAGATACAAGACCACCCCAGAGGCTAAAGCCGGCCAGAAACCATGCCTGGGAACCATATAAACCAGGCAGAGAAGGTATAGAATCCAAATCGGCGTTAGAAAGAGTAAACCCTTGAGATATGAGAGCACGGGCCGCATACCAGCCTCCAAATAGATCGTGGACAATGTGAGGACAGTTACGGATGGAAACATGGCAATAAAAGCCGCTAAAACACCCTTCTCTCTGCTCCCAAAGTATGTTGTTAAACTCACAACCACACCACCAAGAATAAAATAAAAGATCAACTTTATATTTCCCATTCCAAATCATCCCCCAGATTATATTCATGTTATCTGTTTTTTGATATGAAATCTTCCAAGGATCTGAGCGCCCGTAGTTTGTCCTCCTTGCCTATTTTTGATTCGTTAATTGCTTCTTCGAAGAATTGGATTGTATTATCATATACTTCCTTTTCTACTGGATATGGGTGGCCGTCCTTGCCACCATGGGCAAAGGTGTATTTTACGGGATCTTCCCAACTTGGAGGTTCACCATATATAAGGTCTGAAAGGAGTGCTAGGGCTCTTATCTTTTTAGGCCCCATGCCCTTGACTAGGATTAGGCTTTCGTAGTTTTCTGGTTGTATTTCATAGGCCTTTTGCAGTATTTGGAAGTCTGATTCTGAGAGGTTTATTCGCCGTATTTCGTGGTGTGATGGCATCTCAAGCACGCTATAATTGTAAAGTGTTGTCTGCCCTGTAATGTATCTCTTCAGGTGTTCTGGCCCGTCACATACGAATTCTAAGCTTATATTCCTCGAGTTTCTACTTTCGGTGGCGGTCATGTTCAAAACTTTCTTTTCTCGGCTAGAGCTTGTGATGCCTGTATGTGGGTTTTCGATAAAATCTTCTAGTTTTTGGCTTGACCAGTGGTAGCGGCGGGCATAGGCTTTTTTGTCGTTAAGTCCTTGTTGTATCACTGTCCATTCGCCTTCTTCGTCTACTATGAAAGTATGATGGTATAGTTGGTATGAGTCTTGTATGCATGTGTTGTCGACTTTTGCCACGAGGCGACTTGCACGAATCAAATCCTGGGCTTCAACGTCAAAGAGTTTCTCGGCACTCTTTAACTCTGTTGGGGTTTTCCTCGAAGCTCTACCCTTCCCACCAGTTACTAGGATTCCATGTTCTTCTGGGCTAATGGCCTGTTTTAAGGCCGCGCAGGTAGTTGTGGTGGTCCCTGAGGAGTGCCAGTCAAAGCCAAGTATACAAGAAAGGGATTGGAACCAGAATGGGTCGGAAACTCGCAATAAAAACTCTCGAGTACCATATTCGTCTATTATGATGGAAGTTATGGCCTTGGCGAGTTTCACCATCCGTTTAAAGAGCCATCTTGGGGCATGACCATGGTGAAGTGGTAGATTAGCATGACCTGTTCTCCTCATGTAAAAGGCACCTGATTATAAATTTAAGGTCTGTATTATTGTATTGTTATCTTCTTAGTGTGATATTAATCTTCACTTGTATAGAAAGTTAGCCCACCCCAAAGAGTGGGGTGTTTGTATTTTGGAGAGCAGACTATTTTTTTACAAGTCGAAAATTGTAGGCTACGTGTATAATCTGATACAAGTTGAAGTCTGCACACCTTATTGTCCCTCTGAGTCGGGGAGACTGCGGATCATCACATGATCCTCTATCAACGGAGATTTTTTTTGGATGATTATGCGTATACAACCCCATAAAATTTAAAGGACACTTTTTGAAAGCTGTTTTATATTAAGGATATTAGATTAGGGGGATCCTATACCTGTGTTGAAAATTGAAAGGAGGTGAATTTGATGGGCGAAATAAAAAAAGAGGTTATTAAGACAATGGCGGCTCTTATAACAACAGCTTGGACTTATAGCAGCCCTCGCATGGAATGAAGCCATTAAGGCATTGATAAACATGATTTTCAAAGCAGGAAATGCTCTCATCGGCCTTTTTGTATATGCGATTATTGTCACTATACTCGCTGTTATTGCAACTATAATCATTGCAAGGAGCCTCGCACATCTAGAGATAGAAATGCCACAAGAATAAACGTTCTCTCCATTTTTCTATTTTTTGAACCCCCCACATTTTACAATAAATCTTAAAAAAGCTTGATGGTTATTGGCAAGCCAGGACAATCATGGCAAGAATCACAACTTAAAAATAAACGTTCAGTATAGGTATCTATAAGTTCGTGCTTCTTCGCAAGTTCATCATAGATTTTGTAGTCTGATCCTACAATGGGGAGGATGTCTGCAGTCTTCTGCATTTCCCCTTCGATGGTTGCATACTTGGTGATCTCATCACCCCTAGAGATCCCTCTCACTTAGGTGGTCTGGATAGGAGAGTGCTCTCTTGGGTTTTTCTGCTTCTGGCTCCAAGATCCGCTGATACACTTGCAATGTTGAGGTTTTTGTGGCTGTTCCTATGCGTGGCGCCCATTGCAAATGGTTATTCCTTGTTCAAGGCATTGGATGGCATCACGGCTGTCATTATTGGAGTTTCAAGTTCTAGTGGGTTCTCAACGTACCTCTCCCCTATTATAATGTCTATTGGATGGCCTTGAAACCTGTGCCGGTACAATAACAAGGTCATCAAAGGTTGCTATGCACCTCACGGTACAGTAGCCCCTGAGCTTATGTTTCCTCAATTGACCTGTGCTGCATCCCACTGGGGTCTGTAAAGGGCCATACCTTCTATCTTCAAGTACCACTTTAACTTCCATAACCTTCTTCGGGCACATTTTTTTCACATATGGCACCATACACAGTTTTTGTGCCTTAAGGGTACCGGTTCATTGTAAAGATGATGGGGGCAGTTATTGTAACATGAATAACAGTTTGCGGAGATTGAAATCCTCCTTGTTGTCGCATTTGTACTAGTAGTAGCCGGGGACGGTCAAAGTTCCCTTTACATGCCTCTTCTTTTCTCTCAACACATCCTAAGCTTCTACTTAAAGTTGAAGGAAGCCTCCGGGGGCCTGAAACAATACCACCATAGAAAAACCTCAAATACCCGTTTAATATGATTAAAGGTTGGCGTTGTTAAAGGGGGGACTACAGGAATGATTCATGTTGTAAAATCAGAGGAGATGTTTTAAGGAATGAAACCATAAAGCTTAATGCTGAGGATAGATAACATTCACAGAGAGGATATCCTATTATCATGCTGAAAATTTTGGAGCTTAATGCTGAGTAGATGGAAAAGACCCATAAAATTCACCTTTACGAAGCCGGTTAAAAAGAGTGGAATTCTTACTTTGTAGTGATTGAAAAAGGGAAAAAATTCTACAGGTTATTGCACCTTATCAGTGTAGGTTGATAAAATCGATATGGACGTTGCCACAATAGGAGGGGTTGGATTCACGGTGATAGATTCCTTGAGATGGGAAACTTTGTCACAGTCATTGATGACTTTCTCAACAGGAACCTCAGAAACCTAATCATAAACCTTGAGATAATATAGGGGGTACAAATGAATTTGAGTTTGGGGCGATCTTCAGAGGGTAAGGGCTTTGTATTCCATCAGAAAATCATGGTAGGTGTCCCTGAAAGTGTGGGGGACCCCCATTTGCTCTGGGCTAATGCAACTGGCATCTTCAAGTTGCTGGTGGCAGCATTCAACGTCAAAGTCGGGAAAGTGATAAATGTTTCAACATCAGCTGTATATGGGAGGAGCATTGAAATGCTACTATCAGAGGATGCAAGACCAATACCCCCTTTATCCTGCGCTGTCTTCAAGGCCCCTGATAGGTACTACTGCATGGTATTCAGTAGATATGACCTTGATACGGTTTCCTTGAGATACTTCAACGTCTATGCTCTTGGGAAGAGATCCGACTCCCAGCATGCTACATTCATACTCAGATTCATAAATGCCATCATCAATGGGGAGGATCCCCCAGATTTAACATGGTTGTTTGAAGTCATGTCCCAGATCATTGGATCATTTGATGAGAAGCCAATTGACGTGAAGCATTCCCACCCAGACACAGTGGATACTCCCCCATTCGATAGAGGGGGTTTTACTGTTTCAATGGTGGAACTTGCGGGAAGGTGGGTTAGTTCTTTTAGAGGTTTCATCTCCACGGGCTCAGAGGACTGTCCCCACGTCAATAGGTACTTTTTCGCCTTTCACCCCCCTATGGGTAATCCAGCGGGTAAAGTTGGTGGATGTGGGGGGGTTTCAGTCTAAGGGGTAACCCTTTGGGGGGTTGTCGAGGAAGGTGGAGTGGTTCAGAAAGCATATATGACCTTCTGATGGTTGATAGAATGGATCCAAAAAAGACAATTGCAAGAAACACGCTCTTTCTACTTGCAGCGACCATATTCACAAATGTTGCTGCGTTTGTCTGGAATGTGTACCTTGCAAGGTACCTTGGTGCTGCAGGATTTGGTGTGCTTTCAGCGGCCCTTGCATTAACAGGGATATTCAGTATATTGGCGGACTTGGGCACAGGGACTTATATAACAAGAGAGATTGCGCGGAACCCTGAAAGGGCCCCTGAATTGGCAGGTGCGGGTCTTGGTAACCGTCTTATACTCTCTTTCATAGTTCTTATACTCATATTTCTTTTTCCACTTACAGGAATTTATAGGGGTGCTGCTGCGGCTGTGGTCATGTTCATCGCAGGTTATATGCTTGTATCGTCCTTCGGTTCATTTTTCAACAGCATATTCCAGGGCTTTCAGAGGATGGAGTATCAGACTATCTGGAACATACTCAACAGTTTTTTCATACTTGTGGGCGTGTTGTGCGTTGTATGGTTAGGTGGTGATGTTGTCAGTGTGGCCGTAGCATATTTACTTGCAGCCATATTCTCCTTGCTTTATTCTATTATCATCTTTAGAAGACGTTTCTTCACCCCCAGAATATCATCTGACTTGGGGATGCTGAGGGAATCCCTGCCTTTTGGTATAACGAGTGTCTTTGCACTGATATACTTCTGGATAGATTCTGTCATGCTATCCTTCATGAAGGGTGAGGTTTCTGTGGGACTTTATAGTGCACCTTACCGTCTCCTCACAGTTATCACATCACTCTACAGTGTCTATCTCTTTGCTGTTTTTCCTGTGATGTCAAGGTTCTATGTTGAAAGTTCGGAATCTCTCAAGTTTACTTACAGGAGGTCTATTAAGTATCTTATCATGGTTGCAATACCCTTGATCTTCCTTGTGTTTTTCTTGGCCCCTGAGATAATCAGGATCATCTATTCAGAAGAGTACTTGAAGTCTGTTCCAGCCCTCCGGATACTCATACTGGCATCAGGTTTCATGTTCATTAATGGTGTCACTTCAAATCTTCTTGGGTCAGCCGACAGACAGGTGACTGTTACAAAGATAACGGGTCTCGGCGCCCTCTTCAATGTTGCAGTTAATCTACTGCTCATACCTGCCTTCAGTTTCATGGGGGCCAGTGTCGCTACTGTTCTCACTGAACTTTTGATGACAATTCTTTTCCTGAGGGTGGTTATGGGTATGGGTTATGGTCCTGGCCTTGATGACTTGAAGAGTGCTTGGAGGCTTGCAGTACCGTCTTTGATATCTGTCATTATCTTGATGATCCCAGCAGACCCTCTTATAAGAACTGTGGGCTTTCTGATTGTTTATATAGTGGGGATTTTTATCTTCAGGGCCGTTGATGATGTGGACCTTCAGATAATGAGGTCAATAATAGGAAAATAAAGGCTTCATCTCGGGCATCTGCCTTAACAAGTCATGAAAAAGTAAAGACTCACGATTTAACATCAGGGATACTTGATTTGATCTCTTTAAGGATGTTCCTTCATAGTAAGATGAGAATACCGTTCCAAGGACGGTTACAAACCAGAGGGATATGAGCCTGTCCATTGCTATGCTCCCTGCAACTGAACCTGGAACACTGAATAGGACAAGCAGGTCAAGGCTGGGTAATGCATTGAATTGAACCCATACAACCATAATATTCAAGGGGGTTGCCCCCTTGTGAATACAGGTAAGTATTATCCTGATGAGCAGATTCACTGTGGGTCAACTTGACAAGACCTATCCTTTTTATAAAACTCACGGTTTCAGACATGTTAAGCAGAGAAAAATGTTGGTCTCTCAAATGCACGTAATATGGGTATAGAGGCATCGTCCGGTGATCTGATAGCCCTATGTGATGGTGATGATTTCTTTTATCCTGAAAAAATTGAAAGACAGGTTGAAACCATAAATTCAGGTTATGGTTTAACCTACACCGATGTGGCTATCGTTGACGAGAAGAGCAGGGTTATTGCAGAGTCAGTGGCACCTGAATGGGACTTCCGGCTGTGGCTTAAAAGGACTTATATTACTGCATCAAGCATACTCTTCAGGAGAGAACTTGGAGAAAGGGTTGGTTTCTTCAGGGAGGACTTACATGCAAATGAGGACCTCAATTTCCTCATGGATCTTTCAGAGATAACCGAGTTCAGAAGAACACCAGGTATTCTGACTGCTAGGAGGATACATTCATCCAACATGTCACGGAAGATTCTAAAGAACATTGGGACCAGGTTCTATGTCTACTGGGAACATGGGTACCATGCACATGCGGTCTACGCGGCATTGAAGAATTTGATCATAACACCCATCCTTTTCTGGTTAATGAAGAACCAGTCGGTCTACAGCATGATAAGGAAATTCAGGCGGTAGTTTTATGAAAAATTCTTTTTTTTTAACTATTCTTAGAATATACAGAAACCAGAGATTGTGTCATGGTATTAGGGACTCTTAACATGTCTCCATCATGACATGTAGACCTTGAGGTGCTTCTCCAGACACTTATCTAGTGAAAACTTTTTTACAAGTTTAATGGATTCCCTGCCCATTGAATTCCTTAAATCCTCGTTGAGCACCATTTCTATAATCTTATCCCCAAGTTTTTCCCATGAAGCGGGTGGTACAAGGAAACCATTCCTTCCATGGATGACTTGCTCATTTATGGCTCCAACATCTGTTGCAATGATTGGCTTACCCATGGCCATGGCCTCGATGATGGATATGGGTGTTCCTTCAGCAATGGAGGAGAGGACGAAGAAGTCTGAAACTGCGAGTATCTCTGCAATGTTATCCATTCTTCCAAGGAAGAGGACTTGGTCCTCTATTTTAAGGGACTTTACGAGTTCTAGGAGCCTCTTGAAGTATTCTTTCTGGCTGGCCGGGACGTCACCTACAATGAGGAATTTGAATCTGGGAGCTGTGTCCACTGCCTTGGCAACGGCCCTTAAGAGGTACTCATAACCTTTCACAGGGTTTATGTTAGCTACACATACTCCCACTGTGTCTTCAGGGGACAGGCCAAGGGAACTCCTTAGGGATTCAATTTCGTCCTTGCTGATATGGTTTCTGTTGAAGACTTCCAAGTCAACGGGTTCATAGATGAGGGTGTATTCATCACTGGCGCCCATGTAATACTCTGCAAGGCCTTTTGCGATGACGATGATCTCATCTGCTATTTTTTTTATAATTGGCATCATGACCCTTATGATTATCGCAGGGTAGAGTGAGCTCATGAGGTGCCAGACAACCTTCTTATTGCATATGTAGGCTGCTATTGTTGCCTGGAAGTTCAGTATTCCATTCACATGGACCAAGTCGATGTTCCTTCTCTTGATGATCATGACTGCATGGATTATCGTCAGTGGAATGCTGAGAATCCATATCAGGTTAATGAAGACGTCTTTGATGCCCTTAAATTCCCTTAAACTAGGCATGAAGATGGATTCAAACTCAAGTCCATTTTTTGTAGCGTAATCTTTTAGTGGATTTTCATCTGAAGCTGGGGCGCATATAACTGTTTCAACACCCTTATCAAGGAGTCCCTTGGCAACTGAGACGGCCCTTATTTGTGGGCCTCCAATGTAATTTTGCATAAGTACATTAAGCACTCTCATGATGATCACCTTATCAGTGCAGGGAATGATACTCTTAAATCTGATGGCTTTACTTTTGCCTTGTAATTGTCGGGGTTCATGTGAAGGTCTCTGATGGTCTTCTTCAGTCGCTTGCCATCAAGTTCTTCAAGTCTTATTAGGGATCCTTTGGGGAATCTTGCATCATGGGCGAGTGCACGGTTCTTAAGGGCGTATTCCACTATAATAGTGGGTAGGTCATTTAGATACGCGAAGAGGGCTGCGTGGAATTTCATTGCCACAAAGGCCTCACAGGATCCAACCTTTCTGAGGGTTTCTTGTGGATCTTTGTTATATGGTTCAATTTGAACCCTTTCATCATCTAGGATGTTCAGGATTTTTCTGCTGATTCTTTCATCATCATTTGGAGGCTTTCCATTGAAAACAAACAATTTAACACTGTTATTGGGGTTTATTTCAAGCCATTCCCTTATGGCTCTTGTGAATTCCTTTATGATAATCTCATCTCCTGATTCATCACCCATATAGATTTCATGGTAGGGCATCACTGAGACGCCAAGGAGTCCTTTCGTTTTAACGGACTTTTCATATTCAAGGAAGAATGCAAGGTCCTGTGATAATTCAACATTCTCCTCAATACCCATCTTCCCTAGAACTTTCATTGAAATGGAGTCCCTCACGAATATCTTGGTGGCCATGGCACAGGTATTTTTTATGATGAACTTGCTCCATACATGTGAAGGGGGTTCTACTCCCACTCCCATAAAATAGATATCCTTTCCAGTGATCTTCGAGATGAGTGTTAAGAGGAGGATCTGTGTTAGCCTGATAATTCTTTTAAAGGTGTTTCCATAGTCAAAGAAGTGGGTACCGCCTCCCAGTATGAATATGGATGATCTTAAAAGGGCCTTTATGAAGTTGGGATTAACCCTTGGTGGGATCAGATTTACGTTGACATCCGCTGGGGTGGAGGGCCATGAGGCAGCTGTTATGTTGAATCTTGAATCAGAGAATACCTCTTTAAGTCCTTCGAGGAGGGAATAAAGCATTGCATCATCGCCGGTGTTCTTCCAGCCGTAGTATCCAAGTACAAAGATTTCTTGCGTCATTGATACCTGTCCAGTATTTTGATTAATGTCTTGTTGGAGACGAAGCTATCCCCATTTGATGGTGGGCTTATAATTGTGGGTTTTGGGGGGGTCAATAACTTTGGTTTGATGTATAATTTTTGCATTTTAATAAACTTTTTTGGGGGATTGTTTTTTCATATGGCTATTTTCAGTCTCAAAAAAGAGCATGTTATTAAACTTTGCTCTTTTTGAACTCATCCCTTTTTGTGGGAGAGTATAAATCCATTAATCATTGAAGGCTTGTAATATGGGGGTGATCTTCCTATTGAGTGTTTGGCTCTGCTTATAATAAAGGGTAAATATTTCCTCTTATCAATTACTCAATTGGTGAGGTCCTTTGAAGGTGAAGAGAAGATATCATTTGAAAAAAAGGGAAGTTAAAAGGATAAAAGAGGGGTTAGCTGACTATTCTGGTCTAATCCCGGAAAAGGCGATAATAGAATTCCTTGAAGTAGAACCTTATCCCCTAGTATTAGTTGATGGTGAACCGTTAGTCATGTTAGTCAATAAAAGACCTTTTCCCACCCTCAAGGGGGCTCTCAAAACTAGTATAAAATCTAATCGTGTTGTGGTTGATATGGGGGCTGTTAAATTCCTTGTAAAGGGTGCTGATGTTATGAGTCCTGGTATAGTTGATGCCGACCCTAGGATAGAAAAAGGAGACCTGGTGATAGTGGTAGATGAAAAATATAAAAAGCCCATAACAATAGGAATAAGTTTAATAGATGGCCCTTCCATGGTCAGAAACAGAAAAGGGAAAGCAATAAAGAACATACATTATATTGGAGATAAAATATGGAACCTAGAAGTATAAGATTAAATTATGATTCGGGTAATATTATATCACCTGCCATTCATGGGATAGGAATACTCGCTCTGGGTTCGCACCTTGAAAATCATGGCCCGGCACTCCCCATAGACACTGACGCTAAAATCGCCTCATATCTTGCCCTCGAGGCAAGTAATAGGACGGGGGCGAAATTCTTGGGTATAGTCTATGGAGCGACAGAACACCCCTATATAAAACATGGAATACACATAAAACCTGTAGAACTTATAGACAGACACTTAAAACCGATCCTAGAATGTGCAAGAAAGTCCCTGAAGATCCGAAAGGCCCTTATAGTGAATGGGCATGGGGGTAACACAAGAATAAAGAAATATCTGCCCAGGATCGCGGAGGAAACCGGGGTAGAGATAAAATTAAACAATAAGATAGTTGAGATAGAAGGTCCACACGCCGGCTCCGGTGAAGTTTCAATAGGCTTGATCCTAGGAATAGCAGACCCCAAGAGACTCCGAGAATGTGAAAACATTGAAGAATATCCTGAGATAGGGATGATAGGCTTAAAAGAAGCCCGTGAACGTGACAAGAAGATAGATGAAGGTGCAAGACAGTTAGAAAATGAGGGTGTTTATGCAGATCCGATACTTGGAAGGTCGCTGCTAGAAGAAGCCCTAAAGGATATTATAAAAGACATAAAATTATTATTAGATGGTTGAACCCGCTAGTGGTGCCCCCTATGAGATTAACCCAAAATGCCTTGAAAGTCCTTAAGGAAAGGTACCTACTCAAAGACGAAAAGGGTAAAATAGTAGAAACCCCTGAGGAAATGTTCGGGAGAGTTGCCATTGCAGTTGCACAGGCAGAGGAAAAGTATGGTGGCGACACTGAAACTACTGCAAAGAAATTCTATGAGATAATGAGGAGACTGGAATTCCTCCCAAATTCACCGACCCTAATGAATGCTGGCACGCCAATAAACCAATTATCTGCATGCTTTGTCATACCAATAGAAGATTCGATGGACAGCATATTCGACGCGCTTAAATATATGGCTCTCATCCACAAATCAGGTGGGGGGGTTGGCTTCTCATTCTCCCATCTCAGACCTAAAGGTGATATTGTAGGCTCAACCATGGGAGTTGCCTCGGGTCCGGTATCGTTCATGAGAATATTTGACGTTGCAACGGAAGTTATAAAACAGGGTGGTAGGAGAAGAGGGGCCAACATGGGCATATTAGATGTTAACCATCCAGACATCATCGAATTTATAGAAGCAAAAAAAGAAGAGGGCGCATTCAGCAACTTTAACCTCTCGGTGATGGTGACTGATAGTTTCATGGATGGAATAGAATCTAATATGGAATATGAACTCATAAATCCGCGTACAGGAGAAGTTACGGGTTCAGTGCCAACCAGGGAGATATTTAATCGAATGGTTAAAATGGCATGGAAAAGGGGCGACCCGGGGATACTATTCAAGGACACGATAAACAGGGCAAACCCCACCCCAGCCCTGGGTAGTATAGAAGCCACAAACCCTTGTGTCAGCCCAGAAACATGGGTAATGACGTCAAATGGTCCAAGACAAGTCAAAGAATTAATAGGAAAAACCTGTAAGATAATATTAAATAGTAGAGGCTGGAAATCATATGGTGGATTCTTCCCAACCGGCATAAGACGATTATATAGGCTGGAAACAGTCGAAGGCTTCCACTTACGCCTCACAGCAGATCATAGGATCCTCAGATTATCCTCTAATGGAGAAGTTGAATGGAGAAGATTATCAGAACTGAAAATAGGGGATAAAATAATCCTAAATGATCACAAAAGCATAGAATGGGATGGTGAATTCACAGAAGATGACGGTTACCTCACCGGCCTTGCAATCAATAATGAAAACTTAAAGATCACTGATGAAATGGAGAAAGCCTCCTCAAGATTCTACAGGGGATTATCCAAAGGCCTTCTCGACTCCAAATCGAATAGGATACTATTTGAGGGAGATCTTAAAACCGCAAGGACCCTGCAAAGGATGCTCCTAAGAGCGGGGATATACACAAAGATACATGAAGATACAAGCGAATACCGGCTAGAAATGGTTAAACCCCAAGGCGCCTTTGCAACTGTCAAGGACATAATACCAGATACTATAGAGACAGTCTATGACATCCAAGTGCCTGGTATAAATGCCTTTGACGCCAACGGATTCTATGTCCACAATTGTGGGGAACAACCACTGCTACCATATGAATCATGCAACCTTGGATCAATAAACCTCAAACTCATGGCAGAGAATGGTAAAATAAACTGGGAAAAATTATCAAGAACAGTTAAGATAGCGATTCATTTCCTTGATAATGTAATCGATGTTAACACTTACCCTATCAAAAAGATCGAAGAAACTACAAAAAAGACCCGTAAGATAGGGCTTGGTGTTATGGGATTCGCCGACATGCTAATAAAATTGGGCATACCCTACAATTCCAAATCCGCCCTCCAGGTAGCGGATAGGATAATGTCCCATATAAAAGTTGAAGCCCAAAGGGCCTCAATGGAACTGACACTTGAAAGGGGTTCATTCCCAGCGTTCAAAGATAGTAGATGGTATCATGAAGGTTTTGAGTGTATGAGAAACGCCACACTCACAACCATAGCCCCAACAGGTTCACTTAGTATAATAGCAGGTGTTACAAGTAGCATAGAACCCATATTCGCCGTGTCATTCATAAGAGAGGTTATTGACAGAAAACTCGTAGATGTAAACCCACTCTTTGAGGCGGAGGCGAAAAAAAGAGGATTCTATGATAGAGAACTCATGGAAAGAATCGCTAGGGAAGGATCAATTAGGATGATCAAGGGCATCCCAGCCGATATAAAACGCCTTTTTGTAACAGCCCATGAAATAGATCCGATCTTCCATGTGAAAATCCAGGCCGTATTCCAGAAACATGTGGACAATGCCGTTTCAAAGACGGTGAACCTCCCACCAAGTGCAAAACCAAAGGACGTGGAGAAGATCTTCAAAGCAGCCTATAAACTTGGATGCAAGGGTATAACAGTCTACCGTTACGGGAGTAAAAAGAGAGAAGTTCTAAAGTTCCCAGAATCTATCGAATATGCTGGCACATGCCGTGACATGACCTGTCCAAACTAGACCAGCCTATAAACTACAAACTCCCCATTCTCATAGACCTTCTCTAGATAATCATAGTCCAGGTCGCTTAAATTGACCATGCTAGGATTATAGTATAGCAGATTCCTAGAGGAGATAAATGGAGCGTCATCATACATTTTCAACCTTTTATCATATACAAGATAGCCTATATTCTCCCTGTAAAGTTCATCCTTCCCTGGGATTCCCTGGAAATCTTCCAATAGAGGATTGATAGATTGGCCTGAATATGCCATGACAAAAACCCCGGTATAATAATTTGAAAATGATGCGACCTTGTCAGCCTCTAATCCCTTAAACCATTCGGCGAGCTCCACCTCCCCTCCCGTGGGTGGTGCAATAGAAACCCTACCATAAACTGTTAAAGCGCCAAAATCGGCAATCTTTGAATTTGAAAAATTCTCAGCAGCCTGGAAAAGAGAAAACGAAAGAACTAAAATTAAAAGGATGCGGGCAACATTCCCATCCATCCTACCAAGGGTTCTGAAGGTAAATTCCAAACCAGAACCTGCAAGTATAGATAACGGTAAGAGGATATAAATGAGAACTCTATAAGAGATGACATTAATCCCAAAGTAATAAGCTTTTGAGAGAATAAACATTGAAAGGATCCATGATATGATAAAAAGATCCTTTAACTTTATAGGCGGGGAAGCCCCCCAAGGGGATGAGAACCCGAAAAGTTTATATGACATACCAAACCTCCTATAAGCCCGGGCCAATCCTATAATAGCGAAGCCACAGACAAAATAGCCCAGGGCCTTCGGATAATTCAAAATGCTAGTCCCTACTGAACTTGGAAGGGATGTTGCAACTCCTCCAGGGGCTCCAAGACTCTTAATATATAAGGAGGGCAACCACCAACTACTGCCGATGAAAAAGGCGAACCCTACACAGACGAAATAGGCAAAACAAAAGTCAATATTCCTCTTGAAGGCTACCAGTAATGTGAATGTTATGAATGTGATTGAAATGAAAAGGCAAAGGGTAGCTGCTGGGTGTATAAGTGCGATAATCCCCATTAGAGTTCCTGAGGCGCATGCAAACTTTAACTTGGAAGTCTTAATGGACTTATAATAAAAATAGATGCTAACTGGTAAAAATATCAATGCCATATTCTCTGGTAATGGTAAAATTATCCTCGTAGCTATAAAAGCCGAGATTAAAAGAATCCCAGCGAAAACCCCGACAAGCCTATTATAGAAGCGGGCGCCTATTATAGTAACTGATAAGACTATAAAGGCCGCGAGGAATGGTTGCATGAATCTCGCAATCTCAAATGGGCTCAGAGCCAATGTCGAGGAGAAAAAAGCCAAGAAAATGTGGAAGAGTGGGGGATAGTTGATAAGCCTGCCCTCAGGTGCATTATAGATGGGGTCGAAGAATGTGAAACCATGAGTCATATAAATCTTTGTAAGGTGGATATGATAAAAAATGTCCCAACCAAGTGGTCACTTAAATTTTAGGGTTGTCCAAAGGCAGATTATGAAGATAAAAAATGAAGGGATAATATAAGTCAGTTTATTTTTATCCATGAGATGATACCACCCAAAAAGTTTTATTGTGGAATTTTTTCACCTGTTTCAATCGCCTGTAATATCCTGGAAGATTCTTTCACTTTATCATGTTTTTTGGATGCTGATGCTATCCTCTTTATACTTTCGAGTATTCTTAGTATTGAGTCGAGCCAGTTGAATATATCACCAGAGTATGCTTGGATTTGGTATTTTTTAAGGAGTAGCCTGCTTATGTCAGCGGGGTCTTTCCCTCTTAGTCTCATTTTAACAATATATTCTGAAAGTTTGTCTTGTATGCAATCACAGAATGGTCTTTCTTTACATTCACAGGATAGGAAGTCAATTTGGATATTGAGGAGGGCCTCTTGGAATTTTTCATCTAGTTTTATGATGTTGTCGCCATTGGAGATTATGTCTAATGTTGAATCTGCGAATAGTTTATTTGAAAATTTAACCTTTAACCTGTGGGTTAATTGGTTGTGTAAGCGATTTGAAAGGTAAGCATTCTCAAAGGGTTCCATGGAAAGGGTTATTGTAAGGGGATCCATATCATCCAGGTTTTCTCTTATATAATCGGCTTCTTCACATTTTAAGAAAGATTTGGAGACCGCCATCCCGTAGTCTGTAACCTCTAATCTTCCATCAGCTTCCATTATGAGATCATATGATTCCAGAATTTCCAGGGCCTCTTCTGGGCTGATAGGCCATCTTGGGTCCTTTTCAAGATCTTTGATGTTTTTAATAGCCCCTGAACTTATATCAGCTAATAATTGTTCCATGGCATCCTCTTTGGTGTAATGGGCGTTAACGGGATCTAGGCCCGTCTCGAGTAATTCTATGGCCTTTGATTCTTCAGTTTCCCCATCAAATGACATTCCCACTTCTGGTAGTAGGTATACTATGCCCCTGTCATGGTATAAGGGTCTTCCGGCTCTTCCAAGCATTTGGGAGAACTCGTTGGGGGTTATCCACCTGTTACCCATGAGTAGTGTTTCAAATATTACTTGTGATGCTGGGAAGTCAACACCTGCTGCTAGTGCGGCTGTTGTGACTACCGCTGCTAATTGTTGGGATGCGAATTTTTCTTCGATTTTTCTTCTTTGCCGGTAGGGTAACCCTGCATGGTATGCTTCTGCCTTGATCCCTCTTCTTTGGAGGTAATCTGCGATTAGTCTTGTCTTTCTCCTGGAATTTGTGAAGATTATGGTCTGACCATGGAATCCTTTCTTTGAAATGTTTTTAAATTCTCTGGTGGTTAATCTTGTGATGAGATCTTTTTTTTCTTCTTCGTTTCTTGGGAATGTGAGGTGTCTCTCTAATGGGACGGGTCTTTTATCATATTCAATTAATTTTAGATTGAATGTTGATGCTATCTCTTCTGGGTTGTCGATGGTGGCTGATAATGCGATGATTTGGGTTTTTGGGAATATCCTCTTTAACCTTGATATCATACCATTTAATCTTGGACCTCTATCCTCATCATCTAGTGTGTGTATTTCATCGATGACCACGGTACCGGGCTCTTTTAGTATATTAGCTTTGTCAGATCTTAGTATGAAGTCTATACCCTCGTATGTGCCCACGATTATATCAGCGCCTTTGATGTCGGTGTCTGGTATTACGAGTTCTCCCTTGGCCTTCACCCTGTTCATTCCAACTTTTATGGCTGTTTTAAGGCCTATCTTGGAGTATTTGGATTTGAAGTCGTGGTATTTTTGGTTTGCGAGGGCTACTAGGGGTGTTAGAAATAGGAACCTTTTACCCCTTAGGGCTTTGGGTATTCCTGCCAGTTCTCCTATTAGGGTTTTTCCACTTGCGGTGGCTGATACTATTAGTAGGTTTTCGTCTTCTAGGAGGCCTTCTTCTATTGCGAGTCTTTGCACGGGTAAAAGTTGCCTGTTACCATGCTTTTTTAATATGGATTTAAATTTGGGGGGTATTTGTAGTTCGTCTACAGAAATTGGGTTTTTTTCGTCCTCTGATGATATTATCTTATCATATAATGTTAGGTTGGGCTCGTTTAGGGGGTCGAAGCGGGGTTCGAAAACCTTTAGGACTTTTTCCAGGTCCTGTGTCCTCTGGAGGAGTCTTTTGAAGTTTTTGAATGTTTTCTTGTCCATCCTATTATATTTGATTTCTCTTTTTATCACTTCATCGGCGCATTGTTTGCATATCCACTGGTTATGGTATTTGAATCCTCTTTTGATGATTGTAACGTACCCTTCAAGGAGGCAATGGTGGCATATCCTGGCATAACGGTTTTTAATATTGAGGGATTTTAGGAATTCTTCTATTTCTTCGTCTTTCCCTGGGAGGAATATTAGCTGTTTTCTGAGAAGTTTTATAGCCTCTGCTGGGGGTGTTGGTTTTTCTTTTTTTCCCTTTTTTATGATGAAGCGTTTTATCCTGGGCCCCTTGGCTGTTTTTGTTAGGCGAATGTAACCTTGGAATAATGGTCTTCTGCGAGAATTTAAAGCTCCTTTGGCTTTTCCTATGGGTAGTAATTCGACTATCCTTTTTTTCCTATTTAATATTATCATTTTCTCTCTTCTTTAGTAGTTTGATTGCCATTTCTCGTAATTTGAATTTTTGAACTTTGCCACTGGCTGTTAATGGGAACTCATCCACGAAGAAAACGTGTTTTGGCACCTTGTAACGGGCTATCCTCTCTATAGCGTAATCTCTAACATCCTCCTCTTTTATGTCGGCGTTTTCCTCTTTTATGACGAAGGCTCCGACGATCTCACCATATTTTTCATCTGGTATTCCCACCACTTGAACGTCTTTGATCCCTGGCATGGTGTGTAGGAACTCTTCGATCTCCCTTGGGTAAATGTTTTCACCGCCTCTTATGATCATGTCCTTGATACGTCCAACAATAGAATAATAGCCGTCTTCGTCCATGACGGCTAAATCGCCACTGTGCAGCCAACCATCCTCATCTATGACTTCCTTTGTCATCTCAGGCATCTTATAATAGCCTTTCATCACATTGTATCCTCTGCAACATATTTCACCTATCTGTCCTGGTCCAACTTCTTCGCCTGTTTCAGGATCCACTAATTTGACTTCGATGTGTGGGAGTGGTTTCCCAACGGTTTCAACCCTCTTTTCTATGGGATCATCCACGCTGCTTTGTGTAATACCTGGGGATGCTTCTGTAAGCCCATAGACTATGGTAATCTCCTTCATGTGCATGTCATTGATAACACGTTTCATGGCCTCGATGGGGCAGGGGGATCCTGCCATGATCCCTGTTCTGAGGGAAGAAAGATCGAACATGTCGAACATTGGATGTGTGAATTCTGCTATGAACATTGTGGGGACGCCGTAAAGTGCTGTGCATTTTTCTTTTTCAACTGCAGCCAATACTAGTAGTGGATCAAATTCTTCTAGGATTACGAGGGTCCCGGCATGGGTTAAGATGGCGAGTACGCCGAGCACTATCCCAAAGCAATGGAAGAGCGGCACTGGGAGGCATAGTCTGTCCTCTTCTGTGAATTTTTGCCTTTCACCAATATAGTAGCCGTTGTTGAGGATGTTGCGGTGTGTTAGCATCACGCCCTTTGGGAATCCTGTTGTACCGGAGGTATATTGCATATTTATAACATCGTTGTTGTTGAGGGTTTTTTTCACTTCTTCGAGTTCACTATCTGGGATGTGTTTGCCGAGTAGCATCAATTCATGTATGTTATACATTCCACGATGCTTGGCGGCCCCGATATAGATGACACTTTTAAGATGGGGGAATTTCCTACTTTTAAGGTTGCCCCTTTCATGACTTTTAAGTTCGGGTACGAGCTGGTAGATGGTCCTTATATAATCAACGTCGCGGAAGCCGTCTATGATGGCTATAGCTTTCATATCAGATTGTTTCATCACATATTCTAGTTCATGGCTCTTGTAGGCTGTGTTTATTGTGACGAGCACGACTCCTATCTTTGCCGTGGCGAAGAGGAAGGTTAACCAGTCAGGCACGTTAGTCGCCCAAATACCTAGATGGTCACCTTTTTTGAGGCCTATGGCTAAAAGCCCCTTCGCTAATAGGTTAACTCTTTCATTGAATTCATTATAGGTGAATCTCAGATCTCGATCAGGGTAGACTATAAATTCCTTGTTGGGGTACTTTTGTACTTGTTTTTCTAGGAATTCGCCGATTGTATCTTCTGTGAAAACCATAGGATCCGTCCCCTCCATCTTCTCTGTTAGAATGGTGTGTAGACTACTGCTAGTATCTTTGCTGGTTTATTGTCTTTTGTATGTAGATGATGGGGGACTATGGAATCATAGTAGATGCTGTCCCCTTCTTTGAGGTGATATTTTTCCTTACCATATAATATTTCGATTTCTCCTTCGAGTACGTATATGAATTCTTCGCCTTCATGTGATGAGAGTTTGAATTTATCCTTGTGTGCTTCAACTTGGACTATGAATGGTTCCATGTGCCTGTCAACTTTCCCGGCTGCGAGTGAATAAAAGTCAAGGTGGCTTTCACTGGTCTCATCCTCTTGACCAGAAAAGTGTATGATTTTCCCGGCTTTTCCCTCCCTTACGATAACTGGCCCCTCTTCTATTGTATCATCTAATAGTGTTCCTAGTCTGACCCCGAGGGATCTTGAGATTTTGATGAGGGGGGCGAGTGATGGTATGATCTCACCCTCTTCTATATCCTTTATAAGATCCTCTTTAACCCCACTATTCTTGGAAAGTTCTTTAAGGCTTATCTCTTTGTCCTTTCTAAGCTTTTTTATCTTTTCACCAATGGTGGTTTTGGCTATCACATGATCACCTGGAGAAGTCTGTTATAAAAATCGTTTGTATTATATTTTACCAGAGTATCATAAAAAAGATTAACCCATAATCTCCCATGCATAAAAAAATGAGTATAATTATCATCCAAGAGTTTTATGACCTTCAAATTTATCAATCAGAAGATAAAAAACAATATAATAATCGTTTGTGTGTGTGGGGGTTTTGATGCGGAAGGTATACTTTATAATACTTGTCGCGGTCTTTGCGGTCCTGGCCATTCTAGCATTTCACATGACCAGTGAGAAACCCTTAACTGATAAGCGCGTTGCTATTATAATATTTGACAGGTACAATCCCATAGAATTAGAGGCTGCCAATAAGATAAGCGGAAATTGTACTATCATAGCCGCTGACAGGATAAACAGAGATTATGACATTTACATAGGAGATATGAACCCAAAGGATATTGGCCAATATGATGCTCTAATACTCATTGGTGGAAGCGGAGTATATGATAGGGTGACAGGGAAAATAGATGATCCAAACATGGAAAGGGTCATTGAAATCGTTAAGGAAGCCAATAGGCAGGGTAAGATTATAGGTGCAATCTGCGCAGCCCCGGCAATACTAGCAAAAGCAGGGATACTTAATGGTAAAGAAGCCACAATATACCCCGGCCTTGAATATATATTAAATGAAAATGGGGCTAAATATGTGAAGAGGGATGTTGTGGTCTCTGGGAATATAATAACTGCTAAGAATCCTAATGTGGCTGATGAATTCGCAAAGACAATAGCCGAAAGACTCGGAGAATAGTGGTCTATAATGGCATCCAAAAAGGACAATAATATACTAGCCGCGCTAATTGGAGTATGTTGCCTTGGGATTCTAATATTGGTCATTATCGGGAGCCTGTTACCCGATTCAACAGATACTGAGGAGAACATCACCTTTAACGTTGATGAGAATGAAACCACCCCACCTGCTAATAATAGTGAACAGAACACATATGAGACGAGTGGCTACTGTTATCATGTAGTGGATGGTGATACAATAGATGTTGAAGGCGTTGGACGCATACGCCTCGTTGGCGTTAACACTCCGGAACGTGGACAGCCGGGATACCAAGAAGCAAAGGATTTTGTAGAGGAAATGTGCCTAGGTAAAACAGTCTACCTAGACATTGATGATGCTGAAAATTATGACAAATATGGTCGAGTACTTGCTGTAGTCTACGTGGATGGTATGAACTTAAACAGAGAATTGCTCAGAAGAGGATATGCCGAGATAATGTACATACCACCCTCAGAATTCGACCCATACACTTGGATCTAACTTTCTCGATGGGAACTCCCCGTACGGGGATGAAAACCGAAAAAACATTTATAGTGATACATGGGTTGCATGTGATATGCTTTCCAGTATCACTATATTTATGTGTGTGGGGAGCAAAGAGTGCTCGGCTGCA
Source organism: Methanothermobacter tenebrarum (assembly GCF_023167465.1). Lineage (NCBI taxonomy): Archaea > Methanobacteriati > Methanobacteriota > Methanobacteria > Methanobacteriales > Methanobacteriaceae > Methanothermobacter > Methanothermobacter tenebrarum. The sequence continues at coordinate 571,104 of NZ_AP025698.1, read as the reverse complement.
AATTTCGTCTTTACCCGTCTAAAACAGTTGAAGCTAAACTACTCCAGGATCTTGACCTTTGCAGGTGGCTCTACAACCGCCCACTCCAAGAAAAAGGCCAGGGCAGAAGGGCGGGAACTAACTTTTTATGATACGCAAAAACTTGGTAGTCAGGGTAGATTCCTCCAACATGCTCGCTTACAAAGCTGAAAACGCTGGTAAACGAGCAGTGAAAGTAAACCCAAAGGGCACAAGCAAAGGACTAACCCCCAATAACCCATACCAAGACCCACATATCCGCCACCAGAATACTCGACTCGGGGCTGGGACAGCCCCCAAGCCCGCGAAAAACCCCCTACTCAGCATCCCCTGCTTCGGTCGTGGTTGCTGGGCAAGTTTCATCATTGAAACAGGAAATCCCTCCCATCATGGAGGGGTAGTTCACCAATAGGATCTACCACTGACTGCTAATAAAATCCCACCATTAAATGGGAGTGGGGCCACACTAGGAAAAGTATAATAACATCCTACATAAAAATAAAATTGAAGATGGGGGGGTACTTCTAAGAATGATTTTATCATCCCTAGAAATCCCTCCTAGAATGAGCGTCATGCTCACAAAAAAATATTAGAGGGGGTAGAAGATGGATACAAAGTTTTTGATTTCTATCTTTGCTGTGATGGTGCTTTTAACTTCCTGTTTTGGATGCATTCAATGGCCATTTTATCCACCAGCGAATAATACTACTACAAATCCGCCATTAGTTATCAAAACTGATGGTGGAGACTCAGGAAGGTCCTCAGGAGCCCAGGAGTGTCCAAACTGTGGATATTACCCATGGTATGTGGGTACAAGATGTCCATGGTGTGGATATGGAGACGATGATGGCCTATTAGTCTGTCCAAACTGTGGAGGATATACCTACCATGCCACTGGTACTGCTGGCTATAGGGATCCATACGGCTACTGTTCAAATTGTGGATACACCATATACTAGTAAGGAGGAAGATAATGCTATAATTTTTTGGGGGGTTTTGCAAAAGAGTTTGGAGTTGGATTTCCGGAGTTCAATTGAAGAATATCCAAAAGAATTGTCACCACACAATTTAAAATCTTTTCAAACACTGGTATAACAAAGAAGAGCCAAAACTACAAAGGATAATGTGGTTCGGCTATTGAAATAATATAAGCGATTTCATTGCACTAGAACATAACTGGTCAGGTATTGTTTAAGCAATAGAATCGGAAAAGCTCAAAAAAATCTAAGCAAAAAATCAACAACCGGAAATTTCGACACGCCCCCCCACTATGCTCTTTTTCAGACAAAAAATTTTTGCTCACATATACAATTTTTGCAAAAAATATATAGTAGCGTCTTGAATGTTTGCTCTGAATATTATAAAAAATTAGCTCCCAAAAGATGGGAGGTAATGGCGGCATAAACCGCCAGAAAGGATCACCTATCAGGGCAGACAAATCTCATATGCGAGTATGGGCTGGTTTACAAGTTGAAGGATTTTATGAGCAGTTCTTCGTTGACGAAACCTGCCCTGAATACTTCGCCTGTGCGAAGATCGTTGATGAAAACCTCGGCTGGGGCGAACATCCCCTTATCTATCTTATAGAAGTCATAGTCGGCCTCCTTGAATATTTCATAGAATGGTCTGCCATAGTCTTTGGAGGCTGATGATGGGAGATTCTCTGTAAGGGATTTTAGGTCGTCGCCCTCATCTGATTCGATATAATAGTATGTCCGGCCCCCGAATAGTACTGCATCATTTGTTTTACCCATTGCCTTTAGTCCGTCTGGGTCTACTGGTGCTATTGGTGCTATCCCAGCAGCATATTTCACTTTTTTAACATCGAAATCTAGGGCTTCCAGCATCTTATAGGTGCCGTTTTCAACGACTCTGCCAGAAATTTGTATTGAACCTACAATTGATGCTGTTGGGGCTACCAGGGCATAAACATTCTCGGTTGGGACCCCACATTCTTCTGCTATATTCTCTGTAACATCCTCGCTTGGGAGTTTGTCGCTTTCGAGGGCTATTATCGCAATTTCGGCATCATCTTCGTAATCTATTTCTTCGTATGTTTCACTTGGCTTCTTTGATAATGCGCGGGCCGGTCCTGAGCCTAGTGCGAAGAATTCTCCAACGTTTACGGCCCATCCCGCTTTCTGGGATCCTAGTGTTGAGATGGCTGGGGAGTCTGTTTTCACTTTTACGGATGGTAGGGCTAATCTTTTGGAGAGGTCTGCTGGTATTGATATGCCCACGTCTGCAAGCCCTCCAAGACAGACTTTGGTGTAGAGTTCACCGGCTTTTATACTCCCTTCCACGTTCACTCCACAGTCCAGGACTGTTGAACCATTATCCAGTCTTTGCACTTTTATTTTAAGATCGTCCGCTTTTGATATCATCTCATCTAGGATTTTTTTAGCTTTTAAATTTACACTTACCATATTTTATCACCTCATCATTTTTTTGGCTTCTTCGAAGTTAACCTCGTATATGTGGGCGCTTATACTGTGGATTGTTATGGGGCCCACTTTTGTCCCTGTTTTTTCTGCAACATATTTTGCAAGGTGTGCTAGGCCTACTGCATTGGGGAACCATGCTCCGTAGATGTCATGGGACCTCCAGACACCTGTTGTGTAGAGTTTGTTGCCTCTGATTTTGAAGTCTATTAGTATCATGCATGGTACTTCATCTTCTTTTGTGTCGACTTGGGGGTCCCATGTTATCATTGTGGCCCTTCGCGTCTTTTTGAAGTTTTTTAAACGCTTTATGGCCTCTTCTACTTGGTCGACTTTGAAGTGGCTTCTTAGTCTGTTTCCGTAGGTGTAGATGAATCCTTTTTTGTCTGGTTTGAGGAATTGGTTTGCATACTCTTTGAGTTTTTCACCACTCCAGAAGTACCCTTTTGGGGTTTCTATTTCCTCGTTTATGTGGTAGAAGTTTGGTCTGAATGGTCTCTGGATTTCTACTATTGCGTTGAGGATCTCTAACGTCCTTGTGCCTCTTTCGTCTTTTATTGGTTTGCCTTCTTTGAGTATTTTTTTGATTAGTTTTTGCCATCCGTCTTTGATTTCATTGGCTGTTATCTTGTAGGGCATTAGCCGCCTCCACCATGTTTTTGAGTTTGGAGAATGCCACGTTCCTTGGGAGTTTTCTCATCCCACAGTCTGGGTCTATGATGATTTTTTCTTCTCCGATTACTTTTATACCTTTTTTGATGAGGTTTTTTATTTCTTTTATAGTTTCTATTTTTTGGCTTTTTGTGTCGATGCATCCGAATCCTATTTTTTTGTCTTTTAGTTCGGCGTCCTTGATGATTTCTAGGTTTTTTGGGTTTCCTGCGAATTCACAATCTATTATCTCCACGTTGAATTTTAGAAGGTCTTCGAAGACTTCTCTTATATCTCCACAAGCGTGTAGGGCTACTGGGACGCTTATAACATCTGATATCCTTTTAACTGCTTTTTTGGCTGTTTTGATGTTGACGGTGCCGGTGGATAGGAATGGTTCGTCTATTTGTATCATTGAAGCTCCGGCTTCTTCAAGGTATGATGCTTCTCTTTTTAGGGCTTCTGCCATGTCCATTATGGCCTTTTCTTTATTTTCATAGAAGCCTTCGATCCTGGAGGAGTGGACTAGTGTGGTGGGGCCTGTGATTATACCCTTGATCTTTTGTCCGCCTCCGAGTTTTTTTATGATTCTCTGTGAAAATTTGAGGTCTTGGGCGCCTATGGGGTTCTGGGGTGGTAGTATGCGGGATATTATCTTTGATGTGCCATTTTCAACTTTCATTCCTGGGATTTTTGATGCGAAGATGCTTATCATGTCCCCGCGTACTTGTCCGTCGGAGATTATATCTATACCTGCTTTTATCTGGTCTTTAACTGCTATTTTAATTGCATGTTTGTAGGGGTCATAGGATCCTATTATGTTGAGTAGTTTTTCTCTCCAGTTTCTTGGTTTGGATGGTTGGCTTGGGTAACTTCCAACTACTGTGGTTATAATAATAGTGCACCCCCTATTGGGGTTATTTTATCGCAACCTTTTTTATCTTCTCTATTTCCCCCTCGTTTACTGGTATTTCGACTACGGCCGTCCCATAACAGGGTTTGGTATAGGGTATCATGATTGTTTTCTTTTCTTTGTTGATGCCAATGGGTATTGGGGGTATGCCTATGAGTCTTGCTCCGAGGATTTTTTCACCAGCCTTCACATATAGGACCTTCGCGGCTTTTTCCTTGATCAGCTTTGCACATTCTCTGTAACCTGCCCTTGAAATATGAATTTTATAATCTTCTGATTGCTGTAGGTAAGTTTCAAGACAAAATGACATTTTAATCCTCCAGTTCCTCTAGGAGTTTATCTATGCGCACTTTCAATGGGTTTGGGTTGTGATGAGCCCTTACGGATACTATATGAGAGTCTGTGTTCTCTTTAACCTCCTTTTCAAGTGTATCTATAATTTCAGCATCTCTTCCAAATATTATCGCTATGGATGGAACCTCTAGTATACTTTTGAATGTTATGAAATATGTTAGGGCGGCGTCGTTGTGTATAAAACCGAATAAAAGATCGTATTCGGCCTTTGAGAGACTATCGATGGTGGAGTCAAGATCTGAAGTTTTATCTAGGTATGCTCTGGCGGGGTCTGCCACTTCAAGCAATCTTAGAGCGGCTGGGTTAGCGGTTACAGTCACCCTATAATCTTTCTCGCGGAGTTTATATGAAAGGTATAAGGTTATTGGCGCTTGTATAGGAGATTCGGGACAGCCTAAGAGTATTAAAACTTTCTTCATCAATTACACTTCCTTTATTTTAACTATATGGGCTAGTATCAATGAACTTAGGAATATGAAGGTTAAAAGTGCTGTTCCATTTATACTCCGATTAACTATGAAAAGGCCTATAATAGCCTGGGATATGAATGCTGTCAGGGAACCTATAAGTAGGGCCTCCCTTCCAAGATAACTTTTTAATCCTTCTTCCCTCTTAGACCTGTACATTCGAAGCAGTTTGAAACCTAGTATTATGATACCGATACACCAGACCAGGAAAAAGAATAATGTAAGGTATCCGAAGTCATAAGCCCAACCAAATATCCCTGGGAGCATGTAATCTATTACATCCTTCTTGCTTACTAGTACACCATAGAATATTGGTAATGGCAATCCAAAGAATAATATTAGGGATATTGGCAGTGAAATGTATCCATCTGCGAAACCCTTGGATGCATCCCCCCAGTAGGATGATGATGGATCGTGCCCGATAAGATAAGTGTTCTTAAGCACCATCTTTATGCTTGGGATGGCATTCTCTTCTATCCTTATTATCCTAAGATATGGGCTTAAAATGGGCATTTGAAGGACCCTCGAAATTAATTCAATGGAGCTGAATGCTCCTATAACTATTAGGATGAATAAGATAATCCTTTTAAGTGTGAAGACTGATTCTCTCCGGAAGGATTTTGAGATTATGATCAGGCCTATGAATAATCCAAGAAGCCATAAAAGGAGGAAGGATCGGTGCATCAGCCCCCCGAATATTGTTATACCTGCTATGAGAATGTATAGGAATCCTCTTAAACCTCTGACATCAACACCCGCGTCCTCCATCATGTTTATAGCTGCCAGTGCAGTTATCATCGTCATAAGGGCCAAGGGCCCGAAGGGGTGGGTATACTCTTGTTGTCCAAATGATGTGAAAAGGGATATTATATCTACTCCGAACATTACATTGAAGATAACACCGAGAAGGAGGCAAAGGAAAAGTAAAAAGCCTAGTGAAATAGGGGCGAGATTAAATAGGAATATCATACCGGCATACAATATTATCGCTATTTCTATTATCAGTTGAAGATGGTTTTGAGGGATTAATTGCAATCTACTCTCCCCCTGTAACTTTAATCCCCATATAGATTAACCTTACATAAATAATTTTATCTCATTCTCCAAGAAAACCCCCATACAATGGGGAGATGACAAGAGCCGTAGACTTAAATACAGCCTCTGAAAATTGTTCCTTGGAGCGTGTCCCCAGCCCCGGTTTTGAATGTCCCTGTAAACATACCTCTAGTATCTTAAGATATGGGAGTGGTCTCTCAATATGTAATGTGGGGGAAGAATAAAATTTTTCCTAAGCGCTGGGGGCCTCATCTGATAGGTGGGGGATTCACTTCAGAGATTTTTCAAAGAGGACCATGTCTTCCCTTTCACCATTATAGTCCTTGAAAACATTCACATCCCCAATTTTTCTAGTTTGGGGGCCCTTGTAGTCCTTAAATCCGTGTTTCCTGTAAAATGATATCGCCTTTTTGTTTATTGGTTTTGTTATAAGGGATATTCTCCTGATATTCTTCTTTTTAACTGTTTCTATAAATTCTCCTAGGAGTTTGGATGCTATGCCCTCGCCCCTATATCTTGGATGAACACATAAAAGGTGTATATAGGCCTCTTTTGGGTTGTCTTGTGATATGAATCCTAGGAGGAATCCTATTATCCTCTGGTTTTTTTCTGCTACAAATGATGTGCTTGAGAAAAATTTCGTGAATAAATGATATATAGAGTTTCTCTCTGTGGCCATGGGCTTACATTTCTGTGCGAGTTCCGCTATCCTAGTGAAATCCCTTTCCTTAACGTTTCTAATATTCAAAATATACCACCTATCGTGTGTGGGGGGGTTAAATTTAAATAATATAATAGTCTGATTAATAGTCTGATAATACTCTTAGGATATGGGGGGCTGGTAGCTCAGGTTGGTAGAGCGTCGCCTTGGCATGGCGGAGGCCCCGGGTTCAAATCCCGGCCAGTCCACTAACTCTTATTAGCTGCATTGTAAATATTTTCGATTATTATTTTAAATAGGTTATCTGTTTTTATTTTTGGCGGTTTTTTATCATCTAATAGTAATCTTAGGGCTAGTTTTACTATTTCATCCACGTCAGTTGATCTGTGCATGAGGCCGTTCTCTATGTAGAATTTGTCTACTGCTAATGGTTTGCCTGGGTAACATGATATAACTGGGGTCCCTAATAGTGCAGCTTCACGGTTCATGGTGCCCCCGGCTCCTATCATGAGATCGCATTTTTTCATTAGGCTGAAGGTGTCTACTGGTGGTTTGAGGATTGTCACGTTCTCGTATCCCTTGAATAGTTCGGCTTGTTCTTTGAATCTTGGTATGACGAGTATGTTGGCATGGTCTTTTAGTATTTCAACTATGGGTGTGAGGACTGATTTGTGGCAATCAGCGTCCAGGTATGATGCCAGGGCGGGTTCTGGCCGCATTAGGATGGTTTTTTCTTTTTTCAGTTCCAGTTTAAGGTCTTGGAATATTTTATCATTGTATTTGAAATTTTGGAAGTGTAGGATTTCTGATGTGCCCTTGTAGCGTATTATGGAGTTTGGGTCTGCGCCTGTTTTTATAACATCCCAGATGTTTATTACCTTTGGCATTATTATCCTTTCACATAATGGTAGTGTGAGTTTGTTAGCGGCTAGTGCATGTTCATTATCGAGTATGTAGACACTGGGGATTTTGAGGCCGAAGGTCACCCTTGGAAGTTCTATTGAATGCTTTGACACTCCAACATCCGGTTTCTCTTCTATTATCAACTTTGAAAGCTTGTAGGCTCTTTCTGTGCTCTCTTTTAGTTTTTCGGCTAGTGAGACTCCGTGTTTGCCTATTGATATGAAATCGAATCCGAATAATTTCATTAATTTGTGTATGTCCCCGAATTTGCGCGTGGTTATAATGACATTTTCCCCTTCTCCTTGTAGGTATTCTATGATATTCTTGAAAAATCTTACATGGGGTGCGTTTGTTATGTCGATCCATACTTTCACGTGATCACCAAATTGGGGGGGGTTACATGGCCTCTAGGATGGCTTCTATAATCTCTTCGATGCCTTCATCATTTTTTAGGCTAGTTTTTATGACCTTTACGTGGGGGTTGATCCTTGATACGTCTTCCACCATTTTGTCAATGTCTGCGCCAACTGCATCTGCAAGGTCTACCTTGTTTATTATTACAAGATCTGCCTCTTTGAAGATTAGTGGGTGTTTTTGGACGGTGTCGTCGCCTTCTGTGGCGCTTATGATAACTATCCTCATATGTGAACCAAGATCAAAATCAACTGGACATATGAGATTTCCCACATTTTCTATGAACAGTAGGTCTATTTTATCGAGTGGGAGATCCTCGAGACCGTGTTCTACTAGGTGAGCGTCGAGGTGGCATTCTTTTCCAGTGTTAAGGCCCACTACTGGTATGTTGTATCGTTTAACTCTTTCAGCGTCAAATTTGCTTATAATGTCACCTGCTATAACGCCTATTGAATAATCCATCTTTTCTATGAGCTTTTCTATGAGTGTGGTTTTGCCTGAGCCCACAGCCCCGAGGAAGTCTATTGCGAAGACCCCTGCCTTGTCAAGTAGTCTCTGATTACGTTTTGCAAGTTTTTTGTTAGCTATCAGTATATCATTCTGTATTTCCACCTCTGCAATTTTGTGCATGTTATTCCTCCTTTTCAATTTTTATGTTCTTGATGTTGCATTCTCTCCCATCAATTATCTTAAACTCGCCCCCACCACAGGATGGACATGAAATTATCGGATTATAATGGTCCAGTTCATCATTAGAGGTTATCCTACCATTATATCCGCAGGGGCATTCTATCCTGGCGGGTATTATTTCAATGTTAAATTTCGCACCCTCTAGTATAGTGTCTTCACTTAAAACTTCTAATATGAATTTTATCTGCTCTGGGTTAAGGAGTGTTAACTCTCCAATTTCAATTGTAACCTCTAATACTTCTATGGCGTTGTTCTTCTCAGCGGCGTCAATAACTGTTTTTATAATGGCATCAGCCATTGAAAGTTCATGCAAAGGGTTCACACCTCTCAGAGTCTAATATGAGTAGGGATTTATATTATCTATGAGGGGAGTTAATATAAAGTCTATGTGAATATTAAAATATTCTTTGCAAGGGTGATCATCTTGATAATAGGGGGTTCCGCATCTCAAAATTTGGCCGCGAAGGTTGCTAATCTACTAAACGATCAATTGTGTCCAATAGAAACACATAAGTTCCCTGATGGTGAGAGATACGTTAGGATAAAGGGTGAAATCCCCGATGAGGTTGTTGTCATCCAATCAACAGGGTATCCCCAGGATGAAAATTTCATGGAATTATTTTTAATAATAAAAAATCTTAAGGATATCGGCGCGGATAAAGTGAAGGCCGTGATACCATACCTTGGGTATTCAAGACAGGACAAAAAGTTTAAACCTGGCGAGGCTGTCTCTGTGAAGATAATAGCAGAACTATTGGAAGCTGCGGGTGCTGATGAAGTATTCTCCGTCAATTTACATGAGCATGATATAATCAATTTTTTCAATATTCCAGTTTATGAGCTTTCAGCTATACCACTCCTTGCAGAACATTTATCCGTGGGGGTTGATGATCCTATCATAATCGCACCTGATAAAGGCGCCCTGGATCATGCGAGGAGTATGGCTAGGATAATAGGCTGTGAATATGATTATATGGAAAAGGTGCGCATCTCACCCGAGAGGGTGGAGACACGCCTCAAAAATTTTGATGTAGAGGGTAGAAGTGTTATAATAGTTGATGATATTATCAGCACGGGGGGTACCATCGTCAATGCTTCTAGGATACTCCACACTCAAGGTCCTAAGGAGGTCAAGGTAGCCTGTGTACATCCTGTGCTCGTTGGCGACGCCCTCCTGAGGATATTCTCAACGGGTGTGGATGAGGTTATAGCCACTGACACTATAAAATCAGAGGTCAGCATCGTATCAGTGGCCCCGCTTATAGCAGAAGCTCTAAAAGGGGATTAGTGGGTTGTGGGGTTCTTTATTATACCCTTTGGCATGATATCGCTTATCCTTTGCATCTTCTCTATTAGACTCTCCTTACCCTTACCAATGAGCGCATGTTCAAGAACATCCCCTAGGCTTTTCACTGGTATTATCTCTATTTTACCCTCATATTTCTTTTCGATCATCACGTCATCCATGTTAGCCTTGGGGATTAAGACTTTCTTTATTCCTGCTTCTGCTGCGGCTTCTATCTTGCCTGTGACGCCACCAACCGGTAGTACATCACCTCTTATGCTTAGTGATCCTGTAAGGGCCACTGACTGGTCTACTGGTATCTCTTCGAGGGCTGATATTACTGCTGTCGCGACTGATACGCTTGCACTGTCACCTTCCACGCCTTCATAGGCTTGTAGGAATTGTATGTGTATGTCATAGTTGGAGATGTCTGTTCCGGTGTATTTTTTGATGAGTGCACTTACGTTCTGGACGGCTTCCTTGGCTATATCACCTAGTTTACCTGTTGCTATGATTCTACCTTCCTCTTTGCTCTGTGCGGGGGCTGCCTCGGCTGCTATGGGTAAGATTATACCACTACGATCTCCTATGATTGCAAGACCGTTCACTCTACCGACTTCACTCCCATGGGATTTGAATACGCTATATTTTTTCTTTTGGGTGATGTATCTGTCCGCTATCTGTTGTTCGAGGGTCCTTGCGAGTTTCTTCGCCTTTAGTACGTGTTTTTTGGATACGAGTTCCGCGCCTTCACTCTTTGCAATGTCACCAGCCGCCCTTACGAGGCCTCCAAGATCCCTTAATCTTAATGTTAGTGAATCTTTCTTACCTGCTCTTCGCTGGGCTTCCCTTATGATCTCTTTTATGGCGTCCTTGTTGAAGTGTGGTATACGCCCATCCTTTTCCACTTCTTGGGCCACGAATTGTACAAGTTTTTGTCTGTTCTCTGGGGTGTCTGGCATGGTGTCTTTCATGTAAACCTCGTATCCATAGCCTCTTATCCTTGAGCGTAGTGCTGGGTGCATTCCCTCGAGCACGTGTAGGTTACCTGAGGCTACAAGTACGAAGTCGCATGGTACTGCCTGTGATCTTACCATGGCCCCGCTGCTGGTTTCGCTTTGTCCTGTGATTGAATATTTTTTGTCTTGCATTGCTGTTAGGAGTTCTTGTTGTGTTTTCATCTTCATTGTACCTATTTCATCGATGTATAGCACTCCTTTGTGGGCTTTGTGTATCATCCCTGCTTCTACTCTTTCATGTGCTGGGGTTCCGAGGCCTCCTGATTGGTATGGGTCGTGTCTTACGTCGCCTAGTAGTGCGCCTGCGTGTGCTCCTGTTGCGTCGACGAATGGTGCTGTTTTTTTCCCTTCGTTGTTTATTAATAGTTTTGGTACCATTATTGTCTTCTGTGGTCTCATTTGTTGTAGTGCTAGGAATATTATCCCTGCTGCTATTATGGCTGCGAGGAATTGTTTGAGCATGAACCCCATGAGGAGTATGAAGCTTATTATAGCGATCATGAAGAGGTTTTTCTTTTCTTCTTGGGCTCTTGCCCTGTTTTTGTGGCTCATCACGATCCTTTTACCTTCACCGGCTGGTACTGTGCTGATTATGGGATTGTTTGGGTCGTCGAGGTTGGGGTATACTAGTATATCCTGGAGTTGTTCCCTTGGTAGTAGTTCTGCCATTGCCTTTGCGAGCATTGATTTCCCGACGCCTGGTTCTCCGATGAGTAGTACGTTACGGCGTTGCTCAGCAGCCTTCTTTATCGTCTCAACCGCTTCTTCCTGGCCTATTATTTGATCTATTAATCTTTTGGGTACTGGTATGTCCTTTGAAGTTTCATATGAGAATGATTCTTTCATGTTAGCCTTTTTAACCTCGCTTGTCATTTTTATCCAGATTCCTCCCCTATTTTGAGATTAAAAAAATAATCACTATGATACTAAGATGTTTTTCATAGGTTAAATATTTTTCTAACATTTATTTATTTTATTATTTTTTTATCTCAGCTATAAGTTTAAGTGCGTTCTGTATGAATTTTTCAACTATCCTACGATACTTCTCCTCGCTGGCCCTTAATTCTTCCTCCATCTTCTTCCTCTCGGTGATATCCCTAATAATAGATGTAACATAGTTTTCCCCATTGAAAGTCCATGGGGTTAATGACATTTCAACTGATATGATACTTCCATCAGCCCTTCGACTCCTAGTTTCGAATATTCTACCTGCGAGGGGATGTTCACCCTCCTTCTTGAACTTATCCATCATCTCCTTAAAGTCTTCATGAAACTCTGGTGGTATTATAAGGGTAAGTTCATGGCCTATGATCTCATCACGCTCATAACCGAATATCCTATAGAATGAGGGGTTCGCCTCGAAAATCCTACCATCCTCATCTACTATGAGTATGGCGTCAGCTGTGGACTCAAAGACGGATTTAAACCCCTCTAGCAGTTTTTCGCTTGGTTTCATTGATAGGAATGATCTCCCATCCTCAAGGGGTACGCATGTCATGAGTACTGGTATAATTGAACCATTAACTTTGAGACTTATATGAAGATCCCCAACGAATTCGCCTGGGAGCCTAATATCCATGTCCCCAAGACTAAGCTCTTTTAACCTGTCTTCTGGCAAGCCGATTAATTTTATGAATTCCCTATTATATTCTTCTATGATAGAATCTTTCACTATGAGATTAGCACTTTTAGAATATTTGAAGAAGATATCTTCATGGTTGGAAGGTTCCATGAAATCAACCTCACTACTTTTTTATCTTAAGTATTGGATATATATACGTAACAGTCACTGGGGGATAGTCATCATATGGGTGCAAAATGTATAATGATCCAGGGAACATCATCAAGTGCTGGTAAAAGCGTGATGGTAGCTGCACTTTGCAGGATATTCGCAAAGAAAGGCTACAGTGTTGCCCCATTCAAATCACAGAACATGTCACTCAACTCCTACACGACAAATGAGAACAGGGAGATAGCAATGGCACAGGTTCTACAAGCAGAGGCTGCCGGTGTTGAACCATCACATCACATGAACCCTATACTATTAAAACCCAAGGAAGATTTCATATCACATGTTATAATCCATGGAAAACCAGCCGGGGACATGAACTTTTATGATTACCAGAGAAAACTCCGAAAAAGAGCCTTGAAAGCTATAAAGGAGTCACTGGACAATCTAAGGGAAAAATATGATCTTATAATCATCGAAGGCGCGGGTTCCCCAGCCGAGATCAACATGCGCCAATACGACCTGGCGAACATGGAAATAGCACATCTAGCAGATGCGGATGTGATACTAGTAGCCGACATAGACAAAGGGGGTGTATTCGCATCAATCGCAGGCACGTTCATGCTATTAGACAAGAAAGACAGGGAAAGGATAAAAGGAGTGATCATAAACAAATTCCGAGGAAACCTAGACATCCTAATGCCAGGGATCAGAGAGATAGAAAAAATAACCAAAGTCCCAGTACTCGGAGTCATACCCTACGATGAAAACCTCAAGCTCCCAGAAGAAGACTCAGCCTCACTATCAGAGAGAAAATACAAAAACAAGGGGAAAATAAGAATAGGAGTCCTACGATTGCCAAGAATATCCAACTTCACAGACATAGACCCCCTAGAATATGAAAAGGACATCTCAATAAAATTTATAGAAGCAGAGGACACCCTCCATGGATTAGACGCCATAATAATACCCGGGACCAGGAACACGATCAACGACCTCCTATTCCTAAAAGAAAATGGATTCCACGATGAAATAAGCGACCTCAAAGATGAAAGCCTAATATTCGGGATATGTGGCGGATTCCAAATGTTAGGCAAAAAAATAATAGATGAAGCCCGCAGAGAATCACAACATGGGAGCATAGAAGGCTTGGGACTGCTAGACTGCAAAACAGAATTCACAGGAGCCCCTAAGATAATAACACAAAGCCAAGGGAAAATAATAGGCCAGGGAATATTCCAAGGATTGAAGGGGGTCCAGGTCAAAGGCTATGAACTCCATGAAGGCACAACAATCCTAGGAGATTCCAGGCCACTCATACTATTGAAAAGGGGTTGCGGTAACATGCCAGGAAAAAAATTGGATGGGGCGGTTGAAGGGAACATCGCAGGAACATATCTACATGGCATATTCCACAACCTAAAATTCCGCAGATACTTCACGAACATACTCCGGGAAAGAAAAGGCCTAGAAAAAATACCCTACGATATAGACGAATTCAAAAATAATACAAGATTTTCCCTTGACAGACTAGCAGAGACAGTGGAAAAAAACATCAACCTAGAATTCATAGAAAAACTAATAGAATCAGACCCCTAGAAAGGGTCTTGCTATAGTGAAAAGCACGATTATCGTCACGATTATCCCCAGGATAATAAGTGGAATTCCACTCTTGGGAATATCTCTTAGTTTTACAAAACCGGTTCCATGGGCCATGGCCACTGTAGGATCTGCTGTGGGTAACATGAAGGAGAGTGAACATGCTATTGCAACGGGTACAGCATAAATGCCAACAGGTAAATGTTGCGTATGGGCGAGTGTAACGGATAAGGGCACGAGTATAGCTGACAAGGCTATATTAGACATGACCTGTGTTATGGTAACGGCCAAGACCATGAGGACAAGTGTTATGAGTAGTGGGGATGGGGATCCTAAGGCCACTATTATATCCTTTATAAGCCACTTAGCGGCTCCAGTATTTAAAAGGGCGGAGCCGAGTGAAAGAGCACCGCCAAAGAATATTATAAGCCCCCAGTCGATGTTCTTCTGCGCTTCTCTCCATTTTATCACACCCGTGAAGATGAAGAGCACACCAGCTATCAGCGCCACGGAGTAACTATCTATGCCGGTCCAACCAGCTGTAACCCAAAGTACTATTGCAAAGGATAATATTAGGAGTGTTATCTTTTCATCACGTTTCATTGGTCCGAGTAGGTCGAGTTTATCGTCTATGGTCTTGTTCTTGGCGCTATGGACTTCAGGTGGGAAGATTCGCAATAGAATCTTCCAGATTATTAACATGAGTATTATTGAGAGTGGAAAGCCAAATATCATCCAATTCAAGAATGGTATCTTTGTGTAGGCTGCTGCCATAAGGTTGGGGGCTGTTCCTATTTCTGTTGCAAGTCCACCCGCCAAGGAACCGAATGATGCTCCGAGGACCATGCTCTTGGCGAAGTTGCTTTCACCATCCTTGGCATTTTCACAGCCCATTAACTCTGTTATCTCTTTTATAACTGGGAGCAGCATTGCAAATGCCACAACATTCTCGATCCAAGCCGATAATAGGCCGGTTGAGAATATGCTTACAAATAACGTCCGTTTAGGGGAAATTCCAAGCTTTGAGAGGAGCGTGTAGGTTAATCTGAGTGCGAGTCCGCTCTCTCTTATCGCATCCGCCATTATAAACCCGCCTATTATGAGAAATATTATGGGATTTGCGAATCCTATAACCGCATCTTCAAAGCTTTGGATACCCATTAGTGGCTGTATAAATAGTATGATCATGGAAGTTACAGCTAATGGTACAACCTCACTAACCCACATGAGGATGGCGAAAACTAGTAATGACAAAGCTGCATGGCCAGAATATCCAATGCCAGGTAATGGGATGAGATAGACTGTTAATGCCAATAATATACTTATCAAAAGATAAAGATGGTTCTTTTTATCCGCCACCATGGACACCAACTTTTAAATGCTATCCTTTTTTATATATAAAGGTTTCCATAACAATCCTATGATAGGATTCCTTGGAGAATAGGGGATGAAAACCTCCCATAGGATAATTTTTAAAAATTCGAAGGATATGGATGAAATCCCCGCAGGGACTGTGAACCTCATACTTACGTCACCACCATATCCAATGATAGAAATGTGGGATAGCCTATTCTCATCATTTAATCCTCGGATAGGCGAAGCCCTCGAAGACGGGGATGGTATGAGAGCATATAATCTCATGCACGAAGAATTAGATAGAGTCTGGGATGAAATAGATAGGGTAACAAGCCCTGGTGGGATTGTCTGCATCAACATAGGAGACGCCACGCGGAAAATAGGAGATTCCTTCCAAGTTTACGCAAACCATTCCCGTATAATAAAATATTTCGAAGAGAAGGGTTACAATATTTTACCATTTATTATCTGGAGGAAAGAGACAAACAAGCCGACAAAGTTCATGGGCTCCGGGATGCTACCACCAAACGCTTATGTCACACACGAACATGAATACATATTAATATTCCGAAAGAATGGCCCCCGCCAATTCAAAACAAAGGAAGAACATGATAGAAGGAGGAAAAGCGCATACTTCTGGGAAGAGAGAAACGAATGGTTCTCTGATATATGGACTGATTTAAAGGGGACACCCCAAAGATTAGAGAATATAAAAAGGAAAACTGGAGCATATCCTCTAAGACTAGCATATAGGCTGATAAACATGTATTCGATCCAGGGAGACACCGTCCTGGATCCCTTTTTGGGTACTGGGACAACTATGATAGCTGCAATGTGCACAGCCCGCAATTCAATAGGATATGAGATTAACACCAAATTTAAGAGTATAATAGAAGCCCGGATAAAAAAGGTTAAAAGATTATCAAGGAAGCTCGTCATGGAACGCCTAAAAAAACATGCCAATCTGATCAAAAGGAAAAATACTACATATAGGTCAAAATATTATGGCTTTAACGTCATGACAAAACAGGAAGAAAATATATTATTCCATATAATAAAGGAAATCGGAAAAGAGGATGAAAACAGATTCAAAGTAACCTACGAACAGTTCTGAGTAAACTACAGCCTCTTGGGGGGTTTCCTGTTTCAATGATGAGGATCTCCTGATACTCTGTAGAGGGGGTTTTCTCATAGCTTGGAGGACTGTCCCAGCCCCCGTATACTTGTAACATTCCCCCCTATAGTTTATATTTTCCTCCCCCGAGGGGGCCTTCCCGTTGATAACTTTAACTTTCTCGGCGGGAACCCCCAGGGGATGAAAGCCAAAAAAACATTTATAGTGATACATGGGTTGCATGCGATATGCTCTCCAGTATCACTATATTTATGTGTGGAGGGAGCGAGGAAGTGCTCGGCTACAAGTTTCGTCTTTACCCGTCTAAAACCATTGAAGCTAAACTACTCCAGGATCTCGACCTTTGCAGGTGGCTCTACAACCGCCCACCCCAAGAACAATGCAAAAACAGAAGACCGAGAACTAACCTTATGATACGCAAAAACTGATAATCAAGGTAAAGAATGGGGAGAACCCTGAACTTAAAAAAGTCTACAGGAAAGTCTTGCAAATGGTAAACCGTTGACTCTGGAGTAATATCAGAATCCTTTCTAGGTTGAAGAGGAATGGTAAAAAGGTGGGAAGATTAGGCTACAAAGAAAAAATGGTACAAGACCATGAATTCGTGAAAACAGCATTGAATGGGGGTCTATGATTTGTATTTCTTCTCAAATCTCCTCCAAGACCTTGCAATGTATGGTTCACATTTATCAAGTTCCGTGAGAAGACACATTCTTATAGTATCTGTCTTTATCTCCTCTTTACCCTCCAATTTCTTGGTTACACTCTCATATATCTTGTCTATTATCTCCTTTTTCTCCTCAAGACTATAACCTGCATCAATGGTGGCCTTTTCAAGAGCTGCTCTGATCTTTGAAGGCTTATATGGCTCCAGTCTCCCTCTTCTCTTTATAACTCTCATCAATTTTCACCATCCACATGAAGCAATCTGGGGGTTTTCCCGGCATTTAGGCGGAGTTATAAGATTTCAACCCCCCGCCAGTTTGGGGGGTCTCTTGGACCCCCCCAATATTCGGTTATCCGGTGAAGTACCCTCTGGTTATGTATGGGGGCTTCTTGTTTTATAAAAGTTTCCAACCATCCCCCTAGACGCTCCCAGTTCCCTCTCATCTTCGAAAGGGGGATTCGGTAGCAACGGAAGGTAAACTTAACATGTTTTTCCTTATCGTATCCCCTTTAAAAGGGCAGGTTTTACAAGCCCTGGAGGAGATAGACATTCTAAATTTTTCCCACTATGATCCAAGGATGGGTGGTCTGTTGAGTAATTTTTATATTTTATGTTACTATATTAGGTTCATAGAAATTTCATGGTGTTCTATAATGCCAGTTATAACAGTTGAATATGAGGACTTGAAAGAACTAGGAGTGGATATAAGCAGGGACAAGCTTATTAAGATTCTCCCTATGATGGGTAGCGACATTGAAGAATTTGATGAGAAAAGTGTAAAGGTGGAATTTTTCCCTAACAGGCCAGATCTGCTTTCAGTGGAAGGTGTTGCAAGGAGCCTTAAAGGTTTCATAGGCCTTGAGAAGGGCTTGGCATCCTACAAGGTTAAGAACTCTGGGATGAGAGTCTATGTGGACAAGAGCGTGACAGAGATAAGACCCCATATTGGGATGGGTGTTGTTAAAAATGTTAATTTTAATGATAAAAAGTTAAAGCAGGTTATGGAGTTCCAAGAGGATCTACATTGGGTTATAGGGAGAGACCGGAAGAAAGTGGCCATTGGCATACATAACCTTGATGTGGTGAAAGCTCCATTCACTTACAAGGCCGTTAAACCAGATGAGGTAAGGTTCACCCCACTTGACTGTGACCATGAAATGACACCTGCACAAATACTCAGAGAACATCCAAAAGGCGTGGAATACGCCCACCTTTTGGAAAGATTTGATCGTTATCCCCTCATCGTTGACAAGGACGGGAACGTTCTTTCAATGCCGCCTATAATTAACGGAGAACTTACAAAACTCACAGATGAGACTAGGAATATCCTCATAGACGTCACGGGGACTGATGAGCGCGCTGTCATGCAAACATTGAATATAATCTGCACGTCCTTCGCAGAATCCAATGGTAAAATAGAAAGCCTCAAGATAATCCGCCCAGAAAAAGAACTCGAAACACCGGATCTAACAGCCAAAACAAAAAAATTGAAGGTTTCAAATGTTACAAGGATAATAGGAATAAAACTCGAACCAAGAACCATTGTAGATCTCCTAGGGAAGGCTAGGATGGACGCGGAAGTCATATCTGATGATGAAATCGAGGTTAAAATCCCAGCCTATAGAATTGATATACTCCATGAAGTCGACATCATCGAAAACGTTGCGATACAATACTGTTTCAATAATATTGAACCTGAGATCCCGGCAATCCCGACCATAGGAGAAGAGGATCCATGGCATGTCATTGACAACCTTATAAGGGAGATTATGATAGGCCTTGGCTTCCAAGAGATAATGAGTTTAATGTTAACCAATGAAGAAAGTCATTACAGGAAAATGAGACTCGAAGAAGATGAAAGAGTACAGGTGGCCCAGCCAATATCCACTGACAGGACAATGATACGAAAAAGCCTACTTAATGGCTTGTTAGAATTCCTTGAGGCTAACAGGCACGAGGACATGCCGCAGAAGATATTTGAGGTGGGTGAGGTAGTATACCTTGACAGGAGCCAGGAGACGAACACCCGCCTCGTTAAGAAGCTTGCAGGTGCTATAATACATTCAAATGCCAATTTCACGGAGATAAAATCCACAGTAGCGGCTATAATAGAAAATCTTGGATACAAATTCCGAATAGAAGCCTTGGATCATCCATCTTTTATAAAAGGCAGATGCGCAAAATTAAAGGATAATGGGTTAACAGGATTTTTCGGGGAATTACACCCTGAGGTTATAACCAACTTCAGATTAGAGTATCCTGTTGTCGCCTTTGAGATAACCTTCCCAGCCAGATAAGATCTTTGGGGTTATCTGCCGATTACCGTGACCCTGACTCTGCGCCTTCTTGGTCCATCAAATTCAACAAAGAATATGCTCTGCCATGTTCCAAGATCTAGTGAACCGCTGATGAGTGGTATGCTCTGACTTCCACCTACTATCATCGCCCTTAAATGGGAATCTGCATTATTGTCAATGGCATTATGCCCATATGATCCGCCCATAGGGATCAATCTCTCAATAACCTTCTCAAAGTCTCCGAGGAGTCTTGATTCGTTCTCGTTTATGAAAATGGCTGAAGTTGTGTGTCTTGTGAATACATTCACGATGCCGTCGCTGATATTTGAAGATTTCACAATATCTCTCACCTTCTGGGTTATGTTCACGAGCTCCATCCTCTTTGAAGTTTTTATGTTTATTTCATCTGAAAACACTTCCAATATGATCAAACCCCCTATTTTTTTATCCTTTGTTGGATAAGCGTGAAGTCAACTTGTAAAGGAAACTTTTCTCATGGTAAAATGCATGATGGGGGCAGAGTTCCATGCAGCATAGGCAATTTACACACTTTTCATAATTAAATACTGGGGATGAGATGCCATTTTTAAGGGCGCCGGTGGGGCATGCCTCTACACATACTCCACAATTTTTGCAATGCCTATCATCGATGGCTGGCCTCGACCACCAGAACCTCAGAAGTGTCTTGGCCAGGCTTGAAGGTAAAAATTCGAGTGCGTGATAAATATTGGAGGGCCATTTGAAATCTTCTATTAGTGGTGGTTCGTCTCCTACAATTTGGATGTTAGCTAATCCTTTGCCAAGACCCCTTTCTATCGCGATCCTATTGGATGGGATCATATAGGGGTCCATTCCAAGGATTTGGGGGATGTAGAGATCTAATGCTACTGTATCTTCTGATGCTAGTATGATTCCGAGTTTTCTTGGATTGCCCCCGGTGGGGCCGTTGCCTTCCATTCCAATTATACCATCTACTATTGTCAGGTTTGGTTGTGTGAGTTCATATATGTCAACTATTCTTTCGCTGAATTCTGATGGGCTTGGGTATCTTCTATGGTAGTCTGTTTTTCTGGCTCCTGGGATGGCTCCGTACATGTTTTTTATGGCGCATGTTAATATTGTTAGGTTGTGGGTTTTTATCTTTGGGAGGTTCACGATGAAATCGCATTCGAGTATGGGCTTTGCTATGGGATATTCTTCTGATTTGAACTTTTTGATGTATGATCCTGTTGATTCAAAGTTTAGTAGTTTGATTCCCAGTTTTTTGCTTATGGTTTTCATCCCAGTTTTTTCCCATAGGTTCTTTAGGTTGGTGTAGGGGCTTCCTGGACTGTCCCCTATCATGACTTCAACGTTTTTTTCGATTAGTATCCTTGCTGTGGCTTCTACAATTGTTGGATGTGTTGTTATCCCCTTATCTGGTGATGCGCTCATTAGGAGGTTTGGTTTGAGGAGTACTTGGTCGCCTTTTTCTAGGTCTTTAAATCCGTTTATATTGTTGATACATTCTTTGACGGCCCATTGAACTTTTGGGGGATTATATGATGTGCATTTTTTCACTGCTATCATTGATTTCAATTATCTCCCCCCTAGTGGGGTTTGTGGAAGTGTTTGTGGATCTTCTCCGCCAGCTTCCTGTTTATCCCCTCTACTTGGCTTAGCTCTTCTATACTAGCACTTCTAACAGCCTCCACGCCCTTGAAGTGCCTTAGCAGACTTATCTTCCTCTTGGGTCCTATCCCTTTTATTTTATCGAGTTGAGAGGCTCTAAATTTTTTATTTCTGAGTTTTCGATGGTATTCGATGGCGAACCTGTGAGCTTCATCTCTGACATGTTGTATGAGGTGTAGGATTTTCGAATCTTTGGGTAGTTTTATCGGATTCGCGGAATAGGGTGTGTATATTTTTTCATCCTTTTTAGCGATCCCTATGATTGGTATTTTAACATTTAATGATTCAAGGACTCTTAAGGTTGAATTTAATTGTCCTCGGCCACCATCCACTATTATAAGGTCGGCTTTTGCCTCATCCTTTGAATATCTTTTTTTGATGATTTCGCGGATCATGGCATAATCATCGGGTCCGCTTGCATGTATTTTGTATCGTCTGTAAAGGCCCTTTGCAGGTTTTCCATCTATGAATGTTACCATGGACCCTACTGGGGCCTCCCCACTAATATTTGAAATATCGTAGCCTTCTATCCTCTTGGGGTGGTTTGGGAGTTTAAGTTGTCTTTTCAGTTCGGATAGGATCTTATGGGTTTCTGTTTTCTCCTTTGAAAGTGCTTGGATGCTTTTAACCGCAGCCTTTAAGAGTTTTAGGTCTGATCCCCCATTTGGTTTTCTTATTTTAACTTTAACTCCTCTTAGGTTGGATAACCATTCTTCTAATAATCTTCTCTTGTTTATATCATATTCTGTGATTATTTCTTCTGGTATTTGGTGTGGTGTTGAATAGTATTGTTGGATGAAGGCTGACAATATCCTCTCAGGTTTTTCTTCGCTGATATTATCCATGGTAAAATCGTCTTTGCCTATAATTTTCCCATCTGTGATGTGTAGTATCATGATGATGGCTTTATTATTGAATCTACAAGTTATAATATCTTTGTCTATCCCCCGGGTGAATTTGGTGTGTTCTTTTCCCATGAAATCTTCTAGTGATATTATCTGGTCTCTTATTGTCGCGGCTTTTTCGAATTCTAGGTTTGATGCTGCATTTTCCATTTCATCTTCTAATTCCTCTAGGATGTGCTTGTATTGTCCTTGGAAGAAGAGTTCCACTTTTCTGATCATCTGCATATATTCATCCTTTGAAACATTACCGGTACATGGGCTATGGCATAGGTTTATCTGGTTGTTGAGGCATGGCCCGTCCATTCTTTTACAGTCTCGGATCTTGAATACGGATTTTAGGAATTTGATCATCTTCTTGGCGGCGTATGTGTTGGTGAATGGTCCAAGGTAGGCTCCGTCAGATGTTATTCTTCTCGTTATTGTTATCCTTGGATATTCTTCATTGGTAATTTTAAGGTAAGGGTATCTTTTATCATCCTTAAGGTGGATGTTATATGGTGGCTTATATTTTTTGATAAGGTTGCTCTCGAGTATCAGGGCCTCCTTTTCGGTGTCTGTTAGGATATACTCTATATGGTCTATGTGTTTTCTCATTGTTTTTATTTTTGGATTATCTGTAGGCTGGAAATATGATCTAACACGTTTCCTCAGGGATATTGACTTCCCAATATAGAGTATGTTACCTTTAGTATCCTTTAGGATGTAAACTCCTATCTTATCTGGAAGATCCTCAACCCTTTTAACGGCCGCTGACAATTATAATCCCCTCTGAATTTGAAAACCAACTCCCCATAGTATTATATATGATACTGTGAATATACTTTTTTTAGTATATTTTCGGGTTTTTGTCAGTGATTGATGATGAAATTCAGATTAGAATCAGATTTCAAGCCCGGGGGAGATCAGCCCAAGGCTATCAGGGCATTAGTTGATGGGATAAATGAGGGTTTAAGGGAACAGACGCTCCTTGGGGTCACGGGCTCTGGTAAAACATTCACTATAGCAAATGTTATAGAGGAGGTTCAAAGGCCAACCCTTGTTATTTCCCATAATAAGACCTTGGCCGCCCAATTATATGAGGAGTTTAGGGAGTTTTTCCCGGATAATGCTGTGGAATATTTTGTAAGCTATTATGATTATTATCAGCCAGAGGCTTACATCCCCCAAACAGACACCTACATAGACAAGGAGACTTCAATAAACGAGGAGATAGATTTGATGAGACATTCCACGACGCAGTCCCTCCTTACGAGGGATGATGTTATCGTGGTCTCCAGTGTCTCCTGCATTTATGGTATAGGGGCTCCATGGGATTATGGGGAATCTGCACTTTCTCTCCAGGTTGGAGCCTACATGGATAGGGAGGAGGTCCTGTCAGAGCTTGTGCACATGCAATATGAGAGGAATGATATAGAATTTGACAGGGGACAGTTCAGGGTCCGGGGGGATATATTGGAGGTTAACCCTGTCCATGGAATGCCTCCAATACGCATAGAATTCTTTGGAGATGAAATAGATTCAATATCATTCATACACCCCACTAGGGGTGAGAGGATAAAAAACCTAGATAAGATAGTCATATTCCCGGCCAAACATTTCATAATATCAGAGGATCGTATGGAAAAAGCTATAGAATCCATAGAAGAGGAACTTAAAGAAAGGCTGGGGGAGCTGAGGGACCGGGGAAAACTTTTAGAAGCCCAGAGGCTCGAACAGCGCACGAGGTTTGACATTGAAATGTTAGAGGAGATGGGCTATTGTCCAGGTATTGAGAATTATTCCCTACACCTTAGCGGGCGTGACTGGGGTGAGAAACCCTATACACTACTCGATTATTTCCCAGATGATTTTCTAACAGTTATAGACGAGTCACATGTCACAATACCACAAATAAGGGGAATGTATAGGGGTGACAGATCACGTAAAGAAACACTCATTGAATATGGTTTCAGATTACCCTCAGCACTGGAAAACCGCCCACTAAAATTCGAGGAATTCCAGGAGAGCATAAACCAGGTAATATACGTTTCAGCCACCCCCGGGGCATATGAGCTTTCAAAGAGTCAAAGGGTTGTTGAACAGATAATAAGACCCACAGGACTCGTAGACCCTAAGGTTATAGTAAGACCAGTCCAGGGACAAGTTGATAACCTCCTCGAGGAGATAAACCATCGCATTAAAAGAGGTGAACGCGTCCTTGTAACCACACTTACAAAGAGGATGGCTGAAGACCTCACAGACTACTATTCAAAAATGGGTGTCAAGGTAAGATACCTCCACTCTGAGATAGACACTCTTGAAAGGGTTGATATCATCAACGACCTCCGCATGGGAGAATTCCATTGCCTCATCGGAGTCAACCTATTAAGGGAAGGATTAGACCTGCCGGAAGTTTCCCTAGTAGCTGTCCTAGACGCTGACAAGGAAGGCTTCCTAAGATCTGAAACATCTTTAATACAAACAATTGGCAGGGCAGCCCGCCATGTCAGGGGCGAAGTCATACTCTATGCTGATAAACTCACAGACTCGGTAAGGGCCGCGGTTGAAACCACCAACAGGAGGAGGGAAATGCAACTTGAATATAACAAGAAACATGGCATAACCCCAAAGGGTGCTAAGAGGAGCCTTAAAGCCAAGAAGGAGAAGATAAAGGTGGAAGATCTTATGGAACTTCCGGAGGATGAGCTGAAACTTATAATAAGAGACCTTGAAGAGGAGATGAAAGAGGCCGCATCAAACCTAGAATTTGAAAAAGCAGCCGCAATAAGGGACCAGATACTGGCCCTTAAAGGAGATAATATGAAGGGGTAAAAGATGGCAGATAGTATCATGATTAAGGGTGCCAGGGAGCATAACCTCCAAAATATAAACCTCAAACTCCCAAGGGACAAATTTATTGTCATAACAGGGATAAGCGGATCAGGGAAATCATCACTCGCATTCGACACCATATACGCAGAAGGGCAGCGAAGATACGTTGAATCTCTATCAGCTTATGCAAGGCAATTCCTGGGCCAGATGAAAAAGCCAGACGTGGACTACATTGAGGGCTTATCCCCTGCAATATCTATAGACCAGAAAGCAACCAAGATGAACCCAAGATCCACGGTGGGGACAATAACAGAAATATACGATTATCTTAGGTTACTTTTTGCACGTATAGGTAAACCACACTGTTACATCTGCGGGAAGAAGATTTCACAACAAACCTCCACCCAGATAGTTAACAGGATATTAGAAGAAGAGGGTGCGAGAGTCTACATCCTAGCTCCAATCATAAAGGACAGGAAAGGAGAACATAAAAAAGTCTTGGAAAAACTCAAAAAGGACGGTTATGGGAGGATCCGAGTAGACGGTGAAATACACAGCCTGGAGGAAGACTTAGACCTTGAAAAGAACCGTAAGCATACAATAGAGGTTGTGGTGGACAGGCTAATAATACGCTCAAATACAAACTTCAGAAAAAGACTAGCAGATTCCATTGAAACAAGCCTGGAATTGGGTGAAGGCACCCTCACGATCCTATACCCTGACAGGGCCGAGGAAAAGGTTTTCAGCGAACACTTCGCATGCACAGACTGTGGGGTAAACTTCGAAGAGATCAGTCCTAGGATGTTTTCATTCAACAGTCCACATAGAGCCTGCCCAGAATGTAACGGCCTCGGAAGCAAACTCGAGATAGACCCTGACCTTGTAGTCCCAAAACCAGAACTTTCATTAAACCAGGGAGCCATCATACCATGGAGCAAATCCCTCAAAAAGGAAAACTATTATTATCAGATGCTCGAGGCGGTGGCCAAAGATTATGGCTTCAGCATGGACACACCATTCAAAGACCTCAACCCAGAATATCAGAACATTATATTATACGGATCCGATGATAGGATACAATTCGTATTCAAGAGAAAGAATAGGAAATATCGCGTCAATAGAAGATTTGAAGGTGTTATCCCCCGCCTGGAGAGAATATACCTAGAGACCAGATCCAATTACATGAGAAGATACATTGGAGGATTCATGGGCAACAGACCCTGCCCTGCATGTGGTGGTAGCAGACTCCGCCCAGAGAGTCTTGCAGTAACCATCAATGGGAAATCAATCCACGAAATAACTGAAATGTCAATTAAAGACGCCTTGGAATTTTTCAAAAAACTTAAACTAACACCCAGGGAAGAACAGATTGCCAAGGACGTTCTAAGGGAGATAAAAGAACGTTTAAAGTTCCTAGTAGATGTGGGATTAGAATATTTGACATTAAGCAGGTCATCGGGGACCCTCGCAGGTGGGGAGGCCCAGAGGATCAGACTTGCCACACAGATAGGTTCAAGGCTCGTGGGAGTGCTCTACATCCTGGATGAGCCGACCATAGGCCTCCACCAAAGGGACAACATTAGATTAATCAACACCCTCAAAAAACTCAGAGACCTCGGGAACACCCTAATAGTAGTTGAACACGACCCTGAAACCATACTATCCGCTGATTATATCGTTGATATCGGTCCTGGGGCGGGTGAACATGGAGGGCGGATAGTAGCAACAGGAACGCCAGGGGATATAATAGAAAACAAGGATTCTCTGACAGGAGCATACCTATCAGGCCGAAAAACAATACCAACACCCCCGAAAAGGAGACCTAAAAGCAAATACATCACCATAAAGGGGGCTAGTGAAAACAATTTGAAAAATATCGACGTTAAAATACCATTAGGGGTATTCACATGTGTTACGGGGGTTTCAGGTTCTGGTAAGAGCACCCTAGTAAATGAGATCCTCTACAAGGGCCTCTATCAGAGACTGAACAACAAGCACATGAACCCTGGTAAACACAAGGACATAGAGGGTGTACATTACCTAGACAAGGTTGTTATAATAGACCAGTCCCCTATTGGACGCACACCCCGTTCTAATCCCGCAACATATACTGGAGTATTCACACATATAAGAGAACTCTTCGCCCAGACACCCGAGGCGAAAAAAAGGGGATACAAGCCGGGCAGGTTCAGTTTCAACGTTAAGGGTGGTAGATGCGAGGCCTGTAACGGTGATGGTATCATAAAAATAGAAATGCATTTCCTAGCAGATGTTTACATCCCATGTGAAGTGTGTAAAGGTAAAAGATACAATGAAGAAACGTTACAAATCAGATACAAGGGCAAGAATATTGCCGAGATACTTGAAATGACCGTGGAGGAAGCATTAGATTTCTTCCATAACATACCATCAGTCAAGAATAAACTCCAAACATTGTATGATGTTGGCCTAGGTTATATAAAATTGGGGCAACCTGCAACAACATTATCTGGTGGTGAAGCCCAGAGGGTTAAACTTGCAAGGGAACTAAGCAAGAGAAGCACTGGCAAGACACTCTATATCCTGGATGAGCCCACAACAGGCTTACACTTCGATGATATAAAAAAGCTTCTAGACGTGTTAAACCGTCTTGTAGATGCCGGGAATACTGTGGTGGTCATAGAACATAACCTCGATGTTATTAAGATGGCGGATCATATAATAGATCTCGGCCCCGAGGGTGGTGAAGAGGGTGGTAGGATAGTTGCGGAGGGGACGCCCGAAGAGGTTGCTGAATCTGGAACATACACTGGAATGTTCCTAAAAAGGGTGATAGAATCTTCAAAGGCCCCATTTGAGGCAAAGGTCTTTGGATTTGACAAGGTCAAAAATGGCGGCTAATATACTAGGAGGAGAAAGCCTAGGATAATGGGCTGATGGATGAAATATATGAATAGAGAATGTCTCCCAAGTAATACTAGAGATTTTATGATTCTACTCCTTGAAAGATCCTTTATAGGGAATCTTCTTTTATAGTCTCTGTATAGTTTCCCAGCAGCGTATATTCCAAGTGATACCACTCCCATCCAGGGTAGGATTGGGAAATAGTCGAGGCTATAGAAATCTCTTGGGATTATACCAAGCCAGAACAGGTAACCAACATCAAACCTTTGATTTAATAGAAAAATGCCAATGACTATGAATAAGAGGCCAACTAAAAGGTTTAACCTTTCATAGCGTAAGAGGGGATATCCGAGTATTATGGCAACCCCTATAAAATGTAAAACCCCGAATATGATATATCCACTACCAATCAGCAGCCAGGTTACAATTGTGATAACAAAAGCATATAATAGTATCCTCAATCCTCTTCTAACATACTTGAAAAGTAATCTTCCATGGTATCCTATTAGGACTGTCCGCATATAACTGAGCTTAAGGGATGCCCCAACAAGGAATATGAAAATGAAGGCTGTTAACCTCCCAAAAAACCATAAAGGCCCTCCTTGGATGTTAAATGATACAATCCCTAGATAGTTCAAGTCGAATAACAAGTGGAATGTTATCATCATTAAAACTGCAATTCCCCGGAGCATGTCCACTTCCCAGAATCTCTGATCCAGTCCTCGAATCGACATTATGAACTACCTTCTAGGATAATATTGATTCTGATCAAAAATTTTATATATTATATTTGATAATAGTCTACAGTGAAATTATGCGGCGTTAGTCCAGCCTGGTTAAGACACTGGCCTGCCACGCCAGCGACCCGGGTTCAAATCCCGGACGCCGCATTGCGGTTGTAGTCTAGTCTGGTTAGGACTCGGGCCTTCCAAGCCCGCGACCCGGGTTCAAATCCCGGCAACCGCATGTACTCGTTTTCTACAATGATTAAAATTTTTTCTTCTTGCTATTACCCTGAAAACTTGGGAGAAAAAAAGTTTATAAGCTTATAAGGGAATGTTAAAATAAAATCTTGATATCTCAAATTTTTGGATGGGAGAATTTTTTTATCTATGAAGAAGAGGTTGTGATGTTCATGGCTGGGATCGTTGGATATGGGGTTTACATCCCATTATATCGGATAAAAATTGAAGAAATAGCAAAGGTCTGGGGAGACGACCCCCAGACTATCATGAGGGGCTTGATAGTCGAGGAAAAATCTGTACCAGCCCCTGATGAGGATACTGCGACAATATCCGTGGAAGCTGCAAGGCATGCTCTGAAAAGGGGTCAAATAAGCCCGGATAGGATAGAAGCAATATATGTGGGCTCGGAATCGCACCCATATGCTGTTAAGCCAACCGCAACAATAGTGGCCGAAGCCATCGGGGCAACACCACAACTAACAGCAGCCGACCTTGAATTCGCATGCAAGGCGGGTACAGCTGGGATGCAAGCATGTTTGGGTTTGGTGGACGCTGGGATAATAGATTATGGTCTTGCAATAGGAGCCGACACCGCCCAGGGAGCGCCAGGTGACGCCCTAGAATATACTGCATCAGCAGGAGGCGCAGCATACATCATAGGAGAAAAAAACCTAATAGCAGATATAGAAGCTACCTATAGTTTCACAACTGACACACCCGATTTTTATAGGAGAGAAGGCATGCCATACCCACGCCACGGTGGCAGATTCACAGGAGAACCCGCATACTTCAAACATGTGATCTCCGCCGCAAAAAACATAATGAAAAAAGAAGGTCTTAAAGCATCTGATTTTGATTATGCTGTATTCCATCAACCCAATGGTAAATTCTACCTTAAAGCAGCTAAAAAGTTAGGCTTCAAAACAGAACAGGTAAAACCAGGACTTTTAACCCCTAAGATAGGTAACACCTATTCGGGTGCAACACCCATTGGACTCGCAGCAACACTAGACATGGCAAAACCGGGAGACCTAATATTAGCAGTATCCTATGGTTCCGGCGCAGGAAGCGACGCTTTCATAATCAGAGTAGAAGATGGAATAGAAGAGAAAAGAGAACTGGCACCAAAAGTCCGGGAAATGATCAAAGAAAAAAAGTACGTCAACTATGCATTATATGCAAAATTCAAAGAAAAACTCAAAATGGCCTAAGGTGATGGAGTATGAGAGATGTTGCGATTATCGGAGTATCACAGACAAAATTCGGCGAATTATGGGACATATCATTCAGGGACCTTATCACGAAGGCGGGATTAGAAGCTATTGAAGACGCGGGGATTGGAGGAGCCGACCTAGAGGCAATGTACATTGGGAACATGTCAGCAGGACTATTCATCAAACAAGAGCACATAGCCTCCCTAATAGCAGACCACGCGGGACTCACACCCATACCAGCCACTAGGGTGGAGGCTGCCTGCGCATCAGGGGGTCTCGCCCTCAGAAGTGGTATAATGGCCATAGCCTCCGGCTACCATGATATGGTACTCGTAGGTGGAGTTGAAAAGATGACAGATGTCGTTGATCCAACCCCTGCAATAGCAACAGCATCCGACCAGGAATGGGAAGCACAACAAGGGGTTACATTCCCTTCACTTTATGCTATGATGGCCCGTCGCCACATGTACGAGTATGGGACAACAAGAGAACAACTTGCAATGGTATCAGTTATAAATCATGAAAATGCTGCTAGGAATCCGAAAGCCCATTTTCCAATGGAGGTCACAGTAGAACAGGTTCTAGGTTCTAGTATGGTTGCAAGTCCGCTGAGATTGCTTGATTGTTCCCCCATATCTGACGGTGCATCCGCCATAATATTATGTCCAGCTGAAAAGGCAAAGGAATACACTGACACACCAGTCTATGTGAAGGCTTCGGCACACGCTTCAGGGACAATAGCATTACATGACAGAAAAGACATTACAAGGATCGACGCAACTGTACACGCGGCGAAAAAAGCCTTTAAAATAGCGGGTCTAGAGCCAAAGGATGTTGATGTGATCGAGGTCCATGACTGTTTCAGCATTAATGGTATACTCGCTATAGAAGACCTTGGATTTGTCAAAAAAGGTGAAGGCGGACTCGCATTCGAAGAGGGTTTAACACGTCGTGATGGTGAGATTCCATTTAACCCATCTGGCGGGCTTAAAGCGAGGGGTCATCCACTTGGCGCAACTGGAATAGCACAAGCCGCGGAGATAGTATGGCAACTCAGGGGAGAAGCGGGTAAAAGGCAAGTAGAGGGTGCGGAGATAGGATTGACACATAATATAGGGGGTACTGGTGGAACAGCTGTTGTCCATATACTTTCAAGATAAAAAAAGGGAAAATTTGGAGGACTTTTTTTTACATTGGTGGCATTTCACCCATGCCCTCCATTCCTTCTTCTTCTCCGCCTTCTTCACCTGCGGCGGCTATGACATCATCGATTCTTAGTATCATCTCTGCTGCTTCTGCGGCTGATTGTATGGCCTGTCTTTTGACTCTGTGTGGTTCTAGCACTCCTGCCTCTTTCATGTCAACTACTTCACCCTTGAAAACATCTAAACCCATGTATGGTGACTCTTCATGGGCTGCTCTTAAATCTACGAGAGTGTCAATACTGTCAAGACCGGCATTCTCAGCCAAAGTCTTAGGAACAACCTCAAGAGCCTCTGCAAAAGCAGCAACAGCCAACTGCTCCCTACCACTAACAGACTCACTATAATCCTTAAGTCTTTTAGCAATCTCAACCTCAGGAGCCCCACCACCAGCAACAACCTTCTCATCCTCAACAGTCGCTGAAACAACACCAATAGCATCTTCGATGGCTCTTTCCACTTCACTTACGACGTGTTCTGTGGATCCTCTTACGAGTATGGTGACTGCTTTGGGTTCTTTGCATTCTTCTACGAATATCATCTCTTCTCCTGAGATTTTCTTCTCCACAACTTTTCCTGCATTTCCAAGGTCTTCTTCACTGAGGTCTTCTATGTTTGTGACTATTTTTGCACCGGTTGCCTTTGATAGTTTTTCGATGTCTGATTTTTTAACTCTTCTGACGGCGAGCACGTCATTTTTCGCTAGGTAGTGTTGGGCTAGGTCGTCGATGCCCTTTTGGCAGAATAGTACGTTGGCTCCTGTGCTCACTATCTTGTCGACCATGTCCTTTATCATTTGTTCTTCTTGTTCGATGAAGGCTTGCATCTGTGAAGGGTCTGTGATTCTTATTTCGGCGTCGACTTCTGTTTCTTTAACTTCGATTGGACAGTTGAGTAGTGCTATCTTGGCGTTTTCAACCTTTTTTGGCATGCCTGGGTGTACTCTTTCCTTGTCGATTATTACTCCTTGGACTAGCATTGAGTCGTCTACGCTGCCACCTTCTTTCTTTTCTATTTTTATGTGGTCTTTGTCTACTTCACCATTTTCTTCTACTTGTTTAACAGCGTCCACAACAAGCTCAGCTAGTGGTTTTCTGGCTTTTTCTGTTCCTTTTCCTGTCATTGCTGTCATGGCGACTTTTATTAGTGTGTCTCTGTCGCTTGCGCTTATTGCTATGGAGTCTAGGATTTCTTGGGCTTTTTTAGCTGCTTGCCTGTAGCCCATTGCTATTATGGTGGGGTGTATGTCCATGTCGAGTAATTCTTCTGCCTTTTTGAGGAGGTCGCCTGCTATTATGACTGCTGTTGTTGTCCCGTCTCCTACTTCGTCTTCTTGGGTTTTGGCAACTTCTACCAGCATTTTAGCGGCTGGGTGTTCTATGTCCATCTCCTTTAGGATTGTGACACCATCATTTGTCACTACTATATCCCCTAGGGAGTCTACGAGCATTTTATCCATTCCCTTAGGGCCTAGGGTTGTTCTAACGGTTTCTGCTAATACTTTACCTGCTAGTATGTTCATTCTCTGGGCGTCTCTTCCAAGGTATCTACTTGTACCTTCAGGTAAGATAAGAACTGGTTGTTGTTGTCCTCCAGTTAACTGTGCCATGTGATCACCTCAATATAATATTTGCAATTATTCATGGGTTAGAGGTTCTATAAATATTTTACGGTCTTTTTGTGATTATAAAGATAATTCTTTTGACAGGAGGTCCTCCTTCCAAAAGGGAGGGGATGAGAGCCGAAAGGTTTATATATATCTTTAAATAGGTGAGAATATGACAATCTCCACTTCCTTTGTCTGCAAGACTGGGGAGAGGTGGCAGACAAGTTGTGAAGGTGAATCCAAAAGGCACAAACGGGAGATTATCCTCCAATGATCCATACAGAGACTATATCGTCGCTAACAGGATACTCAAGTGGGGGACTGGGACGATCCTTTGAGCTTGTGGAGATGAAAACCTCTACATGGTATACTAGCAGGTCCTCATAGGCACCCATTTGATAGGATGGGGTAGTTTACAAGTTTTGCGTGAATGAAACTAGAGGTGTTTTATGCCAAGGATAATAGGGATAGTTGGAAGTCCGAGGATTAATGGTAACACAACTTTTTTAGTCAAGGAGGCATTAAGTGCTGCAGAAGAGATGGGGGTTGAAACAGAACTTATAAAACTTGCAGAACATGAGATAAACCCATGTAGAGCATGCGACACTTGCCTGACAGGTGAATGTCCAATAGAAGATGACGTCCCATTAATATTAGAGAAACTAGAAGCAGCTGATGGCATCATAATAGGCAGCCCAGTCTACTTTGGTAATGTGACAGGGCAAACGAAGATTTTCATGGACCGGACAAGACCTTTAAGGATAGATTTCAAGTTAAAGGATAAAGTAGGCGGGGCGGTAGCGGTAGGGGGTTCAAGAAATGGTGGACAAGAAACAACATGTAATGCAATCCATAATTTCCTATTAATACATGAAATGATAGTGGTGGGAGACGCTTCACCTACAGCGCATTATGGTGGAACAGGGGTTGGACGGGGAGAAAAAGACTGTGAAGAAGATGAATTCGGTATAGAAACATCCAAGAACCTTGGAAAGAAAGTTGCCGAGCTTGTCGCGAAAATCACCTAATCTATTTTTCAATTTTTTCCCAGAGTATATCATCATCCATATTATATGATCTTAGATAGCCTTTTCTTTCAAGGTTTCGAAGGATCTGTAACATGTTCTCATACTTTAAATCTTTGAATCCTATATCTTGTATGAAAGAATGCAATTTTTCAGTTGTGGCCTTCCCCTCTGGTAATAGTCTGTAAATTTGTGATTGGAATGATGTAAGATCCTTTTTAGGCTTTGCTGTTAACTTATCAAAGTATTCTTTTATCTTTTCTAATTTTTCGATCTGGGCTTCCTTTTCGCTTAAAATCTTATTCAGATTCTCTATGACTTTGTCCTTTTCCTTTAAAAGCTTTTCAAACTCCCTTATATGTTCATCTTTTTTTGCTAATTCTTCCTCTAATCTTTCTAGCTTTTCCCTTCCAGTCCTTCTCTTCTCGCATTTTTCAAGTTCAAGTTCTAATTTGCTTATCTCGAGCATGCATGCCTTGACAAGACGCCTTAATTCTTCCTTCTCCGAGTCTTTAAGAAACATGTTAATCACTTGAAAAGAATCACTGGTTATCCCTTCTGATATTTATCCTTCAAGGACTTAAAAAATTTTTCTTCAATCCTTAGAGAAACTAAGGCGCATGATACCCCAAGTAGGGCCCCCATAATAACATCTGATGGATAATGTAAACCCATATAAATTCTGGAAATCCCCACTAGAGCTGCTAGTGATAGGAAAATGGGAA
This sequence comes from Methanothermobacter tenebrarum, assembly GCF_023167465.1. Taxonomy (NCBI): domain Archaea; kingdom Methanobacteriati; phylum Methanobacteriota; class Methanobacteria; order Methanobacteriales; family Methanobacteriaceae; genus Methanothermobacter; species Methanothermobacter tenebrarum. The sequence goes on along the minus strand of NZ_AP025698.1, from coordinate 536,442 downwards.
TCCTACCATACTTTACCCCAAGGATCAGGAATCCGCTAAAAGCGGCTGTGGTATGACCTGAAGGTAGGGAATAGCCCCAGACGATGTTAGTATGCCTCACCCATTCTATAACTTCAAATGGACGGGGAACTTGAAAGATGATCTTTAAAAACTCGCTTAGGAAATAGCCTAAAAGGAGGGCTAAAAGGCATGTGAAAGCCGTTCTCCGGCCATTCTCACCTAAAAAGACAAGTATTGTGGATATGATTATCCAGAATATCTGGGTCCCCGCATATGTTATAATTGGCATTAAAAAATCAAAGAAGGGATTTTGGATTTGAATATTAAAAAAATAAAGTAATAGAAGGTCCAGATGATGCAGACCTTCCAGCAGACCTTCGAACATTTTCTAGAATATTATCTCATTTATTAACTCTGCATTTAATATTGATGCACCTGCAGCTCCACGTATCGTGTTATGGCCAACAAGCACATATCTCAGACTATTCTCAAATGCCACATCCCTCCGCAGCCTACCAACCGTAACAGCCATCCCATTGGATTCATCCCTGTCCATGCGTGGCTGTGGCCTGTCCTCCTCTTCCCTTACGATTATTGGTTTTTCAGGGGCGGAGGGCAACTCCAACTTCTGTGGTATCCCCTGGAATTCTTCCATGATCTTTTTTATATCATCGATTTCGAACTCTTCCTCAAGTTCTATGAAAACTGCCTCTGTGTGCCCATCAAGTACGGGAACCCTATGACAGGATGCGCTTATACCAAAATGGGCGGGAGTGACCTTACCATCCTCCAATTCCCCGAGGAGGTGGAGGGTTTCTGTCTCTATCTTCTCCTCCTCACCCCCAATATAGGGGACTATATTATCTATGATGGCCATTGATGGGACTCCATTGTATCCCGCGCCTGAAACAGCCTGCATGGTAGCCACGTACACTCTCTTTATGGTATACTGGTCATGGATGGGCTTCAAAGTTAATGTAAGGGCTATCGTACTACAATTGGGGTTAGTGACTATGAAACCATCCCATCCACGCCTTTTTTGTTGAATTTCTATAAGGTCTAGGAAGTCGGGGTTAACCTCTGGTATGACCAATGGCACGTCAGGCTCCATCCTCATCGCACTAGCATTTGAAGCCACCACGTATTCTTCCGCGAACTTCGGCTCAACCTTAGCGGCTATATCAGCGGGTAGGGCTGAGAATAATATGTCAACATCCCCCACCTTGGAGGGGTCTGTCCCCACGACCTTTATATCCTTTACCGATTCCGGCATTTTACTTTGAAGGTACCATTTAGCCGCTTCCTCGTAGGGTTTCCCCTCTGAGCGTGGGGAAGCCGTAAGCACCTTAATCTCAAATTCGGGGTGTTTATCTAAAAGTTCTATGAAGCGTTGCCCGACCATCCCAGTCGCGCCTAAGACTCCCACATCAACCATTATAATCACCTGATCCCTAATACATCATTCATATTTGATATCTTACCTGGTTCTGCTTTCTCTATGAATCTAAGGGCCCTGATAACACCGCTGACAAATGCTTCTCTACTATGTGCCCTGTGGATCACTTCGAGTCTTTCACCTTCACCAGCGAAGAGCACTATATGGTCTCCTACTATATCACCGGCCCTTATGGCATGTACTCCTATTTCATCATCTGATCGTTCACCTATAAGACCCCTCCTACCATATACGCTCACCTTATCAGGGTCTCTCCCAGTAGCGACTGCTATTATCTCCAGCGCCCTTAATGCGGTTCCTGATGGTGCATCCTTTTTATGTTTGTGGTGCGCTTCCATTATCTCAACATTGTAATCTGGTAAGAGTTTTGCAAGCTCCTCAAGCACCTTGAAGAAGACATTAACACCCACAGCCATGTTAGGTGCAATTATAGCCTTAACATCGCCTTCTTTGATGTCCTTTTCGATCTTCTCTAATTGTTCGATTGAGAAACCTGTTGTCCCCACCACGAGGTTGATGCCAAGTTTCGAAGCCTTTTCTACGGTATTCACCGCAGCATCTGCGATTGTGAAATCAACAACTACATCAGGTTTTGAATCTCTAAGGGCCTCCTCTAGCTCCTCTGCACCTGTTACCTTAACTCCAATCGTGCCTATACCTATAACCTCGCCAACGTCCTTTCCTTTAAATGGTGTGTTGGGTGCTTCTATAGCCGCCACCACTTCCATGTCGTCTTCTCTTGTTATCCTCTTTATGATTTTTGAACCCATCCGGCCACAGGCACCGCTTACGGCTACCCTGATCATATTATTTCACCCTTTAGAGTAATGAGAGATCCTCTAGTATCCTCCTGAGTTTTGCCCTGTTTTCTTCTTTGAGTTGTCCTAGTGGGGGTCGCACATGACCAGCGGGTTTGCCCATCATATTTAATGCTTCTTTGGCAGGTACGGGGTTGGTTTCAATGAACAAGCCTTTCATAAGATCATATAATTCATAGTGGGTTTTCATTGCAGATTCAAAGTCCCCTGAAAGAGCCTCGTTAACCATCCTTGACATCCTGGCCGGGTCAACGTTTGCAACAACTGATATAACACCCCTGGCCCCTAGGGGTATCATTGGGAGTGTGAGATTATCGTTACCGGATAGTATGACGAATTCCTTGTCAAGACCCCTCTCTATGAGTTTTTTCATTAACTGGGATACTTTGTCAAGGTCTGGGCTGGCCTCTTTGAGGCCTATTATGTTATCTTCCTCTGCTAATTTTAGGACGGTGTCAACGTCGATATCTGTCCCTGTCCTTGAGGGTACATTATAGATTATCATGGGTATCTCTGCCGCGTCACTGAGTATCTTGTAATGTTCTAGTAGGCCGTGTGGTTGTGGCCTATTATAGTAGGGTGTTATGACGAGCGCGGCATCAGCACCCGCGGCGTCGGCGTGCTTTACAAGTCCTAGGGCCTCCTTTGTGGAGTTACTGCCGGCTCCTGCGATGGTGGTTACTCTACCATCGACTTCTTCAACTAGGAGGTCTATCATCCTCCTTTGTTCTTCGTGGGTTATGGTGGCTGATTCGCCTGTGGTCCCTGCGATTAGGAGACCATCAACCCCATTCTCTATCAAATAGTTTATGTTTTCTCGCAGCCCATCCTCGTCCACTTCATCATCTGGAGTGAACGGGGTTATCATGGCCACGATTGTGCCTTCTATTTTCATTCTAAAACACCCCTTACGAGTTCATAAGCTTTTTTCCCATCATCCCAGTCGACGAATATCACCACAGAAGTTTGTGATGATGAGATTTCAACAATATTCAGGTTATGTTCCCTTAATGGTTCTGTGATCTCTGAGATTATCCCTGGCGTGTCTATAAATTCTGGGCTTGAAATTGTGATCATTGCAATATCTCTCCCAAGGGATAGTGAACTTAGGTTTTCATCTTCAACTACAACGTCGTGTAGGAGTTTGTGGGCTTCTTGTGCATCTTCTTTCTTGATGAATAATGTGATGGAGTTTTTTCCGGTGGACACGCCTATGATATTGATATTTTTTTTGGATAGGGTGGATGTTAATTTTGCGAGTATGCCTGGCTTGTTGAGGATTTCCTCTCCCACTACTGCGAGCACGGCTAATGGTTCCGAATTAAAGGTTACAGTCTTCAATTGCTCTTTTTTAGAGGGGCCTATGATCTCTGTTCCAGGCGCTGAAAGGTCTCCATGCTCGAATCCTATTATTTTAGCCTTTATCTCCGGCACTTTATATTTTAGGGCGTGTGGGTGGAGTACCTGGGCTCCGTGGGTGGCCAGGTCCCTCATCTCTTCTACTGAGATTTTATCTAATTTTTTAGCTTCTTGGAGCTTGTTGGGGTCTGTTGACATGACTCCTCCAACGTCTGTGACTATTATAACTTCATCTGCGTTTAGGCAGCGTCCAAGTAAAAATGCTGTGATGTCGCTCCCGCCTCTGCCTAGTGTTGTGATATAACCGTGTTTGTCCCTTCCTAGGAATCCGCAGACAACTGGTATGATGCCCTGGTCTAGGAGCTTTAAGAGTATCTTGGATTTTTTTATTGTTGTTTTAAGGTCTACTTTAGCATCTAGGAGGTTGCTATCGGTTATTATTGGCCATTCGTCCTTGTATGGGTCTATGTATTCGGATTTCACGCCAAGGGATTCCAAGGCCGAGGAGAATATCCTTGCACTGGTCATTTCACCCATTGAAACTACTTCAGCTAGTTGTTTCTCTGTTATGGTGTTGTTGGTCGCTTCTTCCACGATTTCTAGGAGTTCGTCTGTTGTCCTGTTAATGGCTGATACCACTACTACTACCTTGTTTCCTTTCATGTATTCTTTCACTACTGATTGGGCTGCTTTTCTTATCCTTTTACCGTTACCTATGGATGTGCCCCCAAATTTTGCAATTATAAGTGACATTGGCCTATAACCTCACCGTGATTGTTGCCTCATTAGCCGTGTTATGTAACCTGCTATCTTGTTTCTGAGGTGTTTTGTGCTTACTGTTGAGAGTTCTTCGACTAGCTTCTTGTTCTTTTCAAAGTCCAGTGTGAATTTCCCAGGATTGTTTTCTACTAATTCCTTCGCTACCCTTTTAACGAATGCTGTTCTAATATTCCCCATGTTTATTTCCTCCTGAGTATTTGTTCTTGTTCCATCTTGTTTAGTTCTGTGAGTATCCTCATAATCTTTATAAGTTTGCCTTCATCGATTTTGTTTTCCCTGGCGATTTTCCTTGTCTTTTCTTCGATTTGTTTTTCCCTTGCAGGGTCCCAGATGTCCATGTTTAAGGCTATTTTTGCTTTTATTATCTTCCTTGCCAAGGAGGTTCTCTCAGAAATGAGATTTAATATTTTCTCATCTATAAGGTCTATTTTCTCCCTGGATTCTTTTAGGAGTTTCATGGCCTCTGATTTTTTCATTGAGTGTCACCTAAATTGTGTGCCTTGGTTGTCGACATCTGTTATGATTATATTCCCTGGGTAGGAGCTCCATGTGTCTATGATATCATCTTGTTTTTCTTCTCTTGTTATGCTGACGAATGATGGTCCTGTCCCTGATAGGCCTGCTGCCATCGCACCCGCCTCTAGGGCATCCACTGCAACTTCTGGGTTGAATCCTAGTGTTGCACAGTATATTATACCATTTAGGGTTAATGCATTGTATAGGTCGCCTTCCAGGGCCTTTTTGAAGGCTATTTCTACGAGGGGTGCGAGTATCTTCATCCTTTTAACATTGGATTCTGCGGTTAAGGATTTTCTCTTTGGCATATATATTAATATCTTTTGATTTTCCATGGGCCCTTTTTTGATTATCTTCCTTTCAAGGTTATCTGTTATTGTGAATCCACCATAGAAGGAGGCGCTGGCATCATCAAATGCGCCCGTGATTGTAACCCCAGCTTTTAGGGAGGCGTCAATAGCTAAATTGAGAATCTCCCATTTTTTGAGTGGTTCTAGGCCAAATTCTTCTGCGATGAGTTTGGATGCGGCCATTACTATGGCGTTTGAGGTTGCGCTGCTACTTGAGAGGCCTGATGCTACTGGTAGGTTAGATGTGGTTTTAACCTTTAATCCTGTGCTTATATTATATTTTTTAAGGACTGATTCTGCGCATGTCCTCATTAGGGTTGTATCAATGTCCTCTTCACAGATACATTTTATTCCTTCTGGTATGAGTTTAACTTCTGCTGTTACATGGCGTTGGATGGCGAAGGCTGAACCTTTACCAGTTGCGATAGCATTGATGATGGTGGCCGAGCCGGGTGAACGAACTTTTATTTTCACTATCATCCCACCCCTACTAGATTTTATCATTATTGTTCATATTATATAATATTTTTTAAGGAGAGTGAAATCTTCTTTAACTTCCATAACTGGGGGCTTTTCTGCACTTTGAAATATGCTCAAAGCCCATTATTTAAGGTGGAAAATAGCCATCCAAAAATTCTTATAAGTCTTTCATCCTCCTGGGAGGATAAACCCATAATATCATTATTATAGGCTATTAGGCTTTTAAGGGTCTATTTTTTAGTTAAAATTCCCCTGTTGGAAGATTAAATCATGGAGATGATAATATGTCGGCTTTTTTAGTGTATGGGATCTTCTTGTGGGGAATTTTGGATGTGGATCCTTTACTTTTTTTGATGGCGATGAATAGTCGCATTCTTTTATTGGATGGATAAGTATTTATTGAAATAAGAATTTAAAAGGATAAATGGAGGTTAATATTTATGGTAGTCAAGATTGAAGTGTTCACATCACCCACATGTCCATATTGTCCAATGGCACTAGAAGTGGTTGAAGAGGCGAAAAAAGAATTTGGCGATGCAATAGAAGTTGAACATATAGATGTGATGGTTGACAGGGAACGGGCAATTGAATATGGTCTAATAGCCGTGCCGGCGATTGCAATGAATGGTATTCTGAAATTTATAGGGGCTCCTAGTAAAGAGGAGCTTATAGAGGCTATAAAGGAAGAATTGGAAGAATCTTCTTTTTAAGATTTTAGTGAATAAAAAAAGTCAAGAGTTGGGTATAACAACAGGCACTGCCGCCACAGCAGCGGCAGTTGCTTCTATTTTACATTTAAAAGGCGAGAACGATATTAGAAGGGTTGCTATAGACGCGCCCTACGGCAAATTAGAAGTAGACATTAAAGGCGTGGAAAAACTCTCAGAGAATAAAGCAAGAGCCTCAGTCATAAAAAGACCATACAATGACCCCGACGTAACAGTCAACATTGATATAATCGCAACAGTCCAATTAAATAAATCTTCAAAGATTATCATCAGAGGAGGTGAAGGTGTAGGTAAAGTGACAAAACCGGGACTCCCAGTCCCCCCTGGAGAATCTGCGATTAACCCCACCCCAAAAAAGATGATAAAAGAAAATATAAAAAAATACTTATCACCTGGAGAAGGGGCTACTGTAGAAATATCAGTACCAGAGGGGAGGAGGGTGGCTAAAAAGACAATGAACCCTAGATTGGGAATACATGGGGGGATATCAATACTCGGAACAACGGGCATCGCACGGCCAATGTCCTCAAAGGCGTACAAAGTATCATTAGCATGTCAGATAGACATAGCAGCCTCTAGAGGATGGAAAGAACTAGTATTCGTACCAGGTAACATAGGAGAAAAAATAGCTAAAAAATATTTTAAAAGCATAGAAGAGGACAGGATAATACAAATGGGCAACTACCCAGGATACATGCTAAAAATAGCCGCTAAAAGGCGCTTAAAGAGGATCATACTCCTAGGCCACGCAGGTAAACTCATAAAAATAAGCGCAGGGATATTCAACACCAAAAATAGCGTGGCAGATGGAAGACGTGAGATAATAACAGCCCACGCGGCCCTGAACAACGCCCCAAAACCGCTTCTGGTTGAAATTTTCAATAAAAGGACGGTAGAGGAAATGATCACAGAATTAGACCATGCAGGACTGACACAACCAGTATTTGATAGCATAGCATCCTCAATACGGGAAAAATGCCAGGAAAGGTATTCTATAGATTTTGACGTGCTCATCTTCAACCTAAAAGGTAGAATACTCAACACTAATTTTAAAACAGGACCAGATCACACCTTCAATTAGGGTGAAGCCCATTGAAAAGAGTCATCATGATAGGTAAATTCCCACCACACCTTGGAGGAGTCGCATCCCACACCTATAACCTAGCAAAACAACTAAAAGAGAAAGGATACCATATAAACATCCTAACATACCCACATGAGAAAATAGAGGACAAAAATGGTATAAAAGTCTCATCAGCCCCAACAATAAACATAAAAGGCTTAAGGGGGCTAATATTCACACTCACAGCAACACAGAAACTAATCAGGACAATCAAAAAAGAAGACATCGATATCATACACGCCCATTATATAATCCCACCAGGCCTCATAGCACTCATAGGATCTATTATAACCGGCAGACCATACTATGTAACCGTACACGGATCAGACGCCCTCATATTATCCACTAAAACTATCCTAAAACCGATCATCAAATTAATACTCAAAAGAGCCTCAAAGATCCTTGTTATAAGTAAAAAGTTAGCTGAAAGACTCACAGAACTCGGAATACCACAAGAGAAGATAATGATAACTTATAACATGGTAGATACAAAAATATTCAATCCCCACATCAAAACCTCATTCAGGGAAGAAATAGGAACAAAAAAACCAATCATACTATTCGTAGGTAATCTAGTCCCACAAAAGGGTGTTGAATATCTACTAAAAGCAAAAAAACGCCTAAAGGAAGATTCAAAATTGGTCATAGTAGGTGGAGGACCCCTCCTAGGAAAACTAAAAAAGATCGTTAAAAAAGAGAACATTAAAGATGTCCTATTCACAGGACCCCGTAAAGATATAAATAATATAATGGCAGCTGCAGACATAGTAGTCCTACCATCAATATCCGAAGGATTCTCTATCGTATTATTAGAGGCCATGGCAATGGCCAAACCAGTAATAGCAACAAAAGTTGATGGAATACCTGAAATCGTGGACGAAAACGTGGGCATCCTCGTAGAACCCAAAAACCCCAAAGAACTAGCAGATGCAATAGACAAATTACTATCAGATGAAAAAGAAAAAAAACGCCTCGGAGAAAATGGATTGAAAAAAGCTGCTAAATTTTCAACAATAAAAACCCCATATTAGCGTGATCATGATGAAATTAACCCATACACGTGAAGAATCCATCCACATGGTTGACATAACCTCAAAACCCATAACAGAGAGAACAGCCACAGCAGAAGGTGAAATACACCTCAAAGAAGATACAATAAGATTAATCAAAGAAAAGAGGATAGAGAAGGGTAACGTGCTTGCAACAGCCCAAATAGCCGCTATAAACGCCATTAAAAATACATGGAACATAATACCATTGTGCCATCCACTCCCGATAACAAGCACAAAATTGAAATTCAAAATCCTAGACGACAAGATAATCGTAAAAGTAACAGTAAAATGCAATGGCAAAACCGGAGTAGAAATGGAAGCCCTCACAGGGGTGAGCGTAGCCCTCCTAACAATATGGGACATGGTAAAAAGCATTGAAAAAGACGAAAAAGGCCAATACCCGCACACGAGGATATCAAACATAAAAGTAGTGGAAAAAAAGAAAAGTGAACAAAAATGAACACCAAGAGGGCCATGATGAAGATAATAAAAGACTGCTACCCCTTCATAGAAAAACTAAACCCCGCACAAAAGGCAGCAATCAAACAAGGCTACCTTGAAGACCAACACAATTACATACTAGCCATACCAACAGCAAGCGGAAAAACACTATTAGGACTCATGGCCGCTATAAAAACAATACTAGAAGGTGGAAAAGTCATCTACACAGTCCCCCTCATATCCATCCAAAACGAGAAAATTAAAGAATTCAAAGAACTTGAAAAGCATGGTATCAGCGTGGGTAAGGATCCAAGATCCTCAGACCTCGCCATCATGGTATTCGAATCATTCGACATACTAACACGCTTCTCATGGAACACGCTAAAGGAAATAGACCTCCTAATAGTAGACGAATTCCATATGATAGGAGAATACACCCGCGGACCCATAATAGAATGTGCAATCACACGATCCATGATACTAAATCCTGGAATGAGGATAATAGCACTCTCAGCAACCCTCAGCAACCTTGAGGAGATAGGAGCGTGGCTAAATGCGAAGGTGATACAACACGACTATCGTCCAGTCCCACTATACAAGGAAGTCATAAGCCTCGACATGTTAAATGCCCGGGAAAAAAACGAAGCCATAGTCAAAATACTACAAGATGCTATCAAAGATGAAAACCAAATCCTAGTATTCGTATCAACAAGAAGATTCACAGAAGCCCTGGCAACATTCGTCTCGCAAAAAATAGGCAAAAAGATCCCCAAAGAGACTAGAAAAAAATTTAACGAAGTCGCTGATAAGATACTTGAAATCCCCCAGAAGAGCGGATCAGCACCAACATTCACTTGCCTCAAACTCGCAGAATGCATAAGGGGAGGTGTCGCATTCCACCACGCAGGCTTATTCACCAGGCAAAGAGAGATCATAGAAGACGAATTCAGAAACGGCAACCTATACATGATCACAGCAACACCCAGTCTAATGTACGGTGTCAACCTACCATCCCAGACCGTCATCATAAGAGACTATACAAGGTGGACCCGACAGGGACCCAAATGGATCCCAGTATTCGACTATGAACAAATGTCTGGGAGGGCTGGAAGACCCCAATACGACCAAGTAGGATACTCATACCTCCTAGCAAAAAGCCCAGAAGAAGCATACCAGTTAAGAGAATACTACATACAAGGTGAAGTAGAACCTACTAGTTCAAAACTCATAGAAAACAAGGACGCAGTCTACCACCAGATAATAGGACAAATAGCAGCAGGATTATCAGATAACCCAGATGAACTTATCGAATTCTTTAAAAAGACATTCTATGGCCACCAGCTTACCAACAATCCTAATATGAACATCTTCGCTGATAACCTTGAATATGAGATAAACTCTTCACTAGAATTCTTCATCAAAAACGAGATAATAAGACCAACCCCCACAGGTTTAAGGGCCACACCATTCGGACTCCTCATAGCCAATTCCAATTATAGTGTCGAGACGAGTATAAAACTCCGCCACCTCGCAACTGAAATGGATGAACTCGACACTTACAAGCTAATCTATGAGATATGCAAAACCCCTGACATGCCATTCATATCATTCAAAACCCGTAAAGGCAAGGACCGTGTCCGTGAAAAACTCCAAGAAAATGGCATATTCGTCATGGACGTGGGCAACCCAGAGGCTACAGCATCATCCCTAATAGAATGGATAAACGAAAGAAGCGAATACGAGATTGAAAACCTCTTTAACGTGTATGCCGCTTCAACTCGTAGAGCAGCCTATGAAGCATCACAACTTATAAGATTCTTCAAGAAAATATGCGAGGTGGCGGGAGTATATGGTCATTCACAAGCGCTTGACATGTTAACAGCCCGCTTATATTATGGTGTCAAAGAGGATATAATACCATTTGTCGTGGGAGTGAAAAGACTAGGCCGTGTAAGGGCTCGGAGGCTCGTGAAAACATTCGGATACAACCTAGAGAACGTGAACGAAGATGAACTGCAGAAAGTTGATGGGATCGGCCCCAAGATGGCGGCTGCAATTAAAAAATATGCAAAAAGATAAAACTGCAAAGAATATCAGCCTTAAAAACTGGAACTTCCACAGTGACGAGAAAATCGACCCCCATAGGAAATTTTTCATGGTTTATTTTGATATGCGAGCATCAAGGATTCCTATAAGATTTGTATTCTGATTTTATGTTTCAGTCGCTAGGTAGGCTCTGTCCGGAAGGGCGAAGATGAATCAGAAGAAGTTGGGGGGATAGTTTAACTCTTTTCATACTTCAAAAAAATTTATTAAAAAAATTATGGAGATAAAGCCCATCAAGTGTATCATATGGGGAAGTTGGAGTTACTAATCGAGAATGGGAAAACTTCCAAGATTAAAGGCTGGGGAAGATAAAAGGTTAGGACACAAGGAAAAGAGAATCGAGGATGAACTGCACAAGAGTGAAAGACATTAATAAGGCGGGCAAAACACAACCACAATATAATCGCTATGGGATAACCCAAGACAGCAAAGGAAGAATAAAAAAGAGGGATGGTTAATCTAATACTATTCTACCACTTGAAGGAGAATGTAGAGGATAAGTTCTAGGGAAACAAGAAGACAAGCTACATGTGAATAACCATAGGGTGGTCTGGAATTGATTGAAAAGAACAGTATACCTGAAAAGTTGACTAAAAGGGATCTTTTAAAGATCCTTAAGAGGGAAGCTTCAAGGGTTTCAATAGGGGATATAATGGATGCAACAATCTACTTAAGGGAGGAAACCAAGTATATGCCGGCGCGGGAGCGGGAAGAGTTTATTAAAAGGTTTACAAAAGCTTTTTTCAATAGGATGAGGGATGTGAAAAATGAAAAGGATAGGAAGGAATATAACAAGCTAGTAGATACTAAAAGATTAGGTGAATTTGTAGAATTTCTTGATGAACAACTCAAGAATGCTAAGGATAAGCCTGAGAAGTGTTTCCAGAAAATTGCACGGATAATAAGTGTATATGCGACATTTATAAGAGAGGAACCAATACACCCTGTTGGGACTCGTTTTCCAGGCGGTTTAATGGTGAAAAAAAGAAAAAATGTTTATTACTGTCCTGTCAAAGAGAAGCAGATGGACACTCCAGGCGCTCTTTGCAGGTTCTGCGTCAGCGTACAAGACCCAGAGGTTATATGAGGAGCCCTATCCCATCAATGATGAGCGCTAAGCCGATTAACCAAGCAAGGAAGACGGGATCCCTTGCGAAGATCCCCACTACCAAATATAAAACTCCTATTATACACACTGCCAAACTGGCTATTCTACTTGACTTCTCCTCTCTAGCGAATAAACTTGCTATACCTGCTATTATCAGGATTATACCTGTAAGGTAAATCCAGAATGCTGTTAAAGCACTGAAAAGTGCTATGTTACCTATAATAGCGGCTGCTAGGATAATGCCAAATATGCCTAATATCAGGTAGAGTATACTAGGCCCCTTGCTGATTGACCATGTTCTGGCTCCTAGAATGAGTAACCATAAGCCTATAAATAGGATGGCGACTCCGCTAAGGACGCTGAGTGTAAATATGGACGCTAGTGGAAAAATCAATATCAGTAGTCCTAGGATCAATGTTACAAGTCCGAGTGGTTTTGCTCCATAATATTCTCACCCCCCACTATATTTTTTGGAAACTAAAATTTTGTTTATAGTCGAGACTTTCAAGGAAGATGGATTAGACCATAATAAAAAAAGGATTGGGAAAGGACCTAGAAGAGGTTAACCTCCACCATCACAAACCTCTGAGCCCATGTCAACCTCTTCTAGGTCCTCTCTCATCTTCTTAAGTTTCTTAAGGTGCTTTTCTATCCTTTCCCTCTTTTCTGATTCTTTTCTTTCAAACTCTGCTCTGTCTATCACTTCGAGATACTCAGTGTTATACCATAGGTCTGAGTCGGCGAGCCTAGCCCATCCCTGGTTGTCCTCTACTTTAAGCCCTGAAACTTCCCCAGTAGTACCGGTATTGGTATATCTTACAATAGAACCTACGGTTATTGTTTTTCCTCTCCCATCAACTATCTCCAATATAATACCCCCCAAATTTTATTCTTCTTTTCCAAGTGAGAGTTTGGTCGGTTCCTTCTTAGGAGTCTTTGAGGTTTCCTCGACCTCTTCAGCTGCTATACTAATCAGGATGTAATCGCCTACTTTCTGTATTTCGTTGATATTTACGATGAATGTCTGGGGCTTAAGGGATAACTCCCCTTTTGATATGATCACAGAATTTATCATCCCCTTTTCAAGGTCTATGTCCATATCGGATACTTTCCCCACTTCGAGGGCGTTTTTGTCAAGAACTTTTTTACCTAAAACTTCGGAGACTAACATCAAGACACCAACTCTCTATATGGTATTTATCTGGATGGGAATATATATCTCTCTTATAGGATAAAAATTTTATTTATGAAAACATCCATAAAGATATTCAAGATTTTCGGCATACCTATAGAATTAGACTTTTCATTCCTAATATTGATAGTAGCCATATATTTTTTGGCATTTTTAGATTTAATTTCATTGGAACTCGCTGTACTTATAACATTAGTCTTTGTGACAGTTGTTATCCATGAATTGGCACATTCGTATGTAGCACGCCATTTTGGAGTGAAAATAGAGAAAATACTCCTCCTCCCCATAGGTGGTATTGCTAAGATGGAGGAGATACCGCGGGTGCCCCGCCAGGAATTGTTAATATCCGTCGCAGGACCTCTTACGAACTTGATAATAGCAGCTGCCTTCTATGGGATGGGATCGACGGGAATATTCCCACAGGCGATAACAGAATTTATAGCCAATTTCATACTAGTAAATGTGCTTTTAGCATTCTTTAACCTGATACCGGCGTTTCCAATGGATGGTGGTAGGATATTAAGGGCGCTACTAGCAGCGAAGATGAGCTATCTACGTTCAACAGAGGTCGCCGCAAACCTTGGGAAATTCCTCGCCATACTCATGGCAATGGCGGGGATTTTCTTCAACCTATTCCTTATATTAATAGCTCTCTTCATTTACATTGGCGCTGAACAAGAATATAGGCTAGTATTTATATCATCCTTGCTTGAAGGGGTTAAAGTAGGTGATGTGATGACACCAGATCCTATCACCCTCAAACCTTCCTCAACAGTTGAAGAGGCCCTTGAAATAGTATTCAAGTACAAGCATATGGGATATCCAGTAACGGAGAATGGCGAACTTAAGGGTATAGTAACCTTCCAAGATTTATCAAGTGCCGATAAGAGTACTCCAATCAGGGATGTGATGACGGAGGATGTTATCACAGTAGATATCGACGATGATGCTATGGTAGCCTTGGAGAAATTAACCAGCCACGACCTTGGAAGATTACCGGTTATGAAAGAGGGCAAACTCGTCGGGATAATATCTAAAACGGACCTTATAAGAACCCTTGACATCATGAGGAGAACAAGAACTTAATGGAGGAAATTCAGAGGATGGAAAGCGCATGTCGCCTAATAATAGAAGAGATCATCAAAGGAAAAGTAAAGACAAGAGATGAACTCGAAAACGTGAAACGCCAAGTCTGCAAGGACTTCAAACTTAAAAAATTCATAAGCAACTCCACAATCTTAAAATATGCCACAAAAAAAGAAAGAAAGGTCATAGAAGAACTTCTAAGAAAAAAACCCACACGGACCATTTCAGGAGTTGCAATAGTAGCCGTAATGTGCCAACCCCACCCATGCCCACATGGAAGATGTCTATACTGTCCAGAAAGCAAAAAAGCACCCCCAAGTTACACGGGAGAGGAACCAGCAGCACTCAGAGCAAGAATGTACAAATTCCACCCATACCACCAAGTATACAATAGACTAGAACAACTCCACAACATAGGACACCCCACAGATAAGGTAGAACTGATCATAATGGGGGGAACATTCCCATCCCAGACACTATGCTACCAAGAATGGTTCATAACACAATGCCTAAAGGCAATGACAGACTTCGGAGCCAAGATCAAAAACCTCAAAATAAAACTACCAGCATACAAAAACCACATACCCCTAGAGGATGCCCAATCAGCCAATGAAAAAGCACCCATAAGATGCGTTGGCCTCACATTCGAGACAAGACCAGATTACTGTAAAGAAGAAGACGTGGACAGGATGCTATCACTCGGCGCCACAAGAGTAGAACTCGGAGTCCAAACAATATACAACCACATATACCAGAGGATAAAAAGAGGCCATAACATCCAAGATGTTATAGAATCCAACAGGATCCTGAGGGATTCAGGGATCAAAGTTGCAATGCACCTCATGCCCGGCCTATTCGCAGACTTCGAAAAGGATCTTAGAATCTTCAAAAGACTGTTCTCAGACCCATCCTTCAAACCTGACATGATAAAAATATACCCATGTCTTGTTACAAAAAACAGCCAACTCTACCACCTATGGAAAAAAGGGGAATACAAACCATATAATACAGAAGAAGCAGCTGAACTAATCGTCCAAATAAAGAAAATACTACCAAAGTGGGTTCGCACAATGAGAATACAACGTGACATACCATCACACCTAATCGTTGATGGGGTTAAAAAATCAAACCTTGGAGAAATAGTCTACAAGAAACTCAAAGAAGAAGGCATACAATGCCAATGCATAAGATGCAGAGAAATAGGACACAGACTATCAGAGGGCGCCAGTATAAACCCAGACAATATAACAGCCCAGAGGGAGGTTTACAAGGCAACCGGTGGAAAAGAATTTTTCCTCTCATATGAAGATCCTGAGAATAATATCCTCATCGGATTCCTCAGACTAAGACTACCATCCAAGAAAGCCCACCGAAGAGAAGTTAACGAAAAAACGGCGCTAGTAAGAGAATTACACGTTTATGGGCCCATGCTCCCCCTTGGCCGGCCGGGAGAAGGCATTGGGCAACATTCTGGGTATGGGGAGAAATTATTATCCTGGGCAGAGGAACTGGCCATCAAAAATAACAAGGAAAAAATATTAATCACAAGTGGAATAGGTGTGAGGGACTATTACAGGAGACTTGGATATGAAAAAGAAGGCCCATACATGGCAAAAATGCTAATATGAGGGGATAGGATGGAAAAAGAGAGTTTTGCGCATCTCATAGATCATACAAACGTAAAAGCTGATGCAACGGCAGATGACATAATAAGATTATGTAAAGAGGCCGTCCATTACGGATTTGGCTGTGTAATGGTAACCCCAATTAATGTTAAACTAGCATCTCAGATGCTCAAAGGGACGCCGGTAAGAGTAGGTTCTGTTATAGGATTCCCAACAGGCACCCCCACTCCGAGGGTAAAGGCCTTTGAAGCCAAGGAAGCCATAAAAGATGGTGCCAGTGAATTGGACATGGTCATAAATATAGGGGCGCTAAAATCTAGAGAACTAGACCTTGTCGCTGATGATATAAAGGGGGTGGTTGAAGTAGCTGAAGGTAATATTGTTAAAGTCATTATAGAAATAGCATACTTAACAGAAAAAGAAAAGATACTAGCTTGCAAGATAAGTAAAAAGGCTGGTGCAGATTATGTTAAGACGTCAACCGCCTACTGTAACCTTAAAGGGGCTACATTAGAGGATGTGAAGCTGTTGAGATCGGTGGTGGGAAAAAATATGGGTGTTAAGGCTTCTGGTGGTATAATGGATCTTAAAACCGCGCTTGCCATGATAGAAGCGGGAGCTGATAGAATAGGAACCTCAAGTGGTGTTCAGATAATCAGAGAATGGGAGAATCTAATGTCAACCACCCCTCTTTAATGGGGGGAGAGTTTTAATATTCATTGGTCATTACCTTGGGTTGTTTGATGGCAGCCCCCATCCTCTAAAGCTTACAAAAGGGCAATAATATATAAGGGGGATGTGAAGATCCCCCAACCATAGGGGGGTTTCAGGATGGTGGAAAAGATGAGGATTAGGATAGAAGTTGAGGGGAAGGGTTATGCTATTGGAGAATTGGATGATAGAAACCCTAAAACGGCTCAGATTATCTATGATAATCTGCCATTAGAAGGCAGAGCTCTTATATGGCTCGAGGAGGTCTACTTTGACATACCATTAACCATAGAATATGAGAACCCATCCAAGACGGCTACTATGGGTGATATATCCTATTGGCCTCCAGGTTATGCTTTCTGTATCTTTTTTGGGTCAAGTCAACCCTATTCTGAAGTTAACCATATAGGTAAGGTCATGGAAAACCTTGAAATCTTCCGGGAAGTGGAGGAAGGTGATAGGATAATCATAGATAGGGTTGAGTGACTGGTTCTATTCTCCTATAGAGCGTGTCCCTCATGGCGGGTATTCTACCAATATCTGTTATAACCCTCTTCATTTCTTCGACTTCTGCTCTGACACCATAGGATGCCCCGGCAGATCTTGAAATGTTCTCTTCACCGAGTGTCCCGCCGAGGTCATTTGCACCTGCCAGTAGGCACATTTGTGCGAATTTGAATCCTAGTTTAACCCATGATGCTTGTATATTCCTTATAAGATCCCTGAACATTAACCTTGCAATGGCATAAAGTTTTAAATCTTCAGTCCCAGTAGTCCCAGGCTTCGCAGCCCCCTCCTGGTATATTCTTGTATTTTTGTGCATAAAGGGTAGTGGGACGAATTCTGTGAAGCCACCTGTATGCTCTTGGATAGATCTTAAAATTTCAAGGTGTTTTATCCTTTCTTCGGCTTCATCTATATGACCATACATGATTGTTGAGGTTGTGGGGATGCCTGTCTTATGGGCGGTTTCTATCACTTCAATCCATTCTCTTGTATTGAGCTTTTTTGGACAGATTACACGTCGAATATTATCATCTAGGATCTCAGCAGCCGTGCCAGGCATCGAATCTAACCCTGCCCTTTTAAGTATCCTTAGGGTTTCCTCTATTGGAAGTTCTGCCCTTTTTGATCCATAGTATATTTCCATTGGGGAGAATGCATGTATGTGTATTTTCGGGAGTTCAGATTTTATGGTCCTTAAGATGTCTTCATAGAAATATGTGTCTACGTTGGGGTGTAGGCCTCCTTGGATGCATAGTTCTATGGCGCCATTTGCTGCGGCCATTTTAGCCCTTTTGAGTATTTCGGGTATTTTCATGAAATATGACCCGTCCTCGTCTGGGTTTTTTCTGAATGCGCAGAAGCCGCAGTTGCCTGTGCAAATGTTTGTGAAGTTTATATTCCAATTTTTTATGAATGTTACTTCTTCCCCGACTGTTTCTCGCCGCACAGCATCCGCTGTTATGAAAAGTCCATGTAATTCGCTTCCTTGAAGTTTCATTAGATAAAGCGCATCCTCGGAGGATATTGGCTCATCCATGGCCTTTTCTAGTATTTTTTTCGTGTGTGGGCTGATTTTTAGGGTGTCAAGCATGTTATCATCTTCTTTTATGATTATTGAAGTTTCCCTTATTCTAATGATGAGTTAATCTTATAAATTTTTTTATCCCCCTAGGATTTCTTTGGTAGTTTATTCTAGCTTAGGGTGTTCAATATATTTTTTGGGTTCAATTTTTTCATGGGATGTGGCTTAGGGAAAGTTACAATTTTTTGATGTATTCCAGTGATTACCATTGTAATCTTATGGTTGAATTAGTCCCATATATCCGAGTATAATCAATAGATTTAAATATGAGTAACTATTAGGTTATTTTGGAGGTGAAAATATGGTTGAATTACCAATAGCACCTGTCGGGAGAATCATAAAAAATGCCGGTGCTGAGAGAATAAGTAATGATGCAAGAGAAGAACTAGCAAAGGCCCTGGAAAAAATGGGCGAAGAAATAGCAGTAGCAGCCGTTAAACTCGCAAAACACGCCGGTAGAAAAACCGTTAAAGCAGAGGATGTGGAATTGGCCGTTAAAACAATGAAATAATCCGCCATGGGGTGCTGGGATGCATCTACGAGATGTTAAGCACCCCACACATTCCTCCTATCTTTTTTGTTCCTTCATTGGGGAGATGATAATGTCAACATTAGAAAATTTGAAAGAAGCATTTGCAGGAGAATCCCAGGCAAACAGAAAATACCTCGAATTTGCAAAGAAAGCCGAAGAGGAAGGATATCCCCAAATAGCCAAGCTATTCCGTGCAGCAGCGGCTGCAGAGGCGGTTCACGCTTCTAATCACCTGGAGGCCATGGGGGCTGTTAAAACCACTGAAGAGAATCTCAGAGAGGCTATAGATGGCGAAACCCATGAATTCGAAGAAATGTACCCTCTATTCATTGAAGAAGCCGAGAAGGACGGCGAAGAACAGGCAGCGTGGAGTTTCGATGTTGCTAATAAAGTTGAGATGATACACGAACAACTTTATAAGAAAGCCCTTGAAAACCTTGGAGAAAACGAGGAAATAGACTACTATGTGTGTAATTGGTGTGGTAACACAGTCGAGGATGAACCACCAGAAAAATGTCCAATTTGTGGAGCGCCAAAAGAAGAATTCAAAAAAATAGAATAAAATTTATCTAAGCTCTCTATTTATTATTTTTCTTGAAGAAACCGGTATTGTTAATTTGAAGGTTGTCCCATTATCAGATATCATCTGCACCTTAGCGTTAATCTGATCAGCCAAACTTTTAACTAATTGAAGACCCAAAGATTCTGTGTTCTGCCAATCAAGATCCTCAGGGAAGCCTATCCCATTATCACTCACCTCAAGGAAGATCTTATCATCCAATGATTTCAACTTTAGGTTAACTTCTCCGCCACTTCCATCTGGGAACGCATGCTTAAATGAATTTGTTATAAGCTCATTCACTATTAGACCAACTGGTATGGCCAGTTCTATGTCCATTTTTATCTTGTCAATGTCAAATTTGAATTCGACCCCTGGGCGGGCGTAACTGTTGAATATACCCCTGGCAAGCGCTTGAAGATATTCCATCATGTCAATCTCTTTGAGGTTAGAGGAACGATAGAGTCTCTCATGGATTAATGCCATGGATCTCGCTCTATTCTCACTTTCTTTGAAGATTTCAAAGGCCTCTTTATCCTTCAAGTATCTTGCCTGGAGGCTTAAAAGACTCGAAATTATCATAAGATTATTCTTAACTCTATGATGGATCTCTTTAAGAAGCAGATCCTTCTCCTTGACCGCCTTCTCCAATTCACTTTGGGCCTTTTTTATTTCAGTCAAGTCCTGGATTACGAATATAATCAGGTCCTTTCCATTGACATTAATAGGTTTACTGAAGATCTTAACATGACGTTCATTTCCCATGGGGTCGAGAATCCTCGTTTCATATGGTGGAACTTCCCCATCCTCTCCTATAATCTTCAGCAGGTTCTTAGCTTCATCTATTTTCTCAGGTAGGAGGAGGTTCAAATCAAAGATGGATTTACCCTTCAATTTATCCTTTTCTAACCCGAGAAACTCGCTGACATGCTCATTTACATCATAGATCTCCCCCTCCGGGTTGGAGATCAGTATATACTGTGGTGACAATTCAAAGAGTAAACGATACCTTTCCTCGCTTTCTGCTATCTGCATCCTCCTTTTGTCTATTTCCTCAACTAAGAATATAACCACAATATTTCAAAGAAAAACATTAAAACACGGAACAAATCCTCAATAAAATAAGATGATACAAGGTATGAAGAGGCTAAGAGTAAAAATGATAATATCCCAGTTAAAATCAAAGACTTTCTTTTAAACCAGATAGCCGCTAAAATAATTGGAATATAAAAGAAATGGGTGAATATGATATGAACATGTAATATAAAATGGAAATAGTAAATCAAAGCTGCTGAAAACCCTGTAAAGAATGCTAAGAGAACGATCCTAAATTTATTGTTAGAGAAATCAAATACCAAAAATACACCACCTTGTATCAGATTCTATTCTTCCATGATAGTGCTAAAAAACTTGGATGGGCCCGACGGGATTTGAACCCGCGATCTTCTGGTTAAGAGCCAGATGCCCTGCCAGACTGAGCTACGGGCCCCCCTAGACTGGAAAATTTTATATTTTATATTATCCTATTCATTACATAAATTTTTTGGTTATGAAAAGTACCGTCCATGATATTAATACTTCAGGTCAAAGTTGTGAATGGGTTTCCAGATAAAGGAAAAGTTGTTGGGAGAGAGTTTAGATTCGAAAATTATTATATGGGGATCTTAAAAATAATATTTAGGTGAACCTAATGGAAGTTTTAAGTGAAAACATAGAAGAATACCTAGAAACTCTCTATAAACTTTCACAGGAAAAAGAACCTGTAAGCACATCCAGTATATCCAGGGAATTAAAGATAGCACCTGCAAGCGTCACTCAAATGCTCCAGAGATTGGCTAAAATGGGCCTTGTAGATTATTCACCATATAAGGGCGTTAAACTCACAATGAAAGGTTATAGGATGGCTGAAAAGGTCATAAGGAAGCATAGGCTGCTTGAAAGGTTCCTATATGACATTTTAAATTTGAAACAGGATAAAATACATCAACAGGCTTGTGAAATGGAACATGCACTTTCTGATGATGCTGAAAGGGCCCTCTGTCAGCTGCTCAAGCAGCCAAGTTATTGTCCAGATAAAAATCCTATACCCCCATGTGACTTCAAATTCGAAACATGTAATGAATGTGTGGAGAGAAAAGATGAGGACCTTAAAGAAATAGGTTCAAGGGATGAAAATCTATTATCATTACCCCAATTAGAGGAAATGGAAAAAGGAACAGTATCCTTTATAAGGGGTGATTACAAGTTCGTAGAAAAAATGGGGATAACCATCGGAAGTTTTATAAAAGTCTTGAAAAAAGGCTATCCGATAAAATCCATTGAAATAGAAGTGAATGGGTCGAAGATTGTGCTAAGAAAAGACATTGCAGATAACATTTTTATAATAACTGGGGAAAATCCTGGTTTAGGATCTAGCTAACCAATTTTCAACCTTTTTTATGATCTTATCGAGGAAATCTAATGATTTTTCGTGTGAACTAAGAGATATTGCTAATTCCATGAGGGTCTTTTCATCCCCTACAATCGCCATATAAAGTAAGAGGTTCTCATACAATTTACTAGTTTGATATTTTTCAGGTGCTTCCAAACCCCATAAGTGTATAAGAGCCCATTCCTTTGATGAATCCTTGATCTTCGAAAGTTGGAATTCTTTATTTGAAAAGATCCTCTCCTTGATATATTTTAGCAGGTTCCTATTTTTCAGGGCCCAGAATTTGAAATCATCATATTTATTTCTTAGTTCATTGATCTGACCCTTTTTTTCCTCCCGTATCCTTATAAATTCCTCCTCATACCTATTAAGTTGGAATGTTGACTTATCAGCCCCCACAGCCTTTAATAGGTCACCATACATTCTTTTCAGATCTTTACCCGCTTCTATGTGGAGTATTTCATCGTCTGTAAGTTTTCTCTTCTCTAAAAGTTCTTTTTGGGATTCGACTTCCCTCGCCCACTCTTCACACTTTCTTAATTCAAGCTCTTTTAACTTTTCATGGAATCTCCCTTTTAAAAGTTCCATGGCAAAAAACTTCCGCCAGCCACTATCCCCTAGATGGGCGAGGATAGTGGCTATCTCTAACGGATCCTCCGGCTCCTTCTTAAAGTATGATACTAGCCTAGCTGTTTCCCTCGGAAAAAAGCTTGGAACTATCATAACTAAAAGCCAGAAAATAATCGACACAGAAAGGGAAATCAAAGATGGTAGGATTATCCCCTGGATATTCATGAAGACGCCCCTCTACTGAGGATAATTTTCCGAAATTCCCTTTTAGTTTCTGTTATAATCTTGATATCCTTGACATTTATGCTATTTTCATTAAAATATTCAAGTAGTTGGGTGGGGGTCACTGTCTCTTCAAAATCTACAAGTATTGAACCGCTTTCAATGTTTAGTTCAACTGATCCGCACTCTGCTAATAATCTTTTAACTTCTTCAATCTGTAATGTTTGCAATCTGATTTTATTTTCTGTTATAATTTCAACATTCTTGGGGTCTATCTTATTTTCATTAAGATATTCAAGTAACAGGGTAGGGTTTATTGTCCCTTTAAGGTCTAAAAGTATTGAAATATCTTCGACGCCTACTTCGACCGCCCCATACGCTAATAATAACTTTTTAGCTTCTTCAACTTGTGAAGTTTCCACCCTGAAAGTGCGTAGGCGTTGCTGCGCCTCTGCAATATCAATATCCATCCTTTGAAGGTCTATGAGAACATTCCTTTCTAGGGCTTCTTCTAGTATGTCAAGGGTTATCTTTTCCATTCCACGATTTATTCTCACTGCCTGGGCTATCTGGGCAAGGTCCCTTGCATGGGCGAAGGTTGGGGCTAATCCTTCACCACCATCCTCCACGGGTGTGTAGACTAGTCTTAGCCTCTCAAAGATTTCTTCATCGTATTCTTCGCCTAGTAAATCCAAGTTTCTTTTGAATACTTCAATTATCTCATCTACTGGCGGTTCTTGGAGGAATATATGTAATGGGGCCCTCCTAAGATGGGCTTCATCCATTATACTTATATCAAGGTTTGTGGAGAATACTGGTATGAAATGTGAATGTACAGTGACTGGCACCCCTTTAATATATACCATTTCCTTCCTATTTTCTAGGGGTATTATTAGGCGGTTTAGTATCATGTTATGGTCTTCTTTTTGTCTTCCGAGATCATCAAGGAGTAGGACGCCACCATTTGCTTTTATGATAGGGGATGTTTCGTATACACCCTTACTTTGGTTGAAATTTGTCTCCATTTTTTCAACTGTAAGTTCGGATCCTGTGAAGACGAATGGTGCATATATTTTAACCCATCTTGGATCTTCTGGTTGTTCACTGCAGAGCTTGTGAAAATCTGGGTCGTATAATTGGATTACTTGTTCATTAAATTCGATATAACGTGGGATTAGAATTGGGGGAAGGAGATTTGACATTTTACTTGTGATGAAGGTTTTACCCGTCCCTGGGGGCCCATATATGAAAAAGCCTTTCCCAATTGTAGCAGCCTCAATCATGGTCTTTTTAGCTTCTTCGCTGCCAACAATATCCTTGAATGCTTCTTCGATTATCTCCTCGGGTATTTTGATGGGGAATCTTCCCTCGAGTTGTTTTTCCATTATCTTGTAATAGATTTCATATGTTACTGGTGCCATGCCAGCATATGGGTTTTCTTTGAGGAGTTTTTCTGCGAGGATTCTTCCCTCTCTTTTTATGGTATATGTTACTGTGGGGAATAGGAAGCCCCCACCAATGGAAGCACATAATTCCTCTTCTTCCATTTCCCTCATACATTCTTCGAGTATGTTAACGTGTAATCCGGTGATTTCGTG
Organism: Methanothermobacter tenebrarum; assembly: GCF_023167465.1. Lineage (NCBI taxonomy): Archaea > Methanobacteriati > Methanobacteriota > Methanobacteria > Methanobacteriales > Methanobacteriaceae > Methanothermobacter > Methanothermobacter tenebrarum. Next base: position 512,011 of record NZ_AP025698.1, on the reverse strand, counting down.
GATTCTTTCAACTTTTATCGTCCCATAGGTTGCTATGATTTTGAGGATGAGGTTTTTTATGAACTCACTGGATAGGTCTATTTCATCGAGACTCTTTGGCTGTTTTAAAGCTTCGAAGAATTTTTGCATTTTTTCATCATGGTAATAATCCACTTTAGACACCGTCTATAGGATATTTTTAAGCTCTCCTATGTTGGATATTATTTCAATGTCAAGTTTCTCTCTTTTTATGTAATCCTTTTCATCATCTTTTAACTTGGAATTGACAAGTATTGCTGACATGCCCGCGTTCACGGCGCCGATTATATCCTCTTTAAATTTATCCCCGACCATGACGGAATCCTCGGGCTTACAACCCATCCTATTGAGGGCTTCCTTAAATATTCTTGGGTCTGGTTTTTCGACTCCCACTTCCTCTGAGGTGATAACCTCATCAAAGAAATGGTGTATGCCAAGTCTTATCAGTTTCTCCCATTGTTTTATGGTGAGACCATTGGATATCACCCCAAGGTGATAACCTTTACCTTTAAGGTGTATCAAAGTTGGTATGGTCTCGGGGAATGGCCTCAAAAGGGCGAATTTAACATTGTGGTATGTTATAACCCCCAATGCTATCAGTAGGGGTTTTTCCTCGCCGAAAACTCTCTCTGTAAGCACGTTAAAATGCTTACCATAATTTGATCCCTTTTCATCTATAATCTCCCTGAGGAGGGGGTAAGCCTCTTCTTGTGTGAGGGGTAACCCGGCTTCGATCATCACACTTAAAGCAGCTTTTCTAGCTAACTTGGCGAAACTTGACGTGTCATAGAGTGTGTCATCAATGTCAAAGTACACGGCCTTTAACATGAACTTCACCCACTATTGGAGGAATGCGTCTAGGCTACTCTGCCTTTCGCCCTTGGCCAGTATAAGGATATCATCTGTTGAATATCCAAGGGATGTTATTATACGGGATACGGCGGCTAGAACCTGATTCTCTATATAATAGTCAGGGTCGTATTCTCCCTTGAAGTCCTCGACTGGAACCGCCCTTTGACTGATGGGTTCTTTTCCCTTCACTATAATGTAGCGGATTATGGACCCCCTTTCAATCCACCTACCCTTTTGGAGGGATTTTTTAGCCGCTATTATATGGGGGCCTACTTGCTTGTATTCATCAAGGTTTTTGGTGATCTGCGTGTGGATGATAAGATCCTCGACTGGCACATTACCATCTTTAATATCCTTTATAACCTTCTTTATGATATCTTTAGCCTTCTTGGGGGATCCTTCCTCTAGTATTGCCCGGAGGACCATCTGCTGTGTTTTCTTGGCTATTGGCGCCCAATCCCTCCTTACTAGTTCAAGGCCCTTGACGATGATGGTATCGTCTTCGATTAGAGCATATCTCTTCTTGGTTACGAAGAAGCCCCTCTGGTAGAAGCCTTCATATTCGAGTTCCATCCCCTCTGGGAGCCTATTATTAATATAATCCAAGAATTTCTCAACCTGGGATAGTATCTCCTTTTTCAGGTTATCAACCAAATTTATACACCCATCATTTCTTGATTAGTATGCCGTTGAGTATGCCATGTTGGCCAGGTCTTGAAGTTACCCTAGCAAGGCCTTTACTTGTCTCTACAATAGCACCCTTTGTTATGATGTTCCTCCTTACGAAGTGGGGGTTGGCCCTATTCTCCACTACATTTAGTATCTCTGCAATTTCCACTTTGTTGGTGTCAGGATCTACCACGTTTATATGGGTGTCTGTTACTAGTCTAAGCTTCCTGTTACCCCCCCTTGTCCTTATTGTCCTAATCTTTCTTTCGCCGATTCTTGTCTCCGCGGCTTCCCTTCCAAGTTCATATTTTCTTTTGCCTCTGCTCTTTTTCAACCTTCCACCGGTTGGTTTTCTCTTTGATCTACCTTGCCATATCGCCATTTTAACATCACCTCAAAATATTATATATTAGAATTAGAGGATATAATCTTTAAATCAAGGGGCAGATGATACTCTCATCACCCCTCTGGAGGATCCCCCCAGAGAAAAAATTATATCATCTACTAATTAGCACCTCATTATATAAATTTTTTGGATCTACCAGGGGGATAAACTTCAAATTTGGGAATGTTCCCCCTGGGAAACAATTTTATACTCTCCTATAATATTATAATGATAGGGTAATATAAAAGGTGAAGCTATGAAGATCAGCATGTCACATGGTGCGGGCGGAGAGATGATGCAAGATCTCATATCAGAGATAATTCTCTCCAACATCCAGAAAAAGAGCGTCAATGGTGGTGTCGGATTAGATGATTTGGATGATGCAGCTAGCATACCATTAGACGGCTATGAGATAGTTATAAGTACAGATGGTCATACCATCGACCCATTGTTCTTTCCAGGTGGGGATATTGGGAGACTTGCAATTTCAGGTACCATAAATGACATATCAGTTATGGGCGCGAAACCCCTTGCCATCGCAAATGCCATGATAATAAGTGAAGGATTCAATTCAGAGGAATTAGAGCGTATCATAAAATCTATGGACCAAGTATCCCAGGAAACAGGAACTTCGATAATAACAGGTGACACTAAGGTGATGGAACAAGGAAAACTTGACAAGATGGTGATAACAACAACGGGCATCGGGATAGCGGAGAAGGGCAAGATAATAAGGGATAACGGACTCGAAGTTGGGGACAAGATCATCCTAACAGGGAGCATAGGAGACCATGGAATAGCATTAATGGCATACAGGGAAGGGTTCGGCTTCGAAACAAGCCTCAAATCTGATGTAGCCCCAATCTGGGAGATCGTGGAGGCCGCCCTGGAGGTGGGGGGTGTGAAGGCCATGAAGGACCCTACCCGTGGAGGTCTTGCAAATACCCTTAATGAATTAGCAGAAAAATCTGGTGTGGGCATACTAATAGAAGAGGATAAGATACCCATAAAGGATGAAGTGAGGGCGGTCTCTGAGATGCTTGGCATAGACCCCTATGAGGTTGCGAATGAGGGTAAAATTGTTATGGGCGTGGAAGCAGAACTTGCAGATGAAATCCTTAAGGCAATCAGGAAGACAAAATATGGAGCCGAAGCACAGATAGTAGGTGAGGTGACAGATGACAAACACGTAATACTCGAAACATCCCTTGGGGGTAGGAGGATAATTGAAGCGCCCATAGCAGATCCGGTGCCAAGGGTATGTTAAGGTTGATTAAAATGGAGGAAATCACAAAAAGGAGACTTTTCGCTTTTATTATAGACTTTCTAGTGGTCAATTTGATAATATGGGCCCTAACTTTACTAGCCTATCCTGTAATCGTCTTCACGGGCTCATTTTTCCTCTATAATTATTGGCTAGTTTTATTAGCCATCGTTACAATCTCATATTTCAGTTACTTTGAGTATCATGGTGGGACTATTGGCAAATTAAACCAGAAACTGGAGGTAGTCTCCATAGAAGGGGATTTAAAATACAGACAGGTTATAATAAGAAATCTGCCCAAAATTTGCTGGTTCCCACTGATATTCGATGTGATCCTAGGATACAATAAAGAATTAAGATTATTTGATAAAATAGCCGGTACAAGGGTTATAATGGGGGATCAATGAAAAAAGGGGAAGTCAGAAAACTAATATGGGATCGCCTGCACAAACTTGGCATCTCCCGAAGACCTAAAGGAGACTATGGTAGAATACCAGACTTCAAGGGTTCCATGGCCGCTGCACTACGCCTTTCAAGGACAATGGAATGGAAAAAATCCAGGGTGATATTTTCGAGTCCGGATTCTGCACAGCGTCCAGTAAGGGGGTTAGCCCTACGCCATGGTAAAGATCTTATAATGCCCACACCACGACTCAAAAGAGGATACCTCTATATTAGAGCTGCTGATGCAAGGGGCTGTGAAAGATCAGCCTCCACTATAAGAGGGGCTTACAAGTTCGGATCACCTATAAAAGTTTTCCCCAAAGTCGATCTCGTAGTTGAAGGGTCTGTGGCCGTTGACATGGAGGGTAACAGGCTAGGTAAGGGTGGAGGTTACGGGGATCGTGAAATAAGGGAGCTTAAAGGCCAAAATGCTATAACGGATAAGACGCCCATTGTGACGACTGTGGATGAAATGCAGATCATCAAAAAGGTCCCAGTGGAGCCACATGATGAAAAAATAAACATGATAGTAACACCCCACCGTGTTATAAGACTAAAATGAGAAGATGAACTTGAAGGGTTTCCAGTAAATGTGTATATGTAAAAGTGTCGCCACTACCATAAGGATTGACATTTCAGCGTGCCAATATGTTATCGATGGGTTTAAAGCTGTCCTGATACTTAATTTTATGAAGAAAATCAATAAGAATCCTGTAAATCCCGTCCCGGCATAACCGAACGTTAAAAGCAGATTCCATAATCTCCTATACTTCGACCTTTTAATATACCCTTTCTTAAAAAGATGATAGGTGAGAAGGTATAATCCTATGATAATCATCGTAACTGGTATGATATGATAATCCACTCCATCAGCGTCTGCATCTCCTATAGTATGGTTTGTAGCGTCCCCTTGATGGGGTTCATCAGCTGCGGTATCCGTTGCCATGGAAGTTGATGTCTGTGAAAAGTCACAGAAACCATCACCATTCAAGTCAGTATACCGGGGGCACTGCCCAGGATAAGGATCATTTACAAGCCCATATGGACAAGAAGCAGCACAGGATCCATCAGCTGATAATAGCCCGGTGATGGCTGGTAATAGTAATATTAGTTTTTTGGCGATTTTTTCCATTAAACACAAAGTTAACGCACCCCGAATACCCTATATATACTACCTTTATAGTAATGGAAATGGAATATGGTTATGATCATAAGGTCTACGCCCGCCTCAACATGCCAATAGAGCAATTGATGATTAAAAGGGGCTTTCACACCATATTCTAGCATGGATAGGAGGATGAAACCCCCAATACCAGAGACTATAAATGCCATGAATATTATAAGATTCCAAAGATTCACATGCCACCTTCTATTGACTAGACCCATCTTATAAAGACCCTAGGTGATTATATACAATCCTATAACCAACAGTGAGGGGATTAGAATTTCGTATTCCATTACAACAACCACCAAAAAAAGGTTGGACCTAATGTTTGTCCCATCTATAAAAGTACTGTCTAATAAAATTTACTGAAATCATACGTTTAATCTCCCTTGAAAGAAGAAGGAATTTTCCATTGTTGCTAGGTCTTTTTTTCGAAGGCTGGGGGATAAAGTAGGGGGGATGGTTAGAAAATTTTATAAGCGGGAACTCCCCAGGTAGGCGTGGGGGTGGTTCACGGAGGATAGAAACTTATATATAAGAGATGATAAGAACTATGAAATAGGATGTGGGACGCTCCCGAGCGCCCGCAGAGAGAAACCTCCACCCCATATGATCCCCCAACTGGAGGGGGTGATCATAGGGAAGGGTCTCCCCATCCCTAGGGTGGGATAGTTCCACCCAAAAAAAAAAAAAAAAAAAAAACGTATATGTGATGAATACGGGATCCTGGTCCGGGTTATAGATAAACTTAAACTTTTAAGTGCGTAACCCCCCGTGGTATGAACACCCCCCTAGTGGGAAATTGGGTGGGGGTGAGCTCCAATCAGAGGATTGGGGGCCGGTGGTCTAGGGGTAGGATGCCTCCCTGACACGGAGGTGGTCGCGAGTTCGAATCTCGTCCGGCCCACTATTGCCGTGGTAGTTCAGTTGGGAGAACGCCAGACTGAAGATCTGGATGTCGCCGGTTCAAGTCCGGCCCACGGCATTAAAATTATTCTATTGGGGTTGCTGTAAGGTAGGTGTTAGTCGCCCCATTAATCTTAACCTTTAGGAAAGATCCTGGATCGGCCTTTTCTGTTATAACCGGTATATAAGAGTTTGTACGTCCTATGAAACCTCCTTTCCTGCCTTTTTCGACTATTAGTATCTTCTGGGATTTTCCAATTAGTTTCATGTTATCTTTTATTGTTATTTCTGATTTTATCTTTTCTATTATTTTTGAACGTCTTTTAACAACTTTGAAGTCCAATTCTTTAAGTGAGGATGATGGTGCTCTTGGTCTATGTTTATACTTTGATAGGTGGATGAAGTTTGGTTTTATCTCCTTTAGAAGTTTGCAAGTATCCTGGAACGCTTTTTCATCCTCTGTTGGATATCCCACTATTATATCAGTTGCAATGGACATTTCGGGTATTTCTTCCCTGAAACTTTCCACTATATACCTGAAATCTTCTACTGTGTATCCTCTCCCCATATCCTCTAATACTCTATTGTTTCCACTCTGAACTGGTAAATGTAGGAATTTGTAGATTTTCTCTGATTTGAATGCGTCTATGAGATCTTCTAATATGTCTAGTACGTTCATGGGGTGCATCATACCTACCCTTATCCTGAAATCATCCTCTATTGAACTTATCTGGTTGAGGAGTTCTGGTAGATTTTCACCAATATCCCTGCCATAGGCTGCTGTGTCTTGGGCTGTTAATTGCAATTCTTTACAACCCTCTATTATGGCCTGTTCTGCCTCCCTTTTCAGAGCCTCTATAGCGTGGCTTTGCAGTTTTCCCCTGGCGAAGCGGGTGCAACAATATCTACATTCCCCGAGACATCCTTCACATAACTGTATTATATGTATGTGGGGGTTGAATCTTATCCTGGGCATTTCGGCTTTCTTTATAGGATATGGTCCGGTCTCTTTTATCCTTTCACCTACTATTGTCCCCTTGGCCGCTTCGTATATTTTGTGGATTTTGTGTGGTCCTATCCAACTTGCCCTTGGTGCTATTTTCTCGAGTTTTTCAGGGTCTATCTCTACCATGCACCCGGTTACTATTAGTGGCTTGGAAGGATAGAGTTCTTGGACTTTTTTTATCCTGTTTATGACCTTATGTTCAGTTGGATGTTTAACGTAGCATGTGTTTATTATGATGAGATCAGCATCTTTGATAGTGTCCACTACCCTTATGCCTTTTTTTGAGAGTATTCCTGCCATTATCTCTGAGTCTCCTTTGTTAAAGGTGCATCCGAATGTTTCAATGTATGCTCTCATCATAATTCTCCAGGGGTAAAATTAGGTATAGTATTTTATTATCCTTTGTTTTATAAAAAATTTTAGAATCGCCATCCATATTTACCTATTAGGGGTACGAATGCCACTCCACCGAGGTTTTTGGTCTTGAAGTTGTCCTCTGATAATTTTTCCACTAATAGGAGGTCTTGGTAGAATCTGTCCCGTCCGACGGGTACTAGGAGTTTGCCTTTAACCTTTAATTGTCTTTTGAGGGGCTCTGGCACCTCTGGCGCTGCTGCGGTTACATAGATCCTATCATATGGTGCTGCTTCCTCCCAACCTTCCGTGCCATCAGCATGGATGACCTTAATTTGCCTGTAGTCTTTCAATTTCTCTTTAGCCTTCTTGTACAGTGACTCTATACGTTCTATGGTGTAGAGTTTCCCTTCTTCCCCGATTATCTCGGCGACGACTGCTGCATGGTACCCGCATCCTGTACCCACTTCTAATACCTTCATCCCCCTTTGGAGGTCTAGGACTTCGCACATCATCGCAACCATGTGGGGGGCTGATATTGTCTGTCCTTCACCTATTGGTAGTGGCTGGTCAAGGTAGGCGCTCATTCTATGCTCTGGGGGTACGAACTTTTCCCTTGGAACCTTTTCCATGGCCTTTTTCACTTTCTCGGTTTTTATATAACCTCTGGCCACAAGGTCTTCAACCATTCTTTTGCGTTCTTCTAACATTAAGATCCCGATATGATATTATCAGAGAGGTCAAACTTGTATTTTCCCCTGGTGGGTGATCCGTAGACTCTCTTGATCTTATGGGCTGGCGCGCCACCCCTTTTGATGTGCCTGTCAGTTGTTTTTATAGATTTCACTTGGAAGATGTGGTCTTCGAGTTTGAATATGTCACCTACTCTAAATGTGAAATTCCTGTCTAGTTCAAGTTTCCTTGAAAATACTCTCCCATGTAAGTCTATGGAGATTCCTATTCTTGCTGGAGCATCTAAGGGTATGGCCCATATTGTGGCCAAGTCTAAAGCCTTGCACTTGTCAACTCTCTTACCATTTTTTAGTTCCAGGGATGTTATCTCTACTAATCTTCCGCCTATGCTTAGCGTGTCCCCTACTGCTATTTCTTCATCAGAGTATAATTTGACCTTGTCTTTCCATGATTTTTCATATTGGCTTATGATCACCGGATACTCGAGTGGCTTGGATATGACTAGCCTTTCTTTGAATATTGTCCCACAATCTTCACATTCTAGAATTAGTCTCTTAATCTTCTTATATTTTGAATCGGATTCTGTTTTACTCTTTAATACTTTAAGGGATTCCGAGCCACATATGGGACATTTCATCTCAGATTACCTCATTGTTAATAGGCTACCTTTTTTAGGTAATGTTCCACGAGCCCACCATCTTCTAGTATTTCTAGGATAAAATCGTTGAATGGTTTTATCTTGAATGTCTCGCCACTAGTCTTATTCTCTATAATACCCTTTTCTAGGTCTATTTTGAGTATGTCACCCTCTTCGGCTTTTATATCCGCTACTATAACTGGGAGGCCTATGTTAATGGCGTTTCGGTAGAATATTCTTGCGAAGGATTTTGCTATTATCGCTGATATGCCTGCATGTTTAAGGGCGCGTGGTGCCTGTTCTCTTGATGAGCCGCATCCAAAATTTTTACCTGCTAGGATTATGTCCCCTTTTTTTATTTTAGCTGGGAAGTCGGGTCTTATACCTTCCATGATGTGGCTTGCAAGTTCATCTAGGTTGAAGGTTCTAAGGTATCTTCCTGGGATTATAACATCCGTGTCTATATTATCTGGGAATTTCCAGGTTCTTCCTTCTATTATCTTATTCATATTCAGCCCCACTATTTCGAGCATTTGTTATGAGGGCTAGGCCCCCAATGTCATCCATGGTCTCCTTGGCAGCTCTTAGAATATCCTTTGGGTTTGTGTCAGTGACTGCATAGACTGCTGGCCCGAATGAGCTCATACCCGCCCCAGCAGCGCCAGTTGATAGCATGTTCTCTATTATATTATCTATGATTGGATGTTGTAGTTTTCTTTCAACCTTCTTGAATCCTATTCTCTGGATTTCGTTTATGGCTTCCCCGAATGAATCGATGTCCTCTTCTATGACTGATGGCATCATCTTCATCAAAATTATGTGGGATAGTCTTTCAACTTCTCCTAGGGGGATTGGGCAATATTCTTGGAATATGTTAACTTCCTTCCTGCCGGATACTTGCCTGTTAATTTTTGGGATTGCCACTATAATATTCCAATCCTCTGGGAAATCGTATCTGGCGATTACTGGTGGGGGTGATGCCCTGGATGCGGATGATGGTAAAAAATCTGTTTTTTCTTTTTTACTGTGGCCTCCGTCAACTATGAAACCTCCATATTCAAATGAGGCCACGCCTATCCCGGAGGTTCCTCCTCTGCCCACTATCCTTGCAAGCTCCCATGAGTCCATTTCAACCTCATGGAAACTTGTTATAAGCTTTGCAATTGCCAGGGAAACCTGTGTCCCGGATCCCAGGCCAGAATGGGCGGGGAATGCCTTTTCTATGATGAAATCTAATCTTTGATTGCTTTTAAGGTAATTTAGCGTCCTTTTAGCCGCTTCTTCTATCTTGGCTGAGTATTCTTTTATGAGATCCCATTGGAGGTTCTTTTCTGCAAATTCTGTTTTGAGTTCTCCATTGGGTTTGGCTTTTATAATAAGTTTAGGGTCTTTAAGTGTGAGACCAACTCCGCCGTCAAGGCGGCCCCTTTCACCATTAAGATCTATTAGGGTTAAATGCAGTCTAGAGGATGTTATAATCCTTCCATTCATCATATCTCACTTTAGGCGGATTTTTCTTTAAATGGTTTGGCAAATTTTCTTTCAACAGACTCCCTGTAGATGGAATTCATGGTACAGAATGGTATTATACGCCCATCGGGTATTGCATAGTGGATTACGCACCTTTTAACTCTTTCAATGTCGAAGTTCCATGGGTCCATGAAATGCATGCAGGATATTAGCAGCGTCCTTTTATGGAATTCTCCAAGGGCCTTATAGGATCTTTCCTTAAATATTGAGATTAGTATATTCTTTATATCCACCGACTTGGGGGCCTTTGAAGAGTCTAGGAGCTTGGGAAGCTCTATTGCAGATCTTGCGATGGCCTTCGCCTTTCCTGTTATACCACCATCTTTAATGTCGTGGGTGTCCTTTTTAAGTATCTCGAAGAATCTGTCCACGTCGATGAAACGTGTTATGGGTATTATGTGGCTGTTCTCTACAAAAACATATGTTGCAGTCCCACAATGTGGATGGCAGGTGAATGTGACTTGTGGTTCGCCTTCTAATGCGCCTATGAAATCTGATATGGGACAGACAGAAGATGCTGGGTAAAAGTCTTCTATTCTTATCTGACCGTTTGTCTGTTCTTCAACTAGCCTTTGGAAATCTGGTATTGTTATTCTCTGTTCTTCAACTTTATCCGCGGGTGTTCTACCAGTGAAAGATACTGGTTGGAAGTTAACACCCCTTATTATGTCAATATTTTTTACTGCGAATCTTATTATGTCCCCTACCTGGTGGTCGTTGATGCCCTTTACGAGTGTGGGTACAAGTACTATGCCTAAATCGGCCTTTCTACAATTTTCTATAGCCTTTAATTTGAGGGGTAAAAGGTTCCTACCCCTGGATTTGAGGTATGGTTCCTCTGTAACACCATCAAATTGTAGGTAGACTGTGTTTAACCCCGCTTCTCTTAGTTCCCTTGCAAGTTCTGGTTTTGTGGCTAGTTTAACACCATTTGTAGCTATTTGGATGTGGGTGAAGCCCTCGTCCTTGGCGAGTTTGACGAGGTCAACGATATCTTTTCTAACTGTGGGTTCCCCCCCAGCATATTGGATTGCGGGGGTTGGCACTGGCCTGTTATCCCTGAGGTTGCGTAACATTTGCCTTATTTCCTCATAGGATGGTTCATAGAGATATCTTGAAACAGCAGCATTTGCAAAACAGATGGGACAATTTAAATTGCAACGATTGGTAACATCAATAAGACCAAGGATGGTGTGACTCTCATGTTGTGGACAGATTCCACAATCAAGGGGACATCCTTTATCTGTTCCTGTTTGGGGATTTAGGATACCTTCGCCCTTGTAATCGTAGTTTGAGAATCTCTCATAGGCTTTTTTATCACTCCAGTAAACATTTTCAAAGATACCATGCTCTGGGCATTCTTTTTTTATGAGAACTTTTTCGCTTCCTTCCAGCACCTCTGCCTTGATCTTCCTAAGACATACTGGACAGAGGCTGTTGGTTTTTTTGATAACCACACTCCCACCTAAATACGATTTTTTTCCGAAACTTTTTATCCTAGTAAAATTTTAATAGGGGCATTAAGGTTTATATACATCAATCCCCTTGATTTATAGAATCCCATTTCTAATAGAGGGACGTTGGTGACTACAATGGAAATTGATGCTATCAATATCTTAGGTATTGTCTATGTAATATACTTTATGCTACCAGCTTATATAGCAAATGTAAGTGCCCTTGTTTTTGGAGGGGGCCCGCCCCTTGATCTTGGATATCATTTCATTGATAAAAGGCGTTTGATAGGTGACGGGGTTACATGGCGGGGGAGTATAATAGGAACGCTCCTAGGAACATTAACTGGGATGATACAGGGCACCTTAGTGGATAACATACCATATGGTGTCCTATTGGGTTTCCTATTGGCGCTAGGGGCGGTTGTTGGTGATGCATGTGGTAGTTTCATGAAGAGACGCCTTAATATAGAAAGGGGGCGGCCCGCGCCCATCTTGGATCAATTAGATTTTGCTATTGGCGCCATGCTCTTGGCATCTATTATTGTTAATTTCACGTGGGAAATAATAGTCATGATACTAATAATAACTGTAGTATTACATCTTTCGGCTAATATTATAGCCTATCTAATCGGTTTGAAAGACGTATGGTACTAAAGTTCTGTGAGATGATCTCCCATCATAATGGCTGATCCTATTGCAGGTGCAACTATACACGCGCGGGGATTTAAAAATTCGTCCATGCTCCTACATTCCATTTTTAGGATTTCGGCTGCCTTTCTTCCGAGGATGTTCATGCCAAGTCCTGTTGTAACTATCCTATCTAGGTTTTCTCTATCTGAAACCTCTTTGATGGCCTCGGCTATCTTTAATGTCTGTTGATGGTAAATGTATGTTGCTATCTCCCTTATGTCCTGTTGGTTTAGAAGTTTAAGGTCAGCGCAGAGTAATCTTGCTATCCGCCTCATGGAGTCTCTTGTGGTCTTATCGGCTCCGTCTGGCGTGTCACAAGTGTAATCTTTGTAGTCTATGTTACCGAGTACGAGATGAATGTCTGCGGTGATGGCGAATAACTCTGATGAGACTCTATACCATTTGCCATGTAATGGGACCCTATCCACGATGGTTGCAAGGTTGTTTCTTAGTACGCCGGTGTATACGAGTTCTCCTGTTGATAATCTTTCTAGATCTGATCTTCCCTTCGCACATTCCCTGCCATCTTTTATTGGGATTATATCTGTGGTTGTGCTACCGATATCTACCATTATACAATTTTTGCTTATGGCGGCGGCTATTTGGGATGTGGCGATCCAATTAGCAGCAGCCACCTCTAATGGGTTTTTCAGGGCGGCAGCTGCATCTAGCATCCCTGATAGGCTAACATATGCTACTGGAACGTTAAAAACCTCCTCAACCTTTCCTATTATATCCTTCACTCCTTCTTCTTTGTCCTTGTACGCGTCTGCAAGTTCTGCTGTCATTGTAACCCCAACACCATCTATATCCTCTATTTCCCCGCCTAGGAGTTCCTTTAGCGTCTTTTGGAGTTCATCTTTCTTAAGCCACATTGGGAGGTATCTGGAATCGACTCTTATATCCTTTAGTTCCCCATTTTCTACTTCTATTATGGCCATGTCTGTGTTCGCGCCACCTATATCAATTCCCACGACTTTCATACGAATCAACCTATATTTGATATTCTCATGGAATGTTTTCCCTTTTTAAATTCAGCAACCCCACCTATATTCCATTCCTTGGGTATTTTACCGTTAACAGCTGCTATAATAGCCTCTCCAAGGTTTATATCAATGAGTTTTCTGAGGGCAATGTATGGTGTGGTTATCCTGGAATTTAATTCAACTACATAAATTTTATCAGATAGTATTAGATCAACACCAACATACCCTCTAAGCCCATCTATGGATTCAACAGCCCTTTTAGCTACGAGCAATGCATCATCGGCCATTTCATGTTCGAATGGTGTGATACCCCCATTATATTCTAATATCCCATTATTGTATTTTATATTCTGTTTATTCAGTGATAATGGGAGCGCCACTTTTCCATTGGATAATATGCTGACACTTGCGGCTTCACCCTCTACAAATCTTTGTAATATCATCCTAGAATCTGATGATGTTATTATCTTTTCAAGGTCTTCACTTGACTCTATAATCTTTATACCCTGGCATGCAACCCCATCAACGGGTTTAACCACCATTTTCCCTTCAAAGTTGACATTATCTAATTCATATGTTTCTATGAGGGGTACTCTGCCCTGAAGTGCATTATATGTTCTAAGTTTATCTGAGCATGTGAGAACGGCTTCAGATGTTGAGCCCATAACCTGGACTCCCTCTGATTCCAATAGACACGTTAACTTATATAATTCCATATTTTCTTCTGGTGCTATGAAGAGGGTTGCATCAAATTCACTTGCATTTTCTCTGATCCAGGAATAAAGGTCTTCTTTGAGTATGATGGGATTGGGATAATCAATTAAATGATGAAATTTTTCAGAGATGAGATATGATGGTTTAAACTCCCATAGGTCCTGGAGTAGGGCTTTGAGCATGGACTTGCCCTCTATTAGGATACTAGGATCCTGGATGCCCGTGGCAGTGGCATACTCAAATACTAGCAGGTTCAAGGACGACCCACTCCCTTGAATATTATACCCTTTTTCTTGAATTTTTCAGGTTGTAGTATGGGTCTTGCGCAGATGAAAATCCTCCCCTGGACCATTTTGGGTTCTATCCTGTGATATTCATCATGGTCTGTCATTAAAACTGTGCAGTCACATTTTAGGGCCTCTTTTAATGTAACGGGTTCTGCCCCCATGGCCTTTATAATCTCGTTTTTCACATAGGGGTCATGTACTAGTACATGGGCTCCTTCTTTTAGTAGTGCGTCTATTAGCGGCTTTGAGGGTGTTTCCCTCGTATCGGCTACATTACCCTTGTAGGCTACTCCTAGGATCCCTATATTAGAACCTTCGATACTTAAACCGGTGTCATTTAGGGTGTCTTTTATAAGTTGGAGTACATGGTAGGGCATTTCCTCGTTTATCTGGCGTGCTGTTCTGATCAACCTTGCAGGGACTCCCCTGGCTTCTGCCATTTCAACTATAAAGTATGGGTCGATTGAAAGGCAGTGTCCTCCGACTCCTGGGCCTGGTGTGTGTAGGTTTACCCTTGGATGGTAATTCGCAGCTTCTATAGCATCTATGGCATCTATGCCGAGTGATTCGCATATGATGGCTAGTTCATTTGCTAGTGCGATGTTAGTATCGCGGTAGGTGTTTTCCATTAATTTAACCATCTCTGCGGTTACTATATCCTTAACTTTCACTATTTCGCCCTTTGTTATCTTATCATAGAGTGTGACAGCTCTTTCTGTACTCTCCTTGTCAATGCCTCCTATAACCCTTGCATTGTTTGTCATCTCATATAATGTGTTATTTGGCAGCGCTCTTTCAGGAGTGTATACAAGTCCAAAGTCTTCTGAAACCTTTAAACCGCTCTCTTCGAGTATTGGTAAGACGATCTTTTCGCATGTGGTGGGTGGAACGGTACTTTCAACTATTACAAGGTCCCCTCTTTTAAGACCTTTTGATATTGTCTTTGTGGCTGAGATGACCGCTGAAAGATCTGATGATTTATCAGTGCCTAGTGGTGTTGGAACTACAATTATCATTATATTTGCTTTCTTGGCGGCATATTCACCATCGTCTGTTGCCTTTAGTTTTCCTTTTTTAACAACTTCATGGAGAAGTTCATCTAATCCAGGTTCTATTATAGGTGAAATGCCTTGGTTGATTAGATTAACAATTTCAGGGTTTATGTCAACACCAATAACTTTGAACCCTGCCTTGGCGAAAAGTGCGGCTGTTGGAAGTCCTATATGGCCTAGTCCAAAAACGGCTATTAGTTCCATGTTATAGTCTCCCTATAGGATTTTGTATGTGTCGCATATTATCTGTTTTCCTTTAAGATTCATTGTCTGGTGGGGAAATCTTGGCTTGGTCCCATCATAGACTATCCTAACCTTGCATTTGTCCCTTTTCTCCAATGATTCTACTGTGATGTCCTCTTCTATGAAGTGTAGTTCCCTTTGGAAATCTGGGAGTATGTTTTCGGGTGGTTTTATGGTTAATTTTCCTTTATTGTGGAAATCGAGTGTTGCGTTGATTATTTTCTCGGAGGCTTTACCATCACCATAGGGATTGGGAGCATTTATCATTTTCATCCTAAAATTTGGATTTTCTTGGATTAATCTGAGGGTTTCTATTATCCTTTTCTTGTCAGCGCCTACGAGTATATTCCCACCAGCTTCAACAGTCTCTGGACGCTCTGTATTGTATCTTAGGGTTAAGCATGGTATGTTAAGTGTTATGGCTTCTTCTTGTAAACCTCCAGAGTCTGTGAGGACCACATATGATTTTGATAATAGTAGGAGGAAATCAAGGTACCCTAGGGGTTTTATTAATTTTATATGTTCTGCTTCAGCCAAGGGCTTGTAAAGGTGGAATTTTTCAAGATTTTTACGTGTACGTGGATGTACTGGGAATATTATCATGAATTCGTCTAATTCTAGTAGTGCTTGGGTTATGGATTTGAGTCTGGCCTTGTTATCAACGTTTTCGGCTCTGTGCATTGTGAGGGTGATGATTTTATCAGATGGAAATCTTATATTGGATTTGTGTTTGGCGATTTGAAGGTTTCTAAGACAAGCATCGACTATGGTGTTTCCTGTTATGATAATATTTTCAGGATCCGCGCCCTCGAATAGTAGGTTTAAGGCTGCTTTTTCTGTTGGGGTGTAATAGAGGTGTGTGCAAGTGTCTGCGACTATCCTGTTTATTTCTTCGGGCATTGTCTTGTCAAATGATCTTAGACCGGCTTCTACGTGGCCTACTGGTATGTGCATTTTTGATGCTACTAGGGCGCCTGCTAGTACGGCGTTTGTATCCCCTTGTACCATGACGATGTCTGGTTTTTCCTCTTTTAGGATGTCTTCGAGGCCTTTCATCGTAGCTGCTGTCATCTTAGCATGGCTCTTTGAACCAACCCCTATGTAATGGTCTGGTTTTGGGAGTTCAAGGTCTTGGAAGAATTGTTGTGACATTTCATGGTCATAGTGTTGTCCCGTGTGTATTAGGGAAAATTCTATGTTCCTTTTTTTGATTTCATCGATCACTGGCGCCATTTTAATTATTTCTGGGCGGGTGCCGATAACTATCGCGATCTTCATGGTAATCCCACTTTAACTCTTTCGGCGGGAGGTCCCCCCATTGCGAAGACTATGGGCAGTTCACTCAATGTGTTCTCCGTCTTTTAGCACGGTATTCGTCTATTATCTTCCAGAGTTTTTGTTTTTCTTTTTTTATTCTCTTTTCCATTATCTTTTTCTTCCATTTTCCTATTTCCTTTTCAAGGTCTTTGGCTTTGACCAGCGCGAAATCTTCACGGATTTCGAGTGATATATCCTTTGCTGAGATTACTGGGATTTCTTTATCCTCGAATATTCCGAGGGCTTGGTGTGACATGTTCTCCCTTGTTATTATAGCTCTTGGGGCTATTTTGGTGAGTATTTTCGCAGTTTGGGATCCTCCACCTTTGGCATTGTATAGGAGGATTAGATCATCTTTTTTTATCTTCCATTGTTGGCAGGCTTCTTTTATGCCTTCTTTGGTGAATGATTTCACAATCTTTACGGGGAGTTTTTCTCCTTTATGTTCGAACTCTTTCATTTCTAGTAGTGAATTGATGTTCTTCTCTAGATTTTCCCTTAAATTTTTTTCTTTGTTATATTTTTCTTGTAGTTTTTTTATCAGCTTTATCTTTGATGATAATTCCCTGTTTAAGAGTATGTCCTTTGAATATTCGTAGTGTAATCTTTCAATTTTCTTTTTTAATTTGAGATTTTCTCTTTTTTGTCTTCGCAGTTTATTCTTTAATATCCTGTTTTGTCGTTTTAGTCTGTTTATTAAAAGTTTCTGGTGTTCGATTTTCCTCTTTTGCACTTTAACCCGAGTTTTTAATTGTGAGAATTCTTCCAGGACCTCTTTTGGCTTTTCCCTGTGGGGTTTTTCTATTATTTTCTCGGCGCCCTTTGGTTTTCTGATTTTCTTTATTGCGTTGGTTATTGGTGTGCCTTTGATCACTAATCCTTTTATTTCGTCGATTTCTCTTTGACTAATATCTGAATTTGTAAGACGGGATTCCGCTTGTCTTAGTTTGTTCTCATAGTGTCTATATGTTTTGATCGCAGCTGCAAGGGCGTCCCTTTCATGGGCATCTAATGAGATATCTAATCTTTTCTCTATTAAGAATGTGTTAACAAGTTCGTTTTTTAAAGCCACGGGGAATATCCTCTCTGGCGTATACAGTCTAGAATTTAATGCTGTTGCGATCTTTTTAACCATCCTGGGTGGTGGGTGGACATCAGAGCCTATTACAATGGCTTTACCCTTATCCATGATCTCCATTATAACCTCTGCGTGTGAGGCCTCCTTTATACTGTTAATATGTACAAGGTTTCCTCTAAGGTCTAAAATAGCAATACCCACAGTTAAACCCGGGTCTAGGCCCACTATAATGGGAGATTTAACACTATTTGTTTTTAATTTATCATCCTCCAATTATCCTTTAGATGAGTTGGGGAGTATCATGAGTTCACATTGATTGTTTTGTTTATAATATTATTTGAAGGTTATAAGGGTATCCTTCATCACTTTTCTGACAATAGATGCTCTCTTATATTCTTGGAATTCTTCCTCTAGTATTGATTTAAATGAGGATATCGCATAATCATCTTCTTTGAATTTGATTTTAACCCCATATTCGAGTCCCATTAGTATAAGGTTTTCTGGTGGCATTGGCTTTATATAGGTCCTGTCTTTTGGATTGAGCAGATTATCAACTTCTTCTATTCCGATTTCCCCTTTCCCAACGTCAGCGATGACTTTCACCATTTTTCTCACCATCTGCCATAGGAAACTTTCACCGACTACGTCGATAAGGTAATAATCATCATCTTCTCGGATTTTAACAGATTCTATCTTCCTTATAGGGTTTCTTTCGATTCTCTTGGAAAAATTCGTGAAATCGTGTGTCCCCTCAAACTTAGAAGCCGCTAAGCTCATAAGTTTTAAGTCGAGATCATCATCGAATAATATATAACGATAGTATCTCCTGATGGGGTATCTTACCTTGAACCCATAGTATACGGAGGCGCTTGCCAATACTTTAATGTCACGTGGCAGGATATCATTTATTTGATTCACATGGACTTTGTATGGTGTGAAGAATGTTACAACATTACCAAGTGAATGCACTCCTTTATCTGTTCTGCCGGCGGCCTGGAATCTAGCATCTTTTGGATCCTCAATAAGACCAGCCTCTTGTAGTGCATTTATAAGCTCTCCCTCAACTGTGGGAAGGTCTGGTTGCCTTTGGAATCCGTGGAAACGCGTGCCTAGGTATGCTATCTTCAATGCTATCTTCTTCATATTCGTATCAACCCCCAGAGTAGTTGATTTTATAGACTAATCATACAGATTATAATTGGGATGTTAGTCTTCAAAATTTTTTGGGGGACGATTCAATGAAGCGTTTATGGGGTTATGTGAGCGTAATCCTCGCCACAGTATTCTTCGGCCTATCCGCACCCCTTAATAAGATTATGGTCGGTGAAATGAGCCCTATTTTAATCGGAGCTTTAACCTATCTTATAGCCGGGATTTTCTTATTTTTGATAAGACAATCACCTTTAAAGAATTTTATATTAGATGTGCTTAATCATGGAAAGGATGGTGAGGTGTTCATTAAACCATCAGATTATCTCATCCTCGTTGTAACAGCCGTTTCAAGTTCGGCTATAGCCCCGTTACTCTTCCTCAGAGGCCTTAGCGAAACCAGCGCCGTGAACTCGGCGCTCCTTTTAAATATTGAAGTTTTCTTCATAATATTGATGGGTTTAATCATATTCGGGGAATCCTTGAAATTAAAGGACCTTTTAGGTGTTCTCTTATTAATCATAGGGGCATTATCAATAGCAACTAATGGAGAATTCCATCATATAACCTTAACCCAGAATATCCGGGGTAATCTTCTTGTTATTGGAGCAGCATTCTTCTGGAGTCTAGACACTGTATTAAGTAAATTCCTCAGTAGAAAGAGGGACCTTATATGGATATCAGCTATAAAAAGTTTTATTGGCGGTTTAATATTAATGTGTATTTTATTGTCCCTTAACATGAGCTTGAGGTTCCCACTTAGAATGTTACCATTCCTTTTTTCCGTTTCAATATTTAGTATAGGCTTCGCCTTCATATTAATCTATTTCGCCCTGAGACAAATAGGATCTACTGAAGTGGGCTCCCTATTCCCACTTTCCTCCCTATTCGGGGCCATATTCGCATTCCTGATCCTCGGAGAACCCTTTGGGGGTCTTCAAATCTTCTCCGCTTTTATAATGATCCTCGGAATTTTTATATTATACCAGAACAATAGATGATATAATCCATATAGAAACTGACCTCCCATACTAGTGGTTATCATGTTCCCACCAGATAAAATGTTGATAATCCCTGCAGTTGACATAAAAGATGGTAAATGCGTCCAACTAGTACAGGGTGTCCCAGGCACGGAACAGGTTATCATAGATGATCCCATAGGCGCGGCCATGAAATGGGAAAAGATGGGGGCGAGGACGCTACACCTAATCGACCTTGACGGGGCCCTTGGAACAGGCAACAACTTCCATATTATAGAGGAGATTGTTAAATCCCTTCCCATCCCGGTACAGGTAGGTGGTGGTATAAGAACGCGAGAATACGCCCGGAAACTCCTCGATATTGGCGTTAGAAGGATAATATTAGGTACTGTGGCGGTTGAAAACCCGGAGATGGTGAAAAAACTTTCAAGGGAATATGGATCAGATCAGATAATGGTAGCAGTTGACAGTAAAGACTCGAAGGTTCTCATAAAAGGTTGGACCAAAAAAACAACAATGGAAGCACCTTCACTGGCTAGATTATTCGAAAAAATGGGCGCGGGTAGCATACTATTCACAAACGTGAACGTGGAAGGACTCCTAGAGGGCGTGGATATCAAACCCCTCAAGGAGATTATCAGAGCGGTTAAAATACCCATCATATACTCTGGTGGCGTGACATCCACCAGAGACCTTGAACTTTTGAAGAGGACAGGTGTAAGGGGTGTTGTAATCGGATCAGCCCTATACAAGGGTAAAATAGACTTCAAAGAAGCCCTAGAATATGAGGACCCACTATAGGTGAAGATTATCATGAAGACTGTGATGGCCACCGGCACCTTTGATATCATACACCCAGGACATGTTTTCTTCCTAGAAGAGGCTAAAAAGCTTGGTGGAAAGAATGCGAAGTTAGTTGTAGTCCTTGCAAGGGACTCCACTGTAAGGGCGAAGAAAAGAATCCCCATAGTAGGTGAGAAACAGAGACTAGAGGTTGTTAGAATGTTAAAACCGGTTGATGAGGCCTATCTTGGGAGTGAGACTGACATGTTTGAGATAGTCCATAAAATAAACCCTGATATCATAGCCATAGGCCCGGACCAAGACTTTAATATTAAAGAACTTGAAAATGAACTTAGAAAAAGGGGTCTTAAGTGTGAAGTTAAAAGGGTGAAAAGGTATAAAAAAGCCCAACTTGACAGCACTTGCAAAATAATCAAAAAAATAAAAAGCATGAAATTCGATGATGAAACATTCAAAAACTGTTAAAATCTTCTGGTGGTTTTAATGATCGACGTAGGTATTATAGGAGCTAGTGGATATACTGGTGGCGAGCTTTTAAGATTTCTGAGCAAACACCCCCATGTGGAAATCGTGGCCGCTACATCTAGAAAATATGCTGGCAAGCCCATAAATAGGGTGCACCCACACCTCCAGGACCTTGAACTTGAATTTTCGGATGTTGACATTGATAATATTGATGCAGATCTTATATTCACAGCAACACCACATGGGGCTTCTATGAAGATCGTTCCAAGGATCCTAGAACAGGGTATGAGGGTCGTTGACCTGAGCGGTGATTACAGATTCGATAATATAAAAACATATGAGAAATGGTATGGGATAAAACATGAAGGGTCCTTGGATGCTGTCTATGGGCTTCCAGAAATCTACAGGGACAAGATAAGGGACGCCCATCTCGTTGCGAATCCTGGATGCTTCCCAACAGGGGCTATACTAGCCTGTATACCATTGGTATATGAGAGATTAGCCGAAACTTTTATAATAGATTCAAAGACTGGTGTAAGTGGTGCCGGGATAAAACCCACCACCGTGACCCATTATCCAAATTGTAGCGACAACGTGATACCATATAATGTGACAGATCATAGGCATACACCAGAGATACGCCAGGAATTATCAAAAAAATACCAGGTAAGTGTGAGCTTCACACCACACCTTGTACCGGTCATCCGGGGAATCCTAACAACAGTACACACTTTCCTAAAGGAGGATCTCACCCCCAGGGAACTTGAAAGCATATACAGTGGATTCTATGAGGGCGAACCATTCATAAAAATAATAGAGGATGGTGAAATGCCACGTTTAAGCGCTGTCAGAGGCTCCAATGAGTGCCATATAGGCTGCTTTGAAATTGATGATAATGGGAGAGCTGTTATAATATCAGCAATCGATAACCTGGTAAAGGGAGCTTCTGGCCAGGCAATCCAGAACATGAATATCATGTTCGGCTTTGATGAAAAAACATCCCTAGACATTCCAGCAGTACACCCCTAGCAGACAGGGTATATACATATGGGGGAGGATGCTATTATGAAAAAGATACTAATCATCTACTATTCAAAAACAAAAAATACCGAAACTGTAGCTAAAACCCTCGCAGATGAATTATCAGCCGAAACAGTTGAAATAAAGGATTTAAAGAACCGATACGGTTTCTTGAGTAATATAGGATCAATTATAGATGCTATAAGGGAGAACAAGACTAGGATAGAACCTGAAACTATCGACCTGACCGGATATGACCTCCTTTATATGGGATCCCCCACATGGGCCGGTAAACCAGCACCAGCCATAATAACAATAATAGACAACCTAAAACTAAAAGGCAAAGACGTCATACTATTCGCTACAATGGGCCGCCAGGGGGGAAGCAATGTAATAGATAGGATGGCTGAGAAGATAAAAGCGAGAGGAGGCCGTATAATAAACTCATTCACGATAAAAACGGGTGGGAAACAATTTAACGAGATCAAAGAGGACACATTAAAGGTTATAGCCGAAAAGGACCTTAAGATATACTCTATAGGATAACAGGGTGGATAAAGTTGAAAATAAAACTTCCAGAATCCTACAAACTACTCATAATCATACCATTAATCATAACAATATCATCCCTTGGCATATTATTATCACATGGACTGGAAGAGAGCGTCGACCTGAAAGGAGGATCCATCGCAGAATTAACATTAGAAAAAAGGATGGACCAAACAGAACTCAAGACCATTATCCAAGAAAAACTAAAAATCAAAGACGTTAATGTTGTCTCAATGAAGGGAAATGAGGCAACAGTACAAATGGGCAGCGACATCCAGGTTGATGAATTCACAAGGGCCCTGGAGGGGACGGCAAAGATAAAAAGTTACAGGTCAGTGGGTCCAATACTGGGTAAAGAAGCCATGAAACAAATCTACTGGGCCGTGGGATTCGCCTTCCTTTTCATGTCAATAACAGTACTCATAACCTTCAGAAACCTGATACCATCACTTGCAGTTATAATGGCAGCAGCCAGCGATATTATAATCGCACTCGGTGGAATGTCACTCTTCAAGATCCCCCTCTCACTCGCATCCATAGGCGCGATACTAATGCTAATAGGCTACAGTGTAGACACAGACATACTACTCACAACAAGACTCCTTAAACAAAGAAAAGGTAAAATAACCGAGAGGGCGATAGGGGCTATTAAAACTGGACTTACAATGTCCGGATCGGCGATAGCATCCATGAGCGCACTCTACATCGTAACAGTATTCATCATACCAGAAGCCGAAGTTTTAAGTAATATAGCCGCAGTCCTTATCATCGGATTATCAGCTGACATCTTAACAACATGGCTCATGAACCTTGGTATACTAAGATGGTACTTGGAGGCAAAATCATGAGAAAAGGAATCTCACGATTCATACGAGAACCAAGGACAATCATCCTCATAATACTGGTAATGATAAGTTTAGCAGCCATTTCAACCCTTGGAATCCCACAGGGCCTCGACCTAAAAGGAGGATCCATCATACAAATACAATTGGAAAAACCCGTGGACCCGGCGACCATGAACACCATAACAAGTGTCCTTGATAAAAGGCTTAACATTTTCGGCGTGAAGGATGTGAAGGTAAGGGCCAGCGGAAACCAGAACGTTATCATTGAAATTGCTGGGGTAAAGCCCGAAGAAGTGGCTAGGATAGTGGGCTCCCCGGGTAAATTCGAGGCAAAAATCGACAATAAAACTGTGCTTACAGGAGCTGATATTGTAAGTGTACAATCTCCTATAATACGGGGAAATCAATGGGAGGTTCCATTCCGCATATCACCTGATGGTGCTAAACGTTTTGCAGAGGCTGCGGAGGGTAAAGCCGGTGCACCCGTTGATATGTACTTGGATGATCGTCTCATAACCTCCCCTGAAATATCACCTGATGTGGCGGCTGGTAAACCCGTGACAGATGTTGCAATAACAGGCGCTGAGAGTACAAGAGAATCCGCAGAATTAAAGGCGAAGGAAGTTGAAACCCTCCTGAAATCGGGTTCATTACCTGTTAAGGTTAAAATTGTTGGTGTGAGCAGCGTATCCGCAGAACTAGGAGGTGAATTTACCAAAGGGGCCATAATAGCGGGTTTAATTGCTATTATCGCCATTATCATAATCCTAATCGCACGTTACAGGACGCCCGTCCTGGTGCTGCCAATATTCTTCACGACACTGGCAGAACTTATCCTAATATTAGGTGTTGCCGCCATCATACGATGGAATATAGACTTGGCTGCTATCGCAGGTATCCTAGCAGCCATAGGCACTGGAGTGGACGACCAGATAATCATAACAGATGAAGTGCTCGGCGAGGAAAAGGTGAAAAGGCGCAGGAGAATGTTCAGGATCAGGGAAGCTTTCTTCATAATATTCGCCTCCGCCGGTACATTAATCGCTGCAATGTTACCATTAGCCTATGTGGGTTTTTCAAGGGGCGCTACGGGTATAGGAATGTTAGCTGGTTTCGCATTCACAACAGTCCTAGGCGTGCTCATAGGAGTTTTCATAACACGTCCAGTATATGCTAAATTCATGGAATATATAATAGGATAGGGGGTTTAGATTGAGGAAACCCAGGGAACTTAAAGTTAAACCAATAAAAAATGGGACTGTCATAGACCATATAACCTCAAATAAGGCCTTGCACGTCTTGAAGATTTTGGGTCTTCCAGATGGTAAAAGTAGAGTTACAGTAGCTATTAACATGGAATCTTCACGTTATGGTTCAAAGGATATCGTTAAAGTGGAAAACAGGGAACTGGAATCAAGTGAAGTGGATCAGATAGCCCTCATAGCACCCAAGGCGACCATAAACATAATAAGGGATTATGAGATAGTGGAAAAGTGGAAAGTACACCTCCTCGATGAAGTGCATGGAATATTAAAATGTCCTAATCCAAATTGTATAACTAATAGAAGGGAGCCTGTGGAAACACGATTCTATGTCATTAACAGGGAACCTGTGATTTTAAGGTGTCATTTCTGTGAAAGGCTCATGAGCGAGGATGAAATCGAATCCCAATTCTAGATTGTCACATAACCTGGAAGTCTACCATTAGCACCATAAAAGCTTAGGATCTTACTGTACATGTAAACAAGTCCCTGGAATGGTATGTTACCACGGCTTGTGCTAGCATAATTTGGAGCGCGATTATAAGCTTCAATGAAATTTAGAATTTTCCCTGCAACATTTAAATATTCAGATTTATAGACTATCCCACTTTTATAGTTCCCAGATGATGTTATGGCACTGTTAACGTTCCCCACGGTTATCATGGAAGTGCTGCCACTGTTTATGTTTACTGTAGCTTTACAGAGCAGATACAATGCCTGGCCCATATTATAATCCTTGCCGTTAATGGTGACATTGCTGGGTAGTCTCTTATAGGACTCATAGTAGCCTTTTATGGTATTCGCGCTTGTAACTACCTGCGAAACTGATAAGCCAGTATCTGATATAATATTATTATATTTTAGGAATAGGAGCATTTGTATAAATGATCTGTCAACGCTACCCGTTGCCACTGTTCCGTGTGGGGAAAGAACCTCACATGTGACACTGGGTATACCTGCAAGGTTGCACACATCCTCGAGGGCCCCTGGATATTCCACCCCGGCCTTTTCATATACTATCAGTTTGGTGGGGCTGTTCTTACTTATATAATAGGCTATCTTGTAACTTTCATAGGTTGGAGTTCTTGAACAGAATACTGCATCCGTTCCTGGGGTCCCGTCGGGTTGGGTTGAATGGAAATCCCCTAAGGCTTGGATTAAACGTTCCTTGGCGATCTGCACTATCATATTGGTTGGTGTTCCCTTGTTATTGGCTATACTGTTTGGGTTCTGGCCGTTCCAATAACGTGAGGAGGTGGCTGTTGATGATGGGATGAGGAATGGTACTATATAGACTGTGCCATTAATTTCCTTATCTGCAAGGTAATCTATGAGTTTAAGGGCTGCTAATTGTGGAGGTAATTCATTACCATGAACTCCTGCGACGATCATAACATTCTTGCCGGAACCGTTACCGAATATCACCATTGGTGTGCCGTTTTTAGCTGCTTTGATAACCTCTTGGGTTATAGTATGCTGGGGTGTGTATTGTCTAATATAATAATTTCCTGTAACATTTCCTCCAGTCCCATTATATATGATCTCTATATTGGCGGCTGATACTTGGGCTATGGAAAAAAGTCCTAGGATTACTACCAATATTAGGAATTTTTTGAACATGCGAGATTCACTCCTTTAGTATGTGTCTGGCGAGTTTGAGTGCGAGGGCCATGATGGTGAGTATGGGTGGGGCGCCTGGGGCCTTTGGGAGTACGCTTGCATCTGCAATATAGAGTCCTCTTATCTTTGTTTCAAGGTTTTCATCCACTACTTCACCTATGGGTGCGGTGCCCCCGGGGTGGGCGCCTCTTGGATGGGTTGAAAGTATAGTGGCTGTTTCCACACCAATATTTGAGAGTATGGAACCTGCGATGGCTGATCCCCTTGCGAGTAATTTTATATCATCTGGGGTGTTCTCTTTTATGATCCTATCCAGTTTAACCTTACCATTGTTTTCATCGGCGATTTTAACCATTAGTCCTATGATGTCCTCTTTTTTATAGTCTTTCCTTTTAAGTTCTTTTGCGATGAGCGTGGCGAAATGTGGTGCTAATATGAAATTTTCCATTTCAATTATGGCGTTCATCTGCACTTCTTCATTGAATCGGATACCTTCTAGTATGCCCCCTATTGTTATGAATGTGTCCATGAAGAATGTTTCCCCTGCATTTACGCCAGATCTTAGGAGTAGCCTTGGGGTTCCAACCGCCCCCGCGGCGAGGACCACTATTTCATCATATAATGGCCCATTTGAGGTTTTAACCCCTTTTATCTTATTGTCTTCTATGATGAGCTTTTTCGCTTCGGTCTCGGGGATGAGTTCAGCACCCCATCTTATGGCATCTTCTATGAATTTCTTGGCGGACCATTTAGCGTCCCTTGGGCAGCCGAAGGCGCATTTCCCACAGGGTTTACATTCTTCGGGGTTTATGAATTTTGGCATTCTCCTTATGGGCAGGCCAAGTGATCGTGCACTGTCTATTATAAGTTTTGTCCCATCCCCTATATGTGTTCTTGGGAGGGGTTTCACGTTAAGTTCTTTTTCTATCTCGTCAAGTTCCCTTGTAATATTTATACCATAATCCTTCAGATCATCTTCAAGGACTCTGACGGCGTTTCCTGTCGCTACAAGGGTTGAGCCGCCTACGCATGAAGTTTTAAGAAGATCCACGCCCTTGGGTGGGGGGTCATAGCATTTAAACGCGTGCTTTGAGGGTACAAGCGGCCCCTTTTCTAGTATGGTGACGTTAATGTTATTTTTTGCAAGTTCTCTTGCGATGGTGGCGCCACCAGCCCCTGAACCAACGACTATAACCATAAAATCACTTTATTCGAATAGGATTATGGACTTTGTAGGACAGGATTTGGCGCAGAAGCCACAACCTATACAAATTTGGTCGTCTATTTCTACTGTCCAGTCTTCTTCCATGTTGATGGCTTTTACTGGGCAAAGTGATATGCATGCTCCACAGTCTATGCATTTATCCTTATCCTTTTTAACAACCTTTATTATGGGTTTTACTTCTATACCCTGTTCTTCTATAAACTTTATACTCTCCTTTTCTTCGGGGCCGCTTATCTCGACTAACATTTCACCCCCGCGGGGTGTTATGTGTGCTCTTAGTATGTTGAATTCGATGTCATATTTTTTTATCGCCTTTGAGATTATGGCTTTGCCTATGATGTTTGGTAGGAATCTGAGCCATGCTTTCATATGGATTTGCCCCCTTTATTTATCTTCTTTCCCACGAGCCTTGATATATCCTCTGCTGTTATTATACCCTTGACTTTGTTGTCTGAATCAACTATTGGCAAACCTGAAATGTCATATTTGTCTATTCTACGTGCGACTACTTCTACGGGTTCGTCTTCCCTGGCGATTATAACCTTCTTTGTCATAACATCCCTTAGGCTGGTTTTTCCCTTTGCAACTGCATCAGCTATATCCCATGATGTAACGATCCCTTGGAGTATCCCTTTTTCGTCAACAACGGGGATATGGTTAATGTTGTTTTCAACGAGTTTTCTTGCAACATTCTTAATATCCTCATCGGGGTGTGTGACTATTACTGGTTTACTTTCTAATTCCCGGACAAGTATTGATGGTTTTCTGATTTCGAGGGGCTTTAGGGTGTAACCTCTTGATGGTAGTCTGTAGATTGGTGAGGTGAGTAGGAATTCGCTTTTTTCTATCAATTTTTTAAGTTCTTCTGCTATTTTCATGGCTTTTTTTAATGATGATAATGGTGAAGTGGGAACTTCCATGCCATTTATCTCAATTTTACCACTTTTAAGCTCTTTATAATTTGTTTCTTTGACTACTGGCCTTTTTCTGCGCGGCACTCCATAGTCGACAACCTTGCATGTGATTTCCTCGTCGCTTATCCCGGTGGATGCTGCTATATCCTCATTTAATATTGGTATGGGTATGCCGACTCCAACATAGAGGGTTGGCCCATAGTTTGGCATTGTAGCCGCCCTTAGAAATTCTGGGTCCATTTTTTTCATGTCACCCTTTAGCATTAATGTGCCTGCAGAGGTTGTGGGTACACCGTGCTTTCTTTCGACTTCGGTTGAATGTTGTGTGCCTTCACCGACGATGTAGCCTTCTGTTCCGCATAGGAAAACTCTTGTACCGAAGCCGATGGTCTGGAAGTAGGGGTCGTTTATGAGTGGGCTGAGTTCTCCTGCACTTGAATAGGTTACATTACCATAATTGGGTAAAAGTGTGCCCATGTAGGTATATAGTGTCTCATCGGTTGAATTAACTGCAACAGCATAATTTTGATAACAGTTACGTGGATTAACCATTATAGCCTGGTTGAGCTTATCCAAGGTTATTAAGGTTTCAACATGCTTTAGTGGGTAACAGTCTGTCCCATATGCGTCGGCTACTAATTCTATTTCCTCACCTTTTATAAGATCTTCTATGACATGCGCTCCACCATAGTCCAATCCGATTTCGGGGTCTTTGTTGGGTTGTGCCGCGCCTATATATGCGTCCACTGCTGCAAGACCTGAATAAGCTTCAACACCATTAAGATAAGTTCTAGACATTTTAATGGGAGGATCAGAATGGCCAAAATTTAAAAAAGCCCCTGATGAACACATAGCACCGAATGTACCGGTTGTTACAACATCTACTTCACGGGATGCCTCTCTAGGCCCTTTTTCGGCTACTATCTCTGTCATTTCAGATGCTGTGACCACAACAGCATCCCCATCCTTGATCTTCTGGTTTATCTCATTGATGGTCTTCAAAATATCACATCCCCCAGTAAAGATAGGGTTTATGTCTGTGTAATTATATAATTAGTCCTATAAAAATTATCCATCCACCCCATAACTGGAGGGCACCCTAATATAAACCTTCAAGAATCTCTGGAGATGTCTTGTTTCAAACTTTAGGAATCTAACAGTCCACCCCAAGTTGTCACATTATCCTAGCTCACCAAAAAAGAGAAAATGGAGAATCTCCCAAGTTGTCACATTTATCTAGCCACTAGATACTGTATTTAACCTCCATTAATGGGAGTAGTAAAAGGAGCATTTAAAGGGTTGATAAAATGGACATTAATGTCTTTGAAAAAACAATCCATTGGCTTGGAGAGAAAGCAGATTACGCTGATATAAAGATGGGAGAATCCACGAGCAATTCTCTTCTTATGAAGGATGGTAAAATACAGGAGATTAAAACAGGCCACGACACTGGTATACGTGTCAGGGTCCTTAGTAGGGGTTCATGGGGTCTGGCTTATACTTCTAACCCGTCGAAGGTTGATGAAATAGCCGAAAAGGCCCTTAGATTATCAAAGAGGGTGGGTGGGGATGTTGAGATGGCACCATATCCGCCAGTAGTTGATAGCATAGGCCCTGAGGCTAGAATACCACCCTCCACCGTGCCTGTCGAGGATAAAAAAAGAACACTCCTAGACATACACAAGGCAGCCTCCATAGACAAGGTCATAAGTACCAGTATAAGTTATGTGGACACCGAAACAAAAACCATCTTCTTCAATTCTGAGGGATCATCTATAGAATCAGGGGAGGTAAGGGTAGCCCTATTCTTAAATACAGTAGCTTCTGATGGTTTGCAAATCCAGATGGGACATGATAGTATTGGGGGATGCCACGGCTTCGAGATACTTGAAGGAGAGGACCTTGAAAGGGTGGGTAGAGAAACCGGCGAAAAAGCTGTTAGACTATTATCGGCCCACAGCCCACCCTCAGGTAAATTCACCATCCTAACAGACCCTAAGCTTACCGGAGTCCTTATACATGAAGCATTGGGGCATGCGACAGAGGCGGACCTTGTACTCCAGGATGATTCAATACTTAAAGATCGTCTCGGTGAAAGGATAGGAGCAAAGAATGTAAGGATAGTGGATGATCCTACCATGGACGCTTTTGGACATTACCACTACGATGCGGAGGGCGTGAAAGCATCACCCACAATCCTCGTGGAAGATGGTATCCTAAGATCCTATTTAACTTCAAGGGAGACAGCCCAAAGACTGGGCCTTGGACCAACAGGTAATGCACGTTCAATGATAAGCGAAAACCCTATTGTGAGGATGAGCAACACTTACCTAGAACCTAGGGACTGGGATTTTGAGGAGATGATCGAGGACATTAAATATGGGATATACCTTAAGGGTTCGCGGGGAGGCCAAGTGGACACAGGCAAGGGCATATTCCAGTTCAATGCGGCTGAATCCTTCCTAATAGAAGATGGGGAGATAAAAGAACCCCTCAGGGACGTTTCACTATCAGGGGATATTACAGAAACCCTTAAAGGAGTTGATGCCATAGGATCGGATTTTAAAATGAATATTGGATTCTGTGGTAAAGCTGGACAGACAGTACCTGTAGGTGATGGGGGACCCCATCTCCGAGTCAAAGAAGTGATGGTGGGTGGGAGCGGATAAAGGAAAGTTTCAGGTGATAATAGATGCTTTCAAAGGAGGATGGCAGATTACTTATAAAGGTTGCCAGAAAAGCCATAAGAACATACCTGGAAGAGGGTAGGATAATGGATCCTCCAAGGGTCCCATCCCATCTAAGGGAGAAGATGGGAGTGTTCGTAACATTAAACAAAAACGGGGATCTTAGAGGTTGTATAGGCTTTCCTGAGCCGATAAAACCACTAATAGAGGGTGTTATAGAAGCCGCGGTAGCATCGGCAACATCTGATCCAAGGTTCCGCCCGGTGACATTGGAGGAATTCGAGGAAATTCAAATAGAAGTAAGTGTACTCACAAAACCAGAACCCATAAAAGTGAAAGATCCTAGAGAATACCCTGAGAGGATAAAAGTGGGAGTAGATGGGCTCATCATCGAAAAAGGACCCTACAAGGGACTATTATTACCTCAGGTTGCTGTCGAGTGGGGTTTTGACGAAGAAGAATTCCTCTGTAACACATGCTTAAAGGCGGGCTTGCCACCAGACTGTTGGTATGACCAGGATACAAGGGTCTACAAGTTCCAAGCCCAAATATTCCAAGAAAAAGAATTAAGTGAAAGATCATGAAACTACCACCAATCCCAACAAGTGAAGAACTCCTAAACAAGGCCTTTAGTAGGGCGAGGAAAGCCGCCTCAGCCGCCCGCACATCAAGAATACCAAGTCAAAAAAAGGCTAAAACAATAGAAATTATAAGGATCCAAACGGCCTGTAACATTATCAAGGACAAACTAAAATTGATAATAGAACGCACACCCGACATTGAAAGCTTGCCAGAATTTTACCAGGATTACATTGACGTAACAGTAGGGATAGACCCCTTGAAGAAGTCATTAGGTGCT
Organism: Methanothermobacter tenebrarum; assembly: GCF_023167465.1. NCBI lineage: Archaea > Methanobacteriati > Methanobacteriota > Methanobacteria > Methanobacteriales > Methanobacteriaceae > Methanothermobacter > Methanothermobacter tenebrarum. Next base: position 479,888 of record NZ_AP025698.1, on the reverse strand, counting down.
ATTAACTGGGCTGCTGGGATAATCAGCCAACTTGAAAGGGAATACAGGAAGCGTATAAGGAGATCTAGGCCTTCATTAGCGTCATCTATCCGGAGAGAAGCATATGGTAGAATATCATCCGTTATAAAGAAAATTGGGGAGGATTTAGATTTCCTGGATTTTACAAGGAACAAGTTAAAAAATATGCCCACAGTAGATTTTGATGCCTTCACTGTAGTTATCGCAGGATTCCCGAATGTTGGAAAATCAACAGTACTGCGAAGATTAACAGGTGCTAAGCCAAAAGTTGCAGAGTACCCATTCACCACAAAGGGGATCCAGATAGGCTACCTTGAAACGAAATGGAACAAAATCCAGGTCATAGATACCCCCGGACTTTTAGATCGGCCAATCGATCAAATGAACAACATAGAATTAAAGGCCATGGTTGCCCTGGAAAATTTGGCTGACATCATATTATTCATCTTTGACGCATCCGAAACCTGCGGTTATCCTATGGAGGGTCAATATAATCTCTTCAAGGACTTAAAAAGGATATTTGGGATACCATTCATTTGTGTGTTTAACAAGATGGATCTCATAGAAAATATTAAGTATATCAAAAAATATACTATAAAGGTTGAGGATCCTATACTAATCTCTGCTTTAGAAGATGAGGGGGTCTCTAGATTAATAAAAAGATTGGAGGGTCTGCATGAAAAGAAAATTAGAAAAACCTTTCGGCATGCTGGAAAAAAGAAGATTAATGGTTGAGAAGATGATAGAAGATATGATAAATAGTATGAGAGAAATGCAGAAGGAATTCGAGAAGAAAATATCAGAGTATACAGAAGTTCTACCAGAGAAACCAACCCTTGACCTTATAGAAACCGATGATAAACTGATTATAAAAACTGATCTTCCAGGGGTTAAAAAGGAGGATATAAATATAGAATTAACAGAGGATAGTATCACTATAACAGCAAATTTCAAAGAAGAAGTAGAAGTGGAAGGAGCCAATTACGTGAAAAAAGAGCGCAGATATGGTGAAGCAAGGAGAGAATTGAGTTTACCAGCTAAGATAAAAGTGGACGAGGCCAAGGCAACATTCGAAGATGGTGTTTTAACGGTAGAACTTCCAAAGGTGGAAGTTAAAAAGAAACAAACCATTAAAGTAGAATAACACACTTTTTTCTATTTTATACTCTTAGTATCTTACTTTCCCGATATGTCTTGTGCTTCCAGGATCCTTGTTGTTATAGGATGCAAGATAGTATATGAACCATTCAAGTGGTATGACTAATATGAACGGTGATAATAGCCTGTTAAGGTTACTGTAGTCCTTCATTGAGAAGATTATATTCTTTGCATTGATTTTTTCGCAGAATTCGATGCATTTCCTAGTTAGAACATCACCTGGAAGATCGGCGTCTAAGAATACTACTGGGATGCCCTCTTCAACTTTTTCAATCAACCCGTGTCTAAATTCTCCTGAATAAAGTGGACAGGCGTGTTTAAGCGCTCCTTCCATGAACATGGTCATTGCGAGTTTATAGGCAAGACCATAATTCGGACCGCTCCCCATACAATAAAATATATCATCATCCTTGAACTCAAATGCAAGGAGCCTGTTCTCCTCCTCTGTCTCATTTATAAGCTTATCGGTGACGCCTGGCAACTTCTCAAGGTCTTTGAGTATATTTTTTGAAAGTTCATCATCATAAACTCCGAAGAGGATGTAATATAGGCAGAGTAGTTGGTTTATGTATGTTTTTGTCGCTACTATTGCATTCTCCCGTTGGCAATGGGTTAATATTGTCTCATCTGATTCCCTGGCCATGGTACTGGCACCCTCATTGGTTATTGTTATGGTCTTTAGGTTGTATTTTTTTGCTTTCCGCAATGCTGCGAGGGTATCGGCTGTTTCACCGGACTGTGAAGTTAATATTATGATAGAATCTTTATCTTGGATTTTTTTGTGGTAAAGAAATTCATAGCCTGTGAATATACCTATATCCATATCATAATGGATGTTGATGGCGTCACGTGCTGAATAGCATGTTGAAAGGGAGCTTCCACACCCTATAAGGTATATTTTATCGTGTTCCCTTATTTCATTGGAGATTTCATCCATGTGGGATTTTTCTCTTTTTAATGTTTCCCTTATTGATTGTGGTTGTTGAAGGATTTCATGGTACATCTCATACCTCATATTCATCCCCTATTTTTATGGCTATTCTAGCAGCTTCAACGGCATCAGCTGCTAATAATACTATCATGGGCTCTTTTCCCCAATCTCCCTTATGGTATATTACATCTGGTACTCTGCCTATCCTATTGATGGCGACTTTAACACCCCATGGTATGGTGGCCCCTTCTTTTTCTTTGATCTCCCTCGGCTCTTTTCTCCTATCATAATATGAGACTTTAAGGCCCATCCTTTCACAGGATTCTATTATGGCCTTATCATATCTTATGTTAATCCCACTCCTTCGGGTGGGATCATATTTCATTATCTCTAGTATGAGACGTGCTAGATGTGAAGAAGCCCCATATTCAGGTTCTCTGCATGCGAAGACATCCTTTTTATGGACTGTGATCCTCCCGGGGATCCCGGCCACGTCATTGACTGTCTTAGCATTTTCTTTCGCCATCACTATATTTGTTCTCACCTCTGGGATGAGCCTATAAAATCCCCTTGAGGAAGTGATCATCTCAAGGGCCTTTTTTAAATTTTCGATCTCTAATCCGATCCCCCCCAAAAAGTCATATCCCACAATCTTATATAAGTTGTGATGATATAAATTTGCGATGGAGGTTGGATATAATGGAGAAGGTTAAAGAATTTAGGGGCATAAAAGGTAATCTAACAGCTTTTAGGGAAGAGGTCGCGGATGTTGAGACGATTGGGTATGCTGGCGTCCCAGGTGTTTGCACGCCCTTCGCAGAACTTTTCGCATACGCTGCAAGGGACAAGAAGGGTATTTTCATCCCAAACACGGACTTTGAGAAGGCCAGGGAACTCGTATTAACTGAGTATGGTGTTGAATTAGGAGATGTGAACCCTTATAAGGTGGATGCCCTCGTACTCCTGGGGGGTCTTTCAATGCCGAAGATAGGCGCCAAGATCGAAGATGTTAAAAAATTGATAGATGAATCCCTAAAAGATGGTGGGAAGGTTATTGGCGTCTGTTTCATGGACATGTTCAGAAAAGCGGGCTGGTATGAAAAAATCGACTTTGACTGTGTTATAAATGCTGACATTGAAGGATTCGTGGTAAAATAACAAGTGGGGTGGAGGATATAGGAGATTACAAGGAAGTGGAAAACCTCAAGTCCCTTAAAATGGAGAAGGGCCTATTATATGAGACGATAGTAACAACCCTAAATGTTGAGGGTGTGGGTAATGCGGCCCCCATTGGCGTGATATGTAAGGGTCCCCGGGAGGTTATATTGTACCTTTATGAGGGGAGCCACACCCTCTCTAATATATTAGCTACTGGTAATTTCACGGTTAATATCACAGATGATCCCATCTTGTTTACAGAGGCCACACTAGGAGATCTTGGGGATGAGTATTTTATACCATATTCTGAATATTTGATTTTGAGGGGTGCTTCGTCATTTTTCACAGCAACTACAAAAAGGGTGAAGGGTGTTAAAAGAAAGGATCGGTACGGGGAATCTAAATTATTCATTATAACAGCGGATGTTAAAAGGATATTTAAGGGTAAAAATTTCAAAGAACCATTAAACAGGAGCATATATGCGATTATAGAATCCCTGATAAATTATACTCGTATAAACCGGGTGGAGAATAAGGAAGATATCATTGATCGTATATTAGAAATGAAGAGGGTGGTTGATAGGGTGGGAGGATCCAGGGAAAAATTGGCTATGAGAAGGATAATAGACTCGTTAAGATAAAATTGGATCAACAAAGCGACGTTCTTCAACATTAAATAGTCCTTTGTCGCTTAAACGCAATTGTGGGATTACAAGGAGCGATAAGAAGGACATTGTCATGAAGGGATTGGAGAGGCTTGATCCCATATCTGCTACAAAATCGTTAAGTTGTCTAGCTTTACATGCGAGGATGTTCACCCTTTCATGGGACATGAGACCGGCAACTGGCAGTTTAAGATGCATATATTCGTCAGGGGCTACTGCGATAAGCCCGCCACCCGTTCTAAGAATCTCAACGGCCTCCATCATATAATTGGTGGATGTGCCTACAACTATTAGATTATGTGAATCGTGGGCGATTGTGGATGCTAGGGCGCCCTCTTTTATGCCGAAGCCTTTAACAAAACCGTTTCCTATGTTTCCATGTCCGTATCTGTCTATTACTGATGCTTTCAGTATGTCATCCTCTGGGAGTGGTTGTATTATCCCATCTATGATTGGAAGTTCATGTACGGATTCTGAAGTTATAATTTGTCCTTCAAAGACTTTGATAACCCTTACTCGCGCCCTGTCGCCGGGGGCTTGGATCTCCAACCTAGATGATTTAAGGCCTTTTATCCTGATTTTCCCCTGGGGTGGTGTTCTCTTCTCCCCCATGGTTTTGAATAGTTTTTCACCATCCTTTGCAACGAGTTCGCCGTTAATAAATACTTTTTTTACTGTGAAATTTTTCAGATTATCAACTAGTACTATATCAGCGGATCTTCCGGGGGCTATTGCACCACAATCTAATGAGTAGTGTTCTGCGGGGTTTATTGTGACCATCCGAACAGCCTCTGCCTCATCTATACCATATTCGATGGCCTTTCTGAGGATAGCGTCCATATGGCCTTCGATGAGGTCCCCGGGTTCCATGTCGTCAGATACTAGGAAGTCCCCGCCGATGCTTGCAAGTTCTTGGAGGTTCTTCGCGGATGAACCTTCCCTTATCATGATCTTCATTCCCAGTTCCTTCTTTTCCAGGGCTTCTTCCGCGTATACGGACTCGTGATCGGTTGATATCCCCTTCTCCACATACTTGCAAAGATCATCCCCTGATAGGAGTGGTGCATGTCCATCTATGGGCTTGCACGCTTTCTTCGCGGCTTTTATCTTCCTGATGGCCTCTGGGTTTTCTGCTATGACACTTGGGAAATCCATCATCTCCCCCAGGGCTACTATCTCATCCCTTTCAAGGAGGTTTTTTATTTTGTTGGCTCCTATCCTTGCACCTGCTGTTTCGAATTCTGTTGCGGGTACGCATGATGGTGCTGTGAAAAAGAATTTTAAGGGGACCCTCTTTGAGTCTTCTATCATGAATTCTATCCCTTCAAGGCCCATTACGTTGGCTATTTCATGGGGGTCGCTTATCACTGCTGTGGTCCCGTGGGGTATGGTGGCCTCTGCGAAGGATGATGGTGTCATTAATGAACTTTCGATGTGTGTATGTGAGTCTATGAAACCTGGGAGTAGGATTCCGTCAAAATCTCCTTTTATTTTTCTTACGATCTTGATTATACCATCTTCGATGATGATCTCGGCGGGGTATATGTCTCCTGTGAAGACATTTAGTATATTCCCTTTTAGCAATTTTATCACTTGTTCTTTTTGATTTCCTCCCAGAGTATGGGTAAGAACGCCCCCACATCTGTTACAACACCCACAACCTGTGAGCTGCCCCGATCAGCGAGTTTTGTCACTGCTGCGGGGTTTATATCTACGCATATGCTTTTAACATGGGATGGTAGGAGGTTTCCCACGGCTATTGAATGGAGCATGGTAGCTATCATCAGTACCATGTCAACTTCTCTAATATAGCGTCGCATTTCATTCTGGGCTTCAACAACATCTGTTATAACATCGGGGAGGGGTCCGTCATCCCTTATGGACCCGGCAAGTACAAATGGGATGTTATTCTTGACGCATTCATACATTATACCCTCTTTTAGTATGCCCTTTTTGACTGCTGCCTTTATGGAACCTGCCCTGTTAATCTCGTTTATGGCATAAATATGATGATGGTGGCCTCTGCTTACTGATTCGCCGGTTTTGACGCAGATGCCTAGGGATGTGCCATAGAGGGCGTTTTCGATATCGTGGGTTGCAAGGGCATTACCTGCGAATAGTACGTCAATAAAACCTTCACGTATCATCTCGGCGACTATGGGGGCCGATCCTGTGTGCACTACAGCCGGTCCCGCTACGAGGGCGATTTTACCCTTATTATTTTTCACTTTTGTTATCTCGGATGCTATCCTCTTGATGGTGGCGATGAGGGGTTTTTCAGATGATACGGCGCTCCCCATGAATTCAAAGATCCCCTTTTTGCCACGTGGCCTCTCTGGTGGGGATACTCTTATACCTTCTCTTCCAACGACTACTAGGTCTCCTTTTTTTATTTCCCCTATTGGTTTACATTTTGCGGTTTTTGTCTTGGGGTCTACTACTATCATACAGTCCATTTCAATGTCCTGGACTGGTCTCCATTCTCCTTCATAGAAGATGAAGGTGGGATGGTTTGTTGTGGAGTAAAAACCAGCAGGTAATACTTTATCTTTTTCAGCTGCTCGGAGTTCCACTTCTTTTATCTCTGCTATTGATGCGCCTATCTCGCTTAATTCATCGAGTATCTTGTTTAAATGGGATGGTGTTTTAGCAGATACGAGTATTTTAGCATAGCTTGGATCTGTCTTCCTTTTACCGATCTCAAATTCAAGTATCTTGAAGTCTCCACCCATATCCATTATCACATCTAGGACCTTGGGGAGGATTAGGCTGTCAATTATATGACCTGAAAGTTCAACTTCTCTGGTGTTCATATGTGGGTGCACCTCTTATGATTTTAGGGATAGTAGATCATGGAGGATCTTGGCAGCGTTGAGTCCGGTCTGATCACCCTTCACTGGGGATGTGACCTCCACTATATCAACGCCCATTATATCTTTCCTGCTTATGGTTTCAATGAATTTTTCCATATGGAATGGTGTAAGTCCACATGGGGTTGGGTTACCTACCATTGGGGCGTGGGAGGGGTCGAGGACGTCCATGTCAACTGTTACATATACTGGGTCTTTGATACTTCTAAGTTTGCTCGTCACCTCTTCTATATTCTCTTGGATCATCTGCGAGGTGTAATATTCAATCTCATGCTCCTTGACGAATTCTATTTCTTCTCTGGACGCGGATCTAACGCCTATCATGATTATATCCTGAGGTTCGAGTTCGTATACTCTCCTCATTACTGTTGCATGTGTGAATTTTCCATTATAATGGTCTCTCATGTCCATGTGGGCATCAAAATGGATAATAGTGGGATTGTCCCTGGATTGGATGGTCTTTAAAATGGGGTAGGTTATTGTATGTTCTCCTCCAAGTATTAGGGGTTTAAGATCATGGGATAGGAGTCTGGTTAGTGTGTCTATTATCCTCTTTGATGTTTCTTTGAAGTCTCCTGCCACGACGCTAACATCACCCAAATCGAAAATGGGAGCCTTAAGCTCCCTGTTAAATGTTAGATTATACCCTTCAAAATTGTAGGATGCTTCTCTGATGGCTGAGGGGCCGAATCTAGCCCCTGGCATGTAGGTTGCTGTGGAATCGAAGGGGATGCCCAGCATCCCGAAGGCTTCCCCATCTTGGGATGATAAGAATTCTTTAAAGGATTCTCTCCTTGAAAAAGCAAATTTTGAGGAATCCTCCAAGTATAGGAACATTTCATTTAACTCTCATAAGTTTATTTTTACCCATTGTGGTGATATATTCTACCTCGCTCCCTTCAACGAGTTTATCCTTCAAATCTGCGGGGATGGGTGTCTCAAATGTTTCATAGGTTTCAAGGTCCATTAATTGGACGTCATCACCCATAATAGCCAATACTTGGGCCGTTCTTTTATCAATTATGGGTATTTCTATCTTTGCATCAACTGGTTTTACTATGCTCCTCTTCTGATTGTCGAATATGCCTATAGCCTCTATACGGGCCTTGGCGGAGCCATGTTTTCCTGGTGATGATGTTGATATGTTCATGATCTTTGATGGTTCGTCATCTATGATCACGTATTTTCCAACCTTCAAATTTTTGACTTCCACTACCTTCTTTGACATCTTATTATACCTCCTAGATAGGATAATATGAAAAAACTGATAAAGGATTTTTTTATATTATTAGTGTTACCAACCCTATATAAAACCTACCACTTACCCCACAATTTTAGGTTAGTGATGAGTATGAAGGTTTCAATTACATCAGGAAGGAGTGAAGGGCCTACCAGGTTAAATGCCTTTGATAATGCTCTTCTAGATGCTGGGATCGGTGATGTGAACCTTATAAAGGTTTCAAGTATAATCCCTGCCAGTGCACGGGTAGTTGGATTACCATCCTTCGAGGTGGGTTCAACAGTTAATTGTGTGCTCTCCCATAGCATCTCAGATAACAGGGGGGATCTTATATCAGCTGCCATAGCAGTTGCATTATCTGATAATATAGGGTGTGTGGCTGAGAATAGTGGGATAAACAAGGATCCTAGGATTGTAAGGGAGGATGCCATTTTTATGGTTGAATATATGATGAGAAGGAGGGGTGAAAAAATAAAGAACTTAATAGTAGAAGAAATAAACCATAAAGTCAAAGAATGTGGTGCTGTAGTAGCGGCGCTAGTATACTTATAATGAGGGATCCTCTTGGGTGTTGTGGGAATGAAAAAATCTGACATTTATTATTGGAGGAGTATAGCGCTCAAAATGGCTGAACAAGTGCAAAAGGCCATAGCTCCCCTCGTGGGTAAAGAAGAAGCGGGTGAAATAATAAAAATGGGCGTTGATGGCACGCCAACAAAACTAATAGACCTTGTAGCTGAGGATGAAACCATAAATGTTCTGGAAAATACTGGGAGACCGGTCACATTAATCAGCGAAGAGATAGGATACCTAAAAATAGGAGAAGGAGATTCGGAGCCTCAGATAATATTCGTTGTGGATCCTCTTGATGGAACTACAAACGCTATCAAGAACATACCATTCTATGGCATATCCATTGCAATCGCAGAATACCATTCCAGTGATGTTCTACCTTCATTAAATGATGTGAAGATGGGTTTTGTTAAAAATTTCGCCACTGATGACATTTACGAGGCCATGAGGGGACATGGAGCATATTTAAATGATGAAAGGATAAAACCATCCGGACAGGAATCATTGGAAGAATCTTCAATGGGCGCCTTCATCTATGGTACTAAATTCCCCAAGATCGATAATATATGTCGTATTATCCGTAGGATGAGAATACTAGGCTCGGTGGCATTGGAACTTTCATATGTTGCCAATGGCGCATATGATGCGTTCATGGACTTGCGAGGAAATCTGAGGGTGGTTGACATAGCAGCTTCAAAGTTAATAGTCGAAGAAGCTGGGGGTATAGTCACCACCGAAAGGGGGGATCCCCTCAATGGTCTCTTAAATGTTAAGGAGCGTACTTCACTTATAGCAGCTGGGAACAGGCAATTACACCAGGAGATAATGAAAGCATTGGAGGTTATCTAATGCGTATGGGTGTGGTGGCACGCCTTGACATTCCCAGGGCCATTGAACTAGCAAGGAAGGTCATTGAATTTTTAATAGAGAATGGTGTTGAGGTATCCATTGACACTTCACTAGCAGATAAAATCCCGGAATTCAAGGACCTGGCAAAGGATTTAGAGGAAATGGACGTTGACATTATCGTGACCATTGGAGGGGATGGGACAATACTACGCACCCAAAGCTTCATAGAGGGGAAGGGGATACCCTTACTCGGAGTGAATATGGGTACGGTCGGGTTTTTAACAGAGATCGACCCCAAGAGTGTATTCCAGGAACTTAGGGAGGTCCTGGAGGGAAATTATATAATAGAGGAGCGAACACAATTGGACGTCTACCATCATGGTAGATTGCCATCAGCACTCAACGAAGTTGTTATGATGACAAGAGAACCGGCGAAGATGTTACACATTCAAATATTAGTCGATGATGAGGTTGTTGAGGAGTTAAGAGCTGATGGGATAATAGTGGCGACTCCAAGCGGCTCCACAGCATACTCCATGTCGGCTGGGGGCCCCATTGTGGACCCAAGAGTAGAAGCATTCATAATAGTCCCAATATGCCCTTTCAAATTAAGTGCAAGGCCCCTAGTAGTATCTGACGAGAGCAAAATCAGGATAAAATTATTAAAAAAGGGTAAAAAGGCCATAGCAGTGGTTGATGGACAATTCAAGGAAGAGATAAATTATATGGAAGAACTGATTTTTCAAAAGTCTAAGAACAAGGCCTACTTTGTAAGGTTGAGTAAAGACTTCTACAAGAAGGTTAGAGAAAAACTAATCGAGGGGGGTATAACACCCACTAGGGAGTAGGGGGGGATCGTATCCGACGACCATAGACCCCCACATGATGACACCCCCCAGAAGGTGATAGGGTCGTATAATAATGGAAGCACTGGTGGTGGATCTTACTCATGGTGGTGTCACAATAGCACTCGCACTCAGAGAACATTGTAGGAAGGTATTTGCATGGGACATCTACAATAGCCTCAATGAGGAAAATAAAAAAATCCTCACAGAAGAGGGGATAAAACTCGTTAACAGAATCCCAGAATCAGATAATCTGAGAATAATAGCACCAATCCACTGCCCCCTCAACCTAAAAGTCGACTACACACACCATGAAATAGTGAAATTCCTCCTATCAAAGGATGAAAAACTAGCTAAAACCCCTATAATAGAGGTTACAGGAGTTAAAGGTAAAACGAGCGTCGTATGGATGCTTAAAGAAATCCTGGGAGAAAAAAATCTCCTCATACTCAGCAGCCTAGGAGTTTTTTTATCCACGAAAAAACTTAAAGAGAATATCAGCATAACACCAGCAAGCATCATAGAAGCGGTGGAACTTGCCAGGGGCCTAGATTACCAAGCGTGCATATTCGAAACATCCCTTGGGGGAACAGGCCTCGCAGACGTGGGAATACTAACCAACATAATAGAAGATTACCCCATCAGAGGGGGAAAAGAAAAGGCGAGCAAGGCCAAATCCCAGATATTCAAAAGCAAAATAACATGCTGCGAACACACAGCCTACAAGGAATACTATAATCAATTTAAAAACGTGAACACATTCTCAATAAGAGAAAAAGATGCTAACATCTATCCTACAGACATAGATTATGGCCTTGAAAAAACCCGCCTAAAAGTACATGTAAACGGTCTTAAAACAATAACAGACAGGGAATATAATACTATATTCACCGTTGAAAGTTTCGCCCCGGGCCCACACTACCTCCTCAACCTATTAGCAGCAGTATCAGCCGCCTTAACCCTTAATATTAGTATAAAGAGGATACGGGAGGGTCTCAGGAACTTTAAAGGCGTCAGGGGTAGAAGTTCTAGGCGTCACGTTGATGGGAAGATAATAATAGAAGAGATAAACCCTGGTATAAATTCAGAGGCCATAAAATATACCCTAAAGATGGCCCAAAATTTCAATACCCCCATTATAATATTAGGTGGAGATTATGGGATTACCTGTGAAGAGATAGATGAAGACAAAACCGCCAGCATACTTGAAGATTTCACGGGAAAGATTATATTAACAGGAGAACTAGGCAAAAACATCCAAAAAAAACTCCAAAAGAAAATCCCCTACATTAAAAAGAGGGAAGATGCGCTTAAATATGCGCTTTCAACCGCCAGAAAACATATAATATTAATCTACCGTTCAGAATATTCTAAAATCCAGGAGAGATAGGGGGGATCATCAACTTGCGGATAGGGACAAGGGGAAGTCGCCTCGCACTAAAACAGACAGATGATATAATAGCCAAACTTTCAAGGATAAGCCCAACCAGGATAGAAAAGGTTATAATAAAGACAAGTGGCGATAAAATAAAAGATTCACAATTATATAAAATCGACAGAAAGGGCATATTCACAAGGGAACTAGACAATGCCGTGCTAGAAGAAAGGGTGGATCTTGCAGTCCACAGCCTAAAGGACGTTCCAACAGAAATAGACGAGGACCTGACAATAGCAGCAGTACCAGAAAGGGAAACACCCCACGAAGTATTAGTATCAAGGGCTGACTGGGACGAACTGCCACCTAATTCAAGAATAGGCACCAGCAGCCTCCGAAGAGAAGCCTTCTGCAGACATTACAAGAAAGAATTCAAACTAGAACCCCTACGTGGGAACATAGACACAAGGATAAGAAAGGTCATGGAAGGAAAAATAGACGCGACAATAATGGCAGAAGCCGGACTAAAACGCCTAGGATTAGAAGAGAAGATCAGGAGGAGATTCCCACTCAAATACATAACCCCACCCGCCGGCCAAGGAGCCCTAGCAATTATAACAAGAAAAGACAACCCAAACCTCAACCTAATAAGAAAACTGAACCATTATAGGTCACAACAGGAAGTTAAAGCAGAAAAAAGCGTCCTAAAGGAATTAGGAGTCGGTTGTCAATGGCCCCTTGGTGTGATAGCCCGGGCACAAAATAGAAAACTATGCTTATATGCTATCCTTTTATCAAGAGAAGGGGATATATTATCCCAGGTAACATTGGAGGGTCCCATCAACAAAGCCCAAGAATTGGGTGAAAGAGTCGCGAATGAAATGGAGGACTACATTTGAGAAGGGTAAATGTAGGAGTAATTGGTGTAGGGGCAATGGGTTACAATCATGCAAGAGTTTACCACCGCCTCAAGACAGCCAACCTCATAGCAGTAGCTGATATAATGGAGGAAACACTGCAAAAGGTCTCAAAAAAGTATGATGCCCGCGGTTACCTGGATTATGAGAACCTCCTTAAAATACCGGAGATAGAAGCCGTGAGCATCTGCGTGCCAACAACACACCACTATCAGGTGACCATGGATGCCATCGAATACGGAAAACATGTACTCGTAGAAAAGCCCATCGCATTCACCTTAAAAGAAGCGGAGGATATGGTTAAAAGCGCGCGGAAAAAGGGGGTGAAACTCGCCATAGGACACGTTGAAAGATTCAACCCAGCAGTGAAAAAAGCAAAAGAACTTATAGAAAATGATGTTATCGGTGACGTGGTATCAGCATCAGCAAAGAGGGTTGGACCATTCCCACCGAGGATAAAGGATGTTGGAGTGACGATAGACCTTGCAATCCATGACCTTGATGTGACGCACTACCTCTTCAACGAACCAGTAAGGGAAATCTACGCGACAATGGGGAGCATACTCGAAAAATGCCAATTCGAGGACCATGCAGAGATAATGGCAAAATTTGAAAGTGGCATAACAGGCATGCTAGAGGTTAACTGGTTAACCCCATATAAGAGGAGGAAACTAGCCATAACAGGCACTGATGGGATAATAAACATAGATTACATAGATCAGAGTATAGACGTTTATGGTAAGTTCGCCCAGAATGTTCAAATAGAACATGAAGAACCATTAAAAAACGAGATCAGATCCTTCCTCATGTCAATCATAAATGATGAAGAACCTGAAATAACAGGAGAAGATGGAATATACGCTCTTAGAACAGCCCTTGCAGCTATAAGATCTGCGAGGGAACATCGCCCCATAACATTAAACGGGGACCTATAAAGGTGTGTGAAATGACAGAAAAACTCATAAAAAAAGCCCAAGAACTCCGAAAAAGGGGCTTCACCACGGGAGAAATCGCAGATGAGTTAAACGTTTCAAAAGACACTGCGAGATGGTTAACACTCCAGACAAGTGTGAAATCTATAAAAGAAGCTCCATTAGATTTCGCCATAAACTGGGAGAGCCTTGGCAGAAGCTCCACTCGGATGAGACACGTTTCAGTTGCCATGGCCGACCTTGCATTAGAATATGGGGAAATAGATGTGGTGGTTGGAATAGCCATCAGCGGCATCCCATTCGCCACCCTCATGGCCGATGAGATGGTCTCAAAGTTGAAAAAGGACATATCATTAGCGGTTTTCCACCCCATAAAACATAGGAAGGGTAAAGACGCCAGGGGGGCTATAAGCAGCAATTTTGCAAAGGTTAAAAATAAGAGAGTGCTCATAGTAGATGATGTGATAACAAGTGGCAGGACGATAAAAGAAGCTGTAACGGTATTGAAGGGTCAGAAGGCAACACCAGTTGTAGTGGCGGTGCTCATAGACAAAAAGGGCATTTCAAAGGTTGATGGGGTTCCTGTCACGTCACTTATAAAGGTTAAGAGACTTGGATAAGGTGAACTTGAGCATACTCCACCTAAAAAAATTGTAGGGGGGATCCCAAGGGACTAAAACCCTAAAAAAAAGTTGGTTATTAGCAGGCCTCTATGGGGGGGATTATCCCATGCACTCCCTTTCCCCCTGGTGAGGTTTATCCTCCGGGTTATGGCCTGTACCTTAAGATCGCCCCGATACCACCAAAGGCTTTTAGAAGTTGGATTCCTTCCTCTGTCTCAGTTGATATTATCTCCACTTCGGAGCCTACTGTCTCGGCGATTTCCACAAGATCGTCAATGAGGTCCCTGGAGTCCACTATTTTCATTTGATCATTACACTTGGGACATTCCCTATATTCTTCCTTTTTTATGGTTATATCCATTTTATAGTTACAGGATGGGCACTGATAAGTGGCTCTTTTTGCTCTGAGATCCTCTGATAATAAAAGTACTTCCACAGCCCCCATTTGGAGATAATTTCGCACTTCTTCTTCTCCATAGGCTGCCAGTCCTTCTTCATTTATGAGTTCGGTGAGGAACCTCTGGACTAGTTTTTTCTCCCTCATCACATCAATTTCTGTTAGAACATCCATTGATTTGTCTATAACTTCCCTTATCCCGAATTCGCCGGTATAGGATGTGTCAACTGTTGTTATAATCTTTTTCTTAATCTCATGGTGTAGGTAATCTCCTTTCACGAAATCCTCCTTGGTATGACCCGGACCCCCGATGATAATCCCCTTGAGGTCGGGTATTGATAGGAAGGCTTCGTTCATATGATCTCCTATCCTTTTGAGGAATTCGTGTGCTGCCAGTTCTATCAGGCGGTCGAATCTCCGCTGTGACTGGCCTCCAGCCTTGTGCTTTCCTGGAACGCCACTTGTAAGGGTTTTCAGGATTTCAATCCGCTTACCCTTTAAGAGTGCTATTGTAGCCTCTTTACGGTCTAGAACAGCTAGACCATAGATTTCCTTCTCTTCTAGCATCTCCTTTAGGGGTTCGAGGTAAAATTCAGAATTACAGTGATATATATAGGTTTTTATGGGCTCTGGCGGTTCGAAAACGTATGTTTCCATCTTTTCGGTGCCTGGTCCTCCACGGGGTATCATACCAACGAACATCACAAGACCGTTCTCTGGTGGTTTGGGGAACAATTTCAAACGTTGCATTATAACTTCTATTGCTGATTGAACATTCTTCCTAGTCTGTTTACTCTTAATATTAGCACTTTGACTTAATTCTTCCCTCATATGCTTAGTCACGTCACTTATCTGCCTATCAGGTGGTATATACACTGATACGAGTTCAGTGCCCCTACCTTTCTTTTTCGCAAGCTCTTCTAAGGTCCTCCGAAATTCATAGAGTTTCTTTGATGATACTTTACCCAAACAGATCACTCCTCTGACATGATCTCTGTTATAAACATACTATCACAACTAATATAACCTTCTAGGTAGAATCTTCTCAGATTTCTTTTGCATGCTAGGCGTTTATGGACCAGGGTACAAATATACTATAAGGTGGGGATTCTAAATTTTTTATGGCAATTGTCAGCTACGATCCCATAGGAACATGGATTGTTTGATGGTGGGTGTCTAGAGAAATAGGGTGGCAGATGGGGGGATCTAGAGCTTGCCTTAAAGAATGATGGGAATTTGCGAGGGTCTTTTATTCCACATTTTTGTGGGGGGTATTGTCAGTGAAGTAATGTCATCTTCGAGGCGCGTGCTTTGATCCCCCTCCTATAGATTTATTTTCATGCTTTTGTCACCATCCCAAAGCCCATGCTGTTTTTTTCACCAAACCCGCACTCGTATCCGAATTTTATGAATCTTGGATCTCCCTCGATTGTGATTTCATATGATATGCTCTGTGGTATGTTTCAATATCCTCCTTGGGTATCATGATTCTTTTTCTCTTGATGGAACTAGGGTAGGGACGACTTTGAGGTATTCATCACCATCATAATCCCCATAAAATTCCTTATACTCCCTTATAAGGTTCTTTTGCATGTTTTCATAAAATCTGATGTCATTTGGGTTCAAGTTCCACTGTTTAAGGACTCCTTTATCCTCTTTCACTGTTTTTATAATTATGGGGGAGATCGTCTTGAATTTCATATTCCTTTTGATCTTAGGGGGCTCCAGGAACTCAAAATAGTCTACGTGGATTTTTCTTCTCAAAAAATCGATTTCAGGCTTTTCAATAAATCCTTCAACAAGATTTTTGATGAGCTCTATGTTTGGATGATATGAAAAAGTAAAATTTACCATCCTCTGATAGGAGGAAATTTTCAAATGATTTCCTTCGTGGTATGTTCAACTGGGAAAATGTGAAAAATTTAAAGTTGTTAGCAGAATGGAGTTCACTTGCGAGGTCTGGGTCAGCTATTCTCCTATAAATAATCGCAGATAAAATATGATTATAATTATATGGAATCCTGAATGGTCTTATGTCTGATCTGAATTCTATTCTAAGCCTCAAGTATAACCCCCTCAATACTCTCTAATCTAAATTATTTAAAGCATTCAAATATAAATTGGCTCTGCTAAAACTTCAAAGCCTTTAGATTCTGTTCTCCTGTTAATTTTAGTCCAAACTCTGTGAAAATAACAAAAAACAGTATCGTAATAGAATTTCAATCCCGTTTTGGCCTGATTTTAACACGATCGGAGGGATCACATCCTCGGGTTTCAAGGTTTGTTTCAATCCCATTTTGGTCTGATTTTAACTCTTGTCAAGGTATACTACCTCACCCACCTCAAATATGTTTCAATCCCATTTTGGTCTGATTTTAACAGGGCGGTTTTTTCCTTTAATTTGTCTGTTTCGTTCTGAGGTTTCTTCTTTCAGGTATATAAATTTGTCGACCCCTGGTAATGCACTTTATTTATAAAGGTGGACGACTGACAGGACATCTCCAAATCAAAAAATAGGAAACTAAGATAATCTAAAGTAGTTTTTAGATGATTTTGGTGGGGTAGGTGGTTATTAGGTTTTCATGGGTTGGTTATAGGCTAAAAGGGGTTAAAGTAATTTATTGTTATTAAAATCTTCGGTCGGATTTTGATGGGGATAGACGACCAAATGAAAACCCCCTAAAACAATTAAAAACAAACCATAAAAGTTCAAATTAAAAAATAGGAAATTAAAACGTGCAAGAGAATACTAAAATTGTTGTCTGCTATCCTTGAACTTTGTCTCTCCAGGACTGTTTACTAAGGTTTTTTTCAACCTTTAGAGGTCTAAGAATTTTTCGAACTTCATCTGAAAGCGATTTTAGGGCTTCTTCAAAGTAAGACCGTGGTCATTAACTTTAAAGGGATTGGGGTGGGTGACCTTTTCGATTGTAGAGTCCCAGCCCTTGATTTTTTTGTCAAATTGTGATGAGATAATACTCTTCAAGTAGACTATGATGGGGCTATTTTTTCTATTCCTGTCATTACAGAGAGATTATTTTTCAATTTCAAAGACTTTATAATCCCCTCGGCAACAGGGGTGTCCTCAAGAGGAGAGCCTATTAGGATAACCTTATACTTCATATACAACAAAAAGTGAACGTTCCCGTTGGTGTACTTATCGTAGCTTATATTCCTGTTATACGTGTATGCCTTTGTTAGACGCTTTTTAAGATCCTCTGAATAACTATTATCGAAAACCGTTATATTGGACGTATTATTTGTAGGATCTACTGTTTCAAGGGTTGTTCAATTAAATGAGGTAGTGGGGGGTTTAGTAGGTTGGTTAAGGTCTTGGTTGGCCGTATCCTCATATAATTTCCTACGCTGTGGTCATTTTATGTATCTTTCTCCACATTTACGTTGGTTCCATTAGATGTAACGTTCCAGGACGTGGTATTGAAAGGAAATATGTTTTCCAGAATATGTTCCTTCTGTCTGGTTCTTTAAGGAGGATTGATTTTATGACTAGGAATAGTAGTATTCCTAGTTGCATTCTTTAGAAGGTTAGCACTAGAATTACCAGTCCTATGAGTAGGATTAGTGGTATTCCTATGCAGTGAGCTTTACACCATTCAAGACTTTCATTCTGATTTTTTTATCTCCCATAGAAGCAGGCTTTTTGGTTCCAGATGCCGGTGTCATATCAGTAATTCTATTTTCTGGTTTTGGCTTTAAAGTGTTTCGCAACGAACACAAAATTTTGCGGTGTCGGGGGTTTTTAGCTCCACGCCCCCGGCAATACAAAAAACACCCTCAGACTTTCAAATGTCCACTCAAACATCCTATAGTATCTGATCATTTATGCTTTATAAAGGCTGTAATTCTACTTTTTTTTGTTCGTTTTATTGGACTATAACGAAGAAAAACAATGAATCTCAACCTTATTTTTTTGACCTGATTTTAGCATCAACGGAAGCCTATTATGTTCTTCTCCAATGTCCAATTGTAACCTCCTGCTCTAGGATTATAACTTGATAGCCTGCATTTACATCAGCTATTATCTACTTTTTTTATCCACGATGTCAGTTTAATTCCAACTGCATTCAACAGTTTTTGCTGAAATCATCCGAAGACAAGCCTAAAATCTCTGAGAATTCTCCAAGAGTTATTTTTTCCTTCCTTGTAAAGATCCGCGGCGAAGTAAAATTCTGGCTTTATAATGGCTTTTGCTATCTTTGATTTTATTTCTTCTGGAACACTTTCCAATATGCTACAAAATTTCTGGATTATCATCAAATCCTGTGGCTTCCTCAGCTATTATTTTTATTCCAAGCTTTTTGTAAACCACTTCCATTTCAATCTCGATTATTTTTTCTTTGGTGAATAATGTACCTTTTCGGGGTGCACACTTATCCTTTGCCTTTTTATCTGATTGGCAGGAGAGTGGGGAAATCCTAGAAAAGCGAGGTTATTAAATATATCCTTTCATTTATCATAGTCATAGTAAGGTTGTGGAATAAAACTTATCTGAATTTAATCAATTCATCTTACTGGGTGGGAATAATGAGAGTAGTGATCACGATTGGCGGCTCTATTATCATGAGAAATTTTAATCCAGACATGTTTAAAGAATATGCTAAGGTCCTAGATCGCTTAAAGGAAACCAATGAACTTTTTATAGTCGTTGGTGGAGGCGAACCTGCAAGGGATTATATAAGATTGGCAAGGGAACTTGGCGCCAACGAGGCTCAATGTGACAATATTGGGATAGAAGTCACACGCCTTAATGCGAAGATGCTTATACTAGCCCTTGGGGATAGAGCATATCCGGTGGTGCCCCACAATTTTAATGAGGCGCTTGAATATTCTGCAACGGGTAAGATTCTTGTCATGGGCGGGACAGAACCTGCCCATAGTACAGATGCGGTTGGCGCCATACTCGCAGAATTTGTGGATGCTGATATACTCATCAATTTAACCTCTGTAGATGGATTCTATGATAAAGATCCTCTCAAGTACCCTGATGCCCGCCTCTATAAGGAGATAACAGCTACTGAGATGCTTAACCTTTTCAAGGATAAAGATTGGAAAGCTGGGACTTACGAGTTCCTTGACTTGACGGCGATCCATATTATAAAAAGATCAAATATCAAAAGTATAATAGCGAATGGGAAGGATCCTATGAACCTTATAAGAGCATTAAAGGGGGAGGTTGGCACAAAAGTAATCCCGGAATAGATGGGAAAGTTGGAGGATCAGATGATGGTAGAACCGCATAGACATTGTCCAGTTTGTGGGAACCCCATACCATTGGATGAGAGAACATGCTCGAAGAAGTGTGCAGAGGTTCTTTTAAAAAACCAGCAAAGGGTTATGAGAACACGACTCATATTCTATATTGTACTGGTGATATTCATTGTAGTCTGGCTCTTTGTAGTATTAAGAAAATAGGATGATAAGACCATAAATAGTCAGGATTATTCCTACAATCACCCCTATGAATAGTGGGTTGAGGGCTATGATGCCCACAACAAAGTAGATTAGTCCAACAAGGATGCCCATAACCCCAAGAGTCCTTGTAACATGGGCATCCCATGCAGAGAAAACAACTATAAAACCGGCTATGATGAAAAGCAAACCTGTAACATATAACCAGAAACCTGCAAAGGCGATTATAAGGATTACCTGGAATGCTAACAGGACTCCTACAAGGATTAACAAGACCGCGAAGACGAACCAGAAAAGAGAAAGTCTCCTATAATATCTTTCCTTTAAAGCGTTTAAAATCATCCAAAACCCGATCAAGGCCAAGATTATGCCTGAAAACATGCTAATAGCCTTCACACCCCCCACGGGGGATATGAGGAAGATAATACCTAAAATGAGGGATATTAGACCAGCCCATTTCTTGGATACCATCTAATCCACCAACTTATTTATATCTCTTCAATGATTCATAAATCTTATCCCCCCATCATAGGTTCTGCGAGGAGGTGCTATCATCATCCCCACAAGAATAGATGAGAGTGTTAATATGAACCGTTTGACGATCACAGGCTTTATATTCATGATAATAGGGGTTATATTACTTATAAGTGATATCATAGACCCTATCATAACCTCCTTTACCCACATATTCCTCATGGGGTCCTCAGAGGGAAAGGATATCATATTCTTCTCCTTGATGGGGAGCATGCTAATTCTAAGCCCCTATATTAGGAATGGGAAGGATAAGAATTTTTATCTCCTCATCACGATAATATTGACCATTTCAACCTACCTCATAATAATCATGGCAGAATTTCTAATAAGGGCTAAGGTGGGCGTGGACCCCTATACAACATTTGTAACCTTTAACCCGGCGGCTACAACGAGCATGACACACAGTCACCTCCCCAAGGCATCCTTAAGTTCCCTCACAAGCCTAGTGGCCCCCACCCACATACATACTGCATCCTCCCTCACAGGGTATACTCCACCGTTTCTCCTCCCCTGGCTCCTTATGATCTTACCCCCCATTTACGTTTTCGGTCTTCTCTCCCTGGGAGACCGTCGAGACTTCCATAAGGTGATACTCATATTCGCGATAACTACAACCATAATAGGCATAATAGATGGTGGTCTTTTCTCCACACCAGCAATGGTAGGCCTTTCAGGGATGCTAGGTATGAGGGCTTTGAAAGTCCCGTTCTCCCCAAAGAACCTTATAAACCCTTCTATAATCATAGCATCCCTTATAATCCTAAGGATAATAATAGGTTTAATGTTATCAACACCAGAATACTATGAAGTAACCCTACTGCAACCAAAGGAAAATATACACTTAGAAGGGTTTAAAGTACTTTCAAGTGAAAAAGTGGATGATAAGATGATAATAAGATTATCACCAGACTATAATGAGATCAAACTAATAGATAGGCTTATAATCGCCCTTAATGGTGAGTGTAAAGGTTTCTTCATCACATGGAACTTTTACTCCTTCTTCAGGTGATGTGGATGAAACTCAGTATAATCATACCAACCTATAATGAAGAGGAGTATCTTCCAAAGCTTCTTGAAGGCATAAAAAGTCAGGATTTCGAGGATTATGAGATCATAGTCGCTGATGCTAATTCAACTGACAAGACCAGGGAAATAGCTGAAGTTTACGGTTGTAAGATCGTTGATGGGGGGTTGCCGGCTGAGGGTAGGAATAATGGCGCTAAAGTGGCCCGAGGAGAGCTCTTATTATTCCTTGATGCTGATGTTGTTCTAACTGAGGGTTATTTTAAAGAGGCCATCAGAGAATTTGAAAGTGAAAATCTTGGCGTAGCCATAAGCCAGATGATACCATTATCAACCAGTAGACGGGATAAGATACTCCATGAGTTCGCGAATAGGTTCATGATACTCACGGAATCGATAAAACCCCATGGGGCTGGCTGTTGTGGCATATTAACACGTAAAAAACTCCACGAGGAAGTTGGAGGTTTCGATGAATCATTAGACTTTGGCGAGGATACAGATTACATAGAAAGAATAGGGAGAATAAGCAAATTCAAGGTCCTGAGAAAACCTCGACTACTAGTATCCATAAGAAGACTTGAAAAAGAGGGATTAAAAAACCTGGCATTCAAATACACCAAGAGCACGCTCTGTGATTTTTTAGGTAAAAAGTTAAGCGCTTCAGAATTAAACTACACCTTCGGACATTCCACAAAAAAACGTAAGAGGATCCTATACTCAGTATGTGGAGAGGGTATGGGGCATGCGATCAGAAGTGGCGTGATACTAGAAGAACTTGTCAAGGATTATGATGTATTAATATTCGCAAGTGACCGGGCATACAAATACCTCAAGGAAAAATTCGAAAATGTCCATGAAATATATGGCTTCAACACAGTATATGAAAACAATGAAGTTAAAGACCTTAAAACATTCTTGAAGGCTATGAAAACATTCCCACGAGACCTTAAAGAAAACCTGAGCTTACTTTATAAAATGGCCCGAGATTTCAAGCCAGATGTCGTAGTATCAGATTTTGAATTCTATGCAAGTCTCATAAGCAACATATTAAGGATACCCCTTATAAGCGTGGATAACATGCATGTAATAACCCAGTGCAATATAGAATATCCGAAAAAATACAGAAAGGATAAGCTGAAGGCCGAGGCTGTTATAAGATCATTTATCATAAGACCGAAACGTTATATTATAACGAGTTATTTCTTCCCCAAGATCAAGGACCCAGAGAAGGTCGTTATGTTCCCACCAGTCCTAAGAAAGGAAATAATGAATCTGAAACCATACTATGGGGATCATATATTCGTCTATCAGACAAGCAAATCCAATATTAGATTATTAAGAACTCTTAAAAAGATCAAGAGAAAATTTATCATATACGGTTTCGACAAGGATAAAACCGAGGGTAACTTATATTTCAGAAAATTTAATGAGGATGAGTTCTTCAAAGACCTTAAATCAGCCGCTGCAGTGATTACTAATGGGGGATTCACACTTATAAGCGAGGCACTCTACCTTAAAAAACCAGTCTATAGTGTCCCTGTCAAGGGACAGTTTGAACAAATCCTTAATGCATTTTACCTTGAAAAACTAGGCTATGGCGAATTCCACGAGGAAGTGGATAAAAAATCCATCGAAAGATTCCTAGAGAAACTGCCTGTGTACAGGAAAAATTTAGAAGAGTATGAGGGCGGGGATAATATTGCCCTCATAAGAGAACTTAAGAGGACTATTGAAGAACTTTCATAGTCAAATTATAGGGTTACACCCATATCTAATTGTTCTGTCAATTCTTTGTATCTGTTTCTTATTGTTACCTCAGTTACGCCTGCAACTTCTGCAACGTCCCTTTGGGTTTTCCTTTCACCGAGGAGCACTGATGCTATGTAAAGTGCTGCCGCGGCAACCCCTGTTGGACCCCTACCAGATGTCAGACCCTTTTTCATGGCCTTTTCGATTATTTCGATGGCCTTTGATTGGACTTCCCCTGATAGTCCCAGTTCTGTTGCGAACCTTGGTACGTAGTCTACTGGTGATGTTGGAGGCAATTTAATATTTAATTCACGTGTTAGGAACCTGTAGGTTCGGCCGACTTCTTTTTTGCTTACTCTTGAAATCTCGGCGATCTCGTCGAGTGTTCTTGGAACGTTGCATCTTCTACATGCGGCATAAAGTGATGCTGCGACCACTCCTTCGATGCTTCTACCTCTTATAAGTTTGTTTTCAACCGCTTTTCTATATATCATTGATGCGGCTTCTCTCACGCTCCTTGGGAGTCCAAGGTTTGAGGAATCACGATCTAATTCGCTCAGGGCATAGGCTAAGTTTCTCTCTGTGGCGCCGGAGATTCTGATTTTTCTCTGCCATTTTCTTAGCCTGTACCATTGAGCTCTGTTCCTTGCTGGTATGTCTCTACCATAGATGTCCTTGTTTCTCCAGTCTATCATTGTTGATAGGCCCTTGTCGTGTATTGTGTAGGTTAGAGGTGCTCCTACTCTTGTGCGTTTGTCGCGTTGTTCATGGTCGAATGCTCTCCATTCTGGGCCCATGTCTAGGAGATTGTCATCTATGACTAATCCGCATTTTCCACATACTATTTCGGCTCTTTCATAGTCTCCTCTAAGGTCTTCGGATCCGCATTCTGGGCATCTTGTTTCCTTTTCGATCTCTGAAATCTCCTTTTTCATTTTTTCCTTTTTCGTTTTTTTCGCCCCCATTCTCTCTCTATATATAAGCTTTCTCCAACTCGGTTCTCAATATTTTTCGAATTTATTGCACGAATTGGTTTTATTAGAATATATGGCATTTTTGTCGGGCCGAAGATGTCGTGGACTTTACCGAGTAATTGTCCTTTGGATGTGAAGACTTTGGCTTTGAAGGGTGGTGTGTTCTTTGAACGTGCTATGATGTTGCCTCGTTTAGAAATGTGTGAAATTTTCCCAAGCACCCTCATAATAATAACCGAAAATTTTGTATATTATATCTTAAGGAGGTTATATATAAACTTTTCGGCTTGTATATGGTAAGCTTATCAAAGAGAGCCCCCTCATCAGCTTTCATGATTTCTTATGATAATTCTCCCATAATACACGGCAGCGAGAAAACCAAAGAAAGTTGGGGTTATGTAACTGGCCAACCTATCAATAACACTCGCTGCCATCACATGATCCGCTGATATCCCAGCAACTGCAAAGAGGGCGACGAGTATACCCTCCCTCAACCCAAGAGAACCCGGAAGTAATGGTAAAAGTGATATTAGAATCCCCACAGTATAAATTATAATCAACGAAGCTATTGGAGGCTCCACGCCAATAGCCCGAAAACAGATATAAATACGGGTTAAATCAAGAAACCACATAATCAAGGAAAGTAAAAAACCTATTACTAACACTCTCCTGTCAGTTAATGCCATTGAGAATCCACTACTAAACCTGTTAACGTAAAAGATTATCCTATCCCTCAAATTCCCAAATTCAAATCTTCTACGTGTTATATTCCTAATGAAGGGCAAAAATGATCTTATTATACCCAAAACTATCCTCTGGGCTACATCCCGCCTAGCCCCGGCATAGATAACCACTGAAAAAAGTATTATAGTAAATATTATAAGGAAACTCACTATAAAACGGGTCCAAATAGAAACTTCCCATGTCATGATGAGAATAGCCGAAAGTAAAGATATTATAGCGAAGGGTATGAATTCAAACACTCTATCAGCAGTTGAAGATGCGAAACCTATCTCAAAGGGGGTTCCCCTAAGTTCAAAGAGAAGATAAGCCCTCAAGGGTTCCCCACCAGCAGCCCCGGGGGTTATATTATTCCCAAAAATACTCGCAAGTAACATAAGAAATAACGAAGAAAACTTAGGGGATTCATCCACAAGGTTAAGTATCAAACGCCAACGAAAAGTCCACAAAACAAGGATCATACCCTCAAAGAAAATTCAAAACCAAAAAAGACGGATCGGTCCGCTCCAAGGCCAATAATATCCCCTTAAACCCGGCGAATAAACCTAGGATGAATACTAGAATCGCAACAATTAGAAATGATAAAATAATCGTCTTTTTATGCTCCTTTATATAATCAAAAATGCCTTGACCCTCTTCCATCCTCTAAACATCCCATGGGGGTTATTTTAAACCGAGGATCCTTGAAAGTGGGATTCCATCCTCGATTCGCCTGTCTATTTCAGACTCCTTCTCCTTTATCCTTAAAGCTTCCTCCATCACAATATCTAGGAGTTCCTGGGGGACTACAACTACACCGGAATCATCACCAAAAACATAATCCCCAGGCTTGACCTTCACACCCTCACATTCCAATTCAATATTGATTTCACCCAAGGCTAGGGGTTTCCCAGCATTTGGAACAACCCTCTTTGAAAAAACAGGAAAATCTAATCTGCTGATAGCATCAAGGTCCCTGCAAGCCCCATATATGATCGTACCGGCAATATTCTTTTTCTTAGCCGTCTTGGAGGTTAACTCGCCCCACACCGCATTATCATCCCCCTCCACCATTATAAATATAACCTCTGATTCACTCGCATGGTCAATAGCCTTTACCGACGTCCCCCAATCATAATCCTTTGTCTTTGCCGTTATCACGGGTCCGAAGATTTTCCTCTTGTTTAATGGTCTGAGGGAATGTATCGCACCATTATAACCGGAAATCTTATGGAGGGCATCAGAGATTTGGGGTGTTGAAAATCCAATTGTGGGGGTTTTCCCAGTGGCACTAAAACTTTCAAGAAATCTCCTGGGTGATATTTTACCCTCTATCTTCATGGGATCAATCCTGTGGTGTTGTAACCTCTTCTACCATGACTTTGCCAGCCACTACCTCATCTACACTGTGTATTGATCCACCATACTTTTCAATGGCTGCTGTTATCTCCTCAAAATCTAGGTCGTTTCCTTGTATGGTTACTTTAACGTTCTCTGTCTCCTTGTCTATTTCCATGAGGGTTATATTAACACCCTCAACACCTTTAAGTTCGCTCAGGTATATTGCATAATATGGGATTATAGGATCATGGGGTTTTAGTATATCCAATACGATCCTAATAAGGCCCTTCGCCACCTTATTTTCCTCCAAAAATTTATTATCTTTTCCCTAAATTTTCTCTATTAACCTATGGGGTATTTAAAGTTTACAGTCCAACCATGGGATGGACGTTAGCCTATTCTTTAGATTTATATATTAGTATATCATATAATATAGATACTAATGGTTATTAAAGGTTTTAACATGACACTGGGAAGATTACAGCGCCTGAACGAAGAACTAGAGGAACTTCGATATTGCAGTGAACAAGGGATACCAATTCTGATAGAAGGGAAAAGAGACGAGGAAGCTCTTCAAGAACTTGGAATACATGGCGAATTCATAAAAGTTTCAGGGTCATCATCAAATTTATCTGAAATTGCAGATTCAGTTGCCAGATCATCATCAATGGTGATAATTCTCACGGATTTTGATAGGAAGGGTAACCAACTTGCGAATAGACTTCGCAGAGAAATAGAGAGCCTAGGCTGTTACCCGAATTTACAGATTCGCAAGAGGATAATGGGGATGACAAGAAAGTACATAAAGGACATACAAAGTCTTCCCAAGTACATACAAAGACTGGAGATGGAGATCTCCCCATACCCTTTCCAATACAACTCCATCTACTAACCACAATAAACTCATAGAGGGGATTATCATGGGAAAAGAGGAGATAAGCACGACTAAATATCTTATTCATGCTCAAATTAACGCTAACGGGATTGTTGAAAAACCGGATGTAGTAGGTGCAATATTCGGACAAACAGAAGGATTACTAAGCAACGACCTAGACCTTAGAGAATTGCAAAAAACGGGAAGAATAGGAAGAATCAAAGTCAACATAACATCAAGGGGTGGTAAATCAAAAGGAGAAATAATAATACCATCAAGCCTTGACAGAGTCGAAACAGCCATACTAGCAGCCTCACTAGAGACCATAAACAGAGTAGGACCATGCGAAGCCTACATACAAGTTACAAAGGTTGAAGATGTAAGAGCCGTGAAAAGAAAAAAGGTAGTTGAACGTGCAAAGGAAATATACGCCAGCATGATGGAAGAAGTAGCACCAGAAAGTCTTAAGATGATCGAAGAAGTGAAAGAGGCCATGAGAGTCCATGAAATAACAGAATACGGCGATGAGAAACTGCCAGCAGGCCCCAATGTAGCCACGTCAGACGCTATCCTCGTCGTGGAAGGAAGATCAGACGTTATAAACCTCCTAAAACATGGTATAAAAAATGCAATCGCAGTCGAAGGGGTGAACATTCCCAAGACCGTTGCAGAACTAACCCGTAAAAAAACAGCAACGGCCTTCGTAGACGGTGACAGGGGCGGGGAGCTCATCCTAAAAGAACTTCTACAAGTAGCAGATATCGACTATGTTACAAGAGCCCCCAAGGGAAAAGAAGTAGAAGAACTTGGAAAGGATGAGATAATGGTCGCCCTCAGAAACAAGGTACCTGTAGAGCAAATCTACCATGAACTGGGCATGCCAGCGAAGAGCAAAAAAACAGAAGACAAAATGGTACTATTAAAGAACATACTCGACGAACTAGAAGGTTCAGGTAATGCAGAGATCCTAGATGATGCTCTCAACATCCTAAAAGAAGTTAGAGTCGAAAACCTCTACGATGAACTGAAAAATGTCAACAACCACCCCTATGCTATAGTATTTGATGGTGTGGTAACACAACGCCTAGTTGACATCTCATATGAGAAGGGAGTGAAGTATCTAGTCGCCATAAGAAGTGGCGAAGTCGTGAAAAAACCCCAGAACATCAAGATAATAACAAATAATTGAAGGATTTAAAATGTATGTTGACATGCGAAAGGAAACAATCGATGATATTGAAAGTACAGATGATATAAAAATACCAGAGGATCCCCTCGAGAGGGTTATAGGCCACGACAATATAATGCCAATGATTAAAATCGCCGCGAAACAAAAAAGAAACCTATTACTCGTCGGCCCCCCAGGTATTGGTAAGTCGCTTCTTGCACAGGCGATCTCATATCATCTACCCAAACCATCCGAGGAGATAATAGTCGTACACAACCCAGAACAACCCGAAAGACCCTTCGTAGAAGTTAAAACCCGGAAGGAGATAGAAAACGAACTACTAGAAATGGAAATGGCCGAGGGTGAGCTGATAGACCCTCAAAGCGCTCCGGATGCCGTGGCGGAGAGGCTCGGGTTCAAATGCGTGCACTGTGGCGAATACAGCAGCGCATATACCAGCGTATGCCCCAAATGTGGGGGTGAAAAATTCGCTCACATCAACGCCAGACGAAAACACCTCGGGGACCTGCTGGGAATGTTCGAGATGAATTCAAACAACCTGAAAGTCCCCCAGAAGAGAGTTACAACAACAAGGCTAATAAACGGCGTCGAGGAAGTGGTCATCTACGAGAGAGTGGGCGGAGACGAAATAAAAGTACTCGACCAAAGAGCATTAGAAAAAAGAAGACAAATGGTAGAAGAAAAGCCAAGAAACGTTATAGTACCACTGGAACGTAAAACATTCATCCAAGCGACAGGAGCCAGTGAAACAGAACTCCTAGGTGATGTGAGACACGACCCCTATGGTGGACACCCAGACCTCGGATCACAACCATATGAGAGAGTAGTGCCCGGGGCAATCCACGAAGCACATGAAGGAGTCCTGTTCATAGATGAAATAGTCCACATCGCAAGCCTCCAAAGATATATACTAAGTGCAATGCAGGACAAAACATTCCCAATCATAGGAAGAAACCCTCAAAGTGCAGGGAGCTCTGTTAGAGTTGAAAACGTCCCATGCGATTTCATATTCATAGGAGCATGCAATATCATAGACCTACAATACATACTACCACCCCTCAGATCAAGGATACAAGGAGAAGGCTATGAGATACTTATGAACACGACAATGCCAGACACACCAGAGAACAGAGCGAAACTAGCACAATTCGTCGCACAGGAAATAGAAATAGATGGTAAAATCCCCCCAGCAAAGGTAGATGCGATCGAACTCATAATAGAAGAGGCGAGAAAACGTGCAAGGGTCATCGACGACATGGAAGATTCATTAACACTCAGACTCAGGGACCTTGGTGGGGTGGTGAGAATGGCAGGCGACCTCGCGGTGATGGAAGGAAGCGAATACATAACAGGCAAACACGTGGAAGCCGCCATAAAAAAGGCCATCCCAGTAGAAGAACAGATAATAAAAAAATACAAAAGCTATGAGAATGCACTTCAAAAGGATCTCACAAGTTCACAGCATATACGCAAATTCCAGGGACACCATGATAACATAGACAGAAGCTACATGTGATCTTCCACATGTACAGGTTGAGGGTTACTTGAATATGAAAGCTACGAGTATCCTCAAGGACTTCCCTGAGATGATAGAGGATTATCTAATCGACCTAGAAATTAGGAACTATTCATTAAACACTATAAAAACTTATAAATCCATCCTAGATAACTTCCACAGGTTTTTGAGAGATGAAGAAAATTCGGATAAAAACATACTAGGATCCTTTAAAAGATATATAAGATACCTGAAAAGGGAGAAGAAAGTATCCCAAAATTACATATACCTTGTAACTATTGTTGTTAAAAAATTCTTCGAATTCCATAAAATGGACCACCTAAAGGACGTTAAAACCCCGAAAAGGGTGAAATCACTCCCAAAATCATTGAATGAGGATGAAGTGAAGAGACTGATAAGAGCAGTGGATGCTGATACCAGAAAGCGAAAATTTACAAGAACAAGAGACAAACTCATATTATCCCTACTTTATTCTTCTGGACTCCGAGTCTCAGAACTTGTATCCTTGAATGTGAATGATATTGACCTCAAGGAGAGGACTATACGTATAAGGGGTAAGGGTAACAAAGACCGCATAGTGTTATTCGACCAAAAAACAAAAAAACTAATCAAAGATTACCTCCGTGAAAGAACCCAGGAAAGCGAATATTTATTCCTAAATCGCTTCGGGAAACCGCTAACACCACGCTATATCCAGATAGCAATAAAAAATTATGCGATAAAAGCGGGGATCAAGAAAAAGGTGACACCGCACATTCTAAGACACTCCTTCGCAACACACCTTTTAAAGAATGGGGTTGACATAAGAGCCATACAACAGCTCCTTGGACATTCAAACCTTTCAACAACACAAATATACACCAGCGTAGACATGGGAACGCTCAAAAACCTTTATGACAGGGCTAAGTTACTTTAGTTTTCCCGGTCACCTATTCTTGCGCGTACTCTTCCTTTCAAAGGGGTGGGTTTTCCAGGCGACAAGAAGATAAAAGCTTCTCTTATTTTATCTGTCCTTAGGGATAGTAAGGTTTATATGATAGCCCACAAAAGGATATATTAATAAATTTAAATATATTAGTGGAGGTGTTTTATGGTATTACAAGAACTCGCCGACTACATAACCTACAAACTCATAGGACTCACACCATCATCACACCTTGGCAAGGCGGTGAACTTCTTCATCTATGACACCACAAAAATATTCATACTTCTCACAATCCTAATATTCACCATATCATTTATACGAACATATATACCCCCACATAAGGTCAGAAAAACCCTAGAAAAGAGGCACGAATACACAGGGAATATAGCAGCAGCCCTTGTAGGTATAATAACACCATTCTGTTCATGTTCAGCAGTACCATTATTCATAGGATTCGTCGAAGCAGGAGTACCCCTCGGGGCAACATTCTCATTCCTCATATCATCCCCCATGATAAACGAAGTGGCGATAATACTCCTACTAGGCCTAGTTGGCTGGGAAATAACAAGCATATACATAATATCTGGCCTCATAATATCCATAATAGGTGGAATACTCATAGGAAAGTTAAAACTAGAAAACCAGCTCGAAGATTACGTTTATGAGACGCTTGAGAAGATGAAAAAACTTGGAAATCTAAGAGCCGAAATACCAGACCCTACACTAAAAGAAAGATACATAATAGCAAAAAATGAGACAAAGGACATTCTAAGGAGAGTGGCACCCTATATTATTATAGCCATTGCCATAGGCGGATGGATCCACGGATACGTGCCACAAGACTTCCTAATAGAATATGCAGGTCAAAGGAACATCCTAGCAGTCCCAGTAGCCGTCCTTATAGGAGTCCCATTATACTCAAATGCTGCTGGCACCATACCCCTGATATCGGCCCTGATCGAGAAGGGTATGGCCACCGGAACAGCACTAGCACTTATGATGTCAATAACTGCACTTTCACTCCCGGAGATGATAATATTAAGAAAGGTTATGAAACCAAAACTCCTCGGACTATTCATAAGTATACTGGCAATCTCCATAATAATAACAGGTTACTTTTTCAATTTCATAATAGGATGAGGTGAAAATAACATGAAACTGAGAATATATGGTTTAGGATGCGCAAACTGCGAAATACTTGAAAAAAATGTTAGAGAAGCCATAAATGAACTTGGAATCGATGCAGAAATCGAGAAAATAGATGATATGGATGCAATATTAGAATCCGGTATAACAGCCTTCCCAGCATTCGCAATAGATGGTGAAATAAAAGTCATGGGTAGAATAGCATCCAAAGAAGAGATAAAAGACCTCCTATCATAAAATGAGGGTGATACTAATGGCAAAAGAAGAAAAAGGCTTCGAGGCCAAGATCAAGGCCATGACAACAGGCGGATGCGCATGCATGACAGGCATCCTCGAAAAGAAAGCCTCAACCCTAAAAAAGGTAATATGTAAAGGATGTGGAAAAGTCTTCAGGACCAACAGGGACACAGAATACTGTTACGATTGTCAAAAGAAACTAAAGAACATGTAAGCCTCCATTAGAGGAGGAAAGGATCATAAGAAGTTTATACTACAGTCCATGACAAAGAACCTGAAACGAGTGGCCAGAACATTGGAGTATACGATGAAAAAGCCAAAAACCGCAACATGATCCATCAGCACCCCCCACAAGTTTCAGTAAAGATAAATACTCGATTTTATACCAGTAAAGCTTCTGGGTAACCTAGATAAAATTGGAGAAATTAGAAGCCACCCTCAAACAATTAAGGGGATAAAATGGTAATAGAGGTCAAAAACCTCAGCAAACGATTCGGGGACATTCAAGCAGTTGATAATATAACCTTCAATGTTAAAGAGGGTGAAATATTCGGTTTCCTCGGCCCCAATGGTGCGGGTAAAACCACCACAGTCAGCGCGTACAAGCGCACGTGGAGAACGCTAGCACCGCCCCAATGGTGCGGGTAAAACCACCACAGTAAGAATGCTAACAGGTATAATAAGACCAGATAATGTCAAATAAGCATTCTAGGCCATGACATGATAAAGAATCCGATAAGGGTTAAAGAGAAGATCGGTGTCGTCCCAGAGACCTCCAATGCGTATATAGACATCACAGGCTGGGAGAATATGATGCTCACAGCAGGACTCTATGAAATCCCCAAGGAACATGCCACCAGACGTTCAAAAGAACTCTTGGAAGATTTCGACATTTACAATAGAAAAGACCATAAAGTTAAAGGTTATTCTAAGGGGATGAAACAGCGCCTAATACTCTGCATGGCACTTATACACAACCCCCTAATATTATTCCTCGATGAGCCCACAAGTGGCTTGGATGTTCAAAGCAGCATCAAGATAATAGAAAAACTTAAAAGGATAAAAAGAGAGGGTAAAACCATTTTCCTGACAACCCATAACATGTGGGAGGCTGAAAAACTCTGTGACAGGATAGCTATAATAAACAGGGGGAAAATCGCGGCAATAGACAAACCAAAACTCCTCAAGGAGTTAACAGAAGAGATGAGAAAAGTTGAGATAACATTTGAAGAAAAACTTGACTTCGAAAGTATAAAAAAGCTTATCAGAGCACCGATAAATAAAACAGGGGATAAGAGTTTCATAGCAGAATCTGAGGATATAACCGAAATTATCTGGAGAATAAGCAAATTTGCAATGGAAAACGACCTAAAGATAAAATCAATAAACACCCTAACCCCATCCCTAGAAGAAGTCTTCATAAAGATAATAGAAGGTGGATAGCTTGGGCCAATTAAATCGTGCGCTAACCATAACAAAAAAGAACATCCTAATATACTATTTGAAGGGGCCCGTGATAATATTCGGTGTTCTCATACCGGTATTCTTTTTCCTGACCTTTATAGTGGGGGGTAAACATCTACCCTGGAGTTTCCTTATAAGTGGGCTTACAAGTATGACAGTATTCTTCACCGCAACTTCAGTATCCCCTGTGATAATGCCGTGGGAGGCTCAAATGAACACACTAGAAAGGCTTATAGCATCCCCGGTTTCGATCTATGCGATAATAATAGGGGACATGTTAGCATCTGTGGGTTTCAGCCTACTAATAACCATAATACCAATAATATTGGCATTAACTACTAACATAACCATCACAGACCCGCTGATTTTCGTACTTGGGGTTATGTTAGCTGCTATATGTTTCTTGGCTCTTGGAAGCTTACTATCAACACCGAGAACGAACCTCCCATCTAATATCATGATGTTATCATCTCTTATCAAATTCCCCCTAGTATTTATAAGTGGAATATTCATACCCCTAGAGAGCATGGGCTGGGGAAATTACATAGCCTTATTCTCGCCACTAACCTACCTTATGGATATTGTAAGATACTCGATGCAGGGAGTGCACACATACCCTTTAATCATTGATATAGTTTCCCTGCTATTATTCACTATAATTTTCTTCATAGCCTCTATAAAACTCCATGAGGCAACATCCCACACAGAATATAGGGAGGTATAAAACTTGTATAAGAAGATACTGTTGGCTACGGATGGATCTAAATGTTCCAATATCGCGGCGGAACATGCCATTAAGATCGCGGAGCAGAATAATGCAGAGTTAATCGTCCTAGCAGTAACAGAAACATATTCTGTTGAGAAGCTCCCAGTCGAGGACCTAACACGTAAGGTGATCCAACTCTTCAAAGAAGAATCAGAAAAGGCCCTAGAGGACGTCAAGGATATGATAGAAGAAAAAGGATACCCTATAAAATTCACTTTGAAGAATGTGGAAGGAAAGGCTGCGGATTCCATCCTTCAGGTAGCCGAGGATGAGGACGTTGACCTTATCGTTGTTGGAGTTTCAGGTAAACACGCCCTAGAAAGGTTCGTATTGGGGAGCGTCTCAGAAAAGGTTGTGAGAAACGCTCGAGTCCCAGTACTTGTTGTCCGATCAAAAAGATAAGGAGATTCCATGAAACTTAAAAGACCGACGGATGAACAGGTCAAGGAACTTAAAAGGATCCTGTCAAAGATCCCGGATGATGAAAAACTCGAAGAGGATGCTTCCGTTATAAAAGCCTTAGCCGATCCCACAAGGCTTAAGATAGTATACCTCCTCCAACATGGGGAACGCTGCGTATGCGAAATAATAGAAGCCCTTGAAAAGCCCCAACCAACAATATCCCATCACTTGGCCATACTCAAAAATGCCGGGATCCTTAAATGGAGAAAAGAAGGTGTATGGATACATTACAGGCTAGCGGATGAGAAAATACCAAAACTCATAGAAAAACTACTACTCCATTTATAGTCTCCTATGCTCATAGCCCCCCATAGGATACTGAGAGTATTATAATGGGGAAAGTTTTTATAAAAAGCTGATCATAAAAAAAGGATAGCTTATTAATTATCCCCTGGAGGGTTTAATGTGAACCTGGAAAGCTACTACAGGAAACGTTACATGTTATTCAAATGGAGAAGTAGCCAATCATTCGTTAACAAGTCTATTATGGCATTTTTCATGGCCTGTTTAACTGGTTTAATGGCGCAGATTGTAATCCCACTCCCTTGGACGCCAGTACCCGTAACCGCCCAAACATTCGCAGTTTTAATTTCAGGCGTGCTCCTTGGAAGATATTGGGGTGGCCTCAGCCAACTAATTTATGTGATCCTCGGCGTGGCTGGGATACCATGGTTCGCTGGGATGGAAGGCGGTTATACCGTCATCTTAGGAGCCACTGGAGGATACTTGGTAGGTTTCATAATAGCAGCGCTCTTTCTAGGCCACTTCGTCGATAAGTACGTAAGATCGAGGAATTTCATGCCAATGTTTGGTCTGATGCTCTTTGCAAACTTCATACTCATTTATGTGCCAGGACTCCTTGCCTTGAGTTTCTGGGTTTACACGACAAAGGGGTACACACCATCCCTATGGGATCTCCTTGTTATGGGCCTTTTACCATTCATCATAGGAGACATTATTAAGATCACAGGAGCTTCCGCACTTACAAAGGCCATAACCCCTAAGGAAGCCTATGGTGAGGAGGTTGACGCTAAAATTTCAGATTAGGGCACACCACCTTCTATGTATGGAAGGCTTCCAAGGATATGGATACGATAGAAAATTCACAGAAAACCTTAAGGGTATCATCGAAATCCTAAAAGGGAATCCTAGCGTCCAGGTTACAGTGGTAAATGAGGTTGATGAGATCTGTAGGATGTGCCCTAATAAGAGTAAATGCGAGGAGGATGAGAACCTAAAGGCCAAGGATGAGAGGCTAATCAAGCACTTGAACCTTAATGTTAAAGAAACCAGAGCCTACCATGAAATGCGCTCGTTAATCAAAAAGATAGATTTCAAGACCTTGGAAAAAATCTGTGGCAATTGTCAATGGATTAAAAAATGCAAATTTTACACCAAAAAAAGATTATACCATAGGATGCACCAATAAATCTAGGTGAATACTACCCACTTTCTGCTAAAATTGTGGAGTGTGAAGTAAAATGAAAATTCCAGAATATTTTAACCTTCTTGTAACTGTATGTGGCCAGAAGGGTGGAGTTGGTGGCGAGGAGCTTGTAGGGATGGAGGAGCTCGAACTCGCACTCCAGGATTATGAATCTCCACTTAATATTAAAGATTGTGAGTTTCCTAATGTAATTCTAATCGATCTTGCAATGGATCCAAAGAAGGCTGTGAAAATTCTTGAAAATTCGCCCACAACAGTAATATCAAAGGTTGTGCCCATCGAAATCGTGGTCAAAACAAGGAAAGACAGCATCCTAGAGAAGGCAGTTGCACTTGCAAAGGAAAAAACTAAGCCAGGGGATTCATTCAAGGTTATATGCGACCTCAGGGGTAGAAGATACATAAAAACCCCGGAGGAGATAATCGAGGATCTTTCAGAGCTTCTAATTGACAGACTAACCCTTGAGAGGGATGAAACTAACCCAAAGTGGATAGTGCAAATAGAGGTGGTGGGAGAAAACACTGGCATCAGCATCCTAAAACCCAATGAAGTCCTCAAAAAGGCGTGAAAAAAACCAGGGGGTTATAGGCGGAGGGTTAACCCCACCCAATCAAATGCTAGGATTTCTCTTCTTGAGGGAGTTGTATGTGATGGAGAAGATCCAAGAAAAGTTTAGTCTCTTCCTACAGGTGCTAATACTCACCCTAATAATCCTTGACGGGTTCCTTATTCTAATAAGCATATTCTTGCCATTGAAGCATGCAACCTTCTCCAATATAATCCTCTTTGATCTTGTAACGAGCATAATATTGGCAATTGGTTATATCACCCGCCTGAAATTTGGGATCATCAATTGGAATGTTCTTATTGTCTCTATACCATTTTATTTTATCGGCGTATACGCCTTAGGCCTTGAACCCACTTCCCTGATCCTCAAACCATTGAATTTATTGAGGGTTTTTGGGTTATTTTTTGCTGTAAAAGAACTTGCATCTTCCGTTAATGAATTTGTTAAAAAGAGCCGGTTAACTTATGGTTTGAGCCTGTTTATATCTTCTTTATTATTGTTCACTATACTATTCTTCCTAGAGGAGTCTCCCGTCAACCCAGCTGTTAATACATATGAGGATTCCTTATGGTATGTGCTCCAAACCCTTACAACAGTCGGATACGGTGACATCATACCAGTAACTGTCCTTGGCCGGCTTACAGGTGTCATGGTAATGTTAAGTGCGATTGTGGCTACAAGTCTTATAACAGCATCGGCAACTTCAACGCTTATCGAAAAATTTAGAGAAGAACAGGATGATCCGAGGAGAGAAGGTATCAGTTAAAGAAGTTCGAGAAAAGGATTGACGAATTCCAAAAAAGACTTGAAAAGATTGAGGAATATAACCGTAAACTTATAGAAATGCTAAAAAATAAATAACATATGCCTAGATAAAATTTTTTGGAGATTATCCGTGGGGGGTTTTTGGAATGTTGGAGATAATGGTTCATAAGATAAAGGGGGAATGTCCAGTTTATAAGGAAGGTGACAGGATTGTTGTAGACGATCCCCAGATACTCTTAGATGAGACAGATGCACTGTGCACCCATGCACTATCCACTATCCTACATTATACCACCATACTTGAGAGGGATTGGTGCCCAGTTGAACTTGGACTTACCAGGGAAAATGATCCCGAAAACGCGTATATGCAATGTGTAGACCCTGGGAAGCCATATACGGATGGTGGTACTGTAATATTCAAGTGTAAGAGGATAAAGTGATGGGCATGTTCCAAGATTGTAAATTTGGCATGGTAAAATATGATGAGAAAGAATACAATCATGATATTATAGTGCATGTGGATGGGAGTGTAACAGCAAGAAAAAAGGAAATATCAAGGAGAAAGTATGGCACTTCACATATCCTGGCAGAGGAGGAAATCAAACCACTACTCCATGAAGAACCAGATGTTATAATTGTCGGATCAGGAGTCCACGGCGCCCTA
The DNA here is from genome assembly GCF_023167465.1 of Methanothermobacter tenebrarum. Lineage (NCBI taxonomy): Archaea > Methanobacteriati > Methanobacteriota > Methanobacteria > Methanobacteriales > Methanobacteriaceae > Methanothermobacter > Methanothermobacter tenebrarum. The sequence goes on along the minus strand of NZ_AP025698.1, from coordinate 441,543 downwards.
AGGTTGGGTGAAATTAGCATGAAAGCCGATATTATAGTATCGCCAACATGTAAGGCCGTGAGAGAATACAACCAGTTAAAAGAGGAGGGTAAAAGAGTAGCTGCTATTGTTCATGTAACATGTTAAACTTATAATACAAAAGGATCAGCCACAGTAAAAAATGTTTTATATTCTCTGGTGGGAACATCATTTTTATGATAACAAGGGAATTTGCTGATTTTACAGTATCATTAAAATATGAGGATATACCATTAGAGGCTGTGGAAAAGGCCAGATTATGTTTTTTAGATTTTCTCGGGGTTTCATTACGAGGATCAAGGGAGAAGAGTGGACTTTCAACGTTAAAAGCCTTGGAGCCTTTCATATCCCCTGGTAGATCGACCATTATAGGTTATGGGTGTGGAGACCCTTTAAATGTTAGTCTAATTAATGGTATATTTGCTCATAGTCTGGACTTGGATGATGGTCACAGGTTAGCCCAAGTACACCCTGGAGCATCTGTCATACCAGCAGCACTCGCATTAGCAGAAGAAGAAAAGGTCACTGGGGAGAAATTTCTCACATCCATTATAGTAGGCTATGAAATATGCTTAAGCCTAGGGCTCATGATAAACCCGTATCATCGCAATATTGGCTTCCATTCTACGGGCACTTGTGGAACATTCGGAGCAGCTGCAGCTAGTGCGAAGATCCTCAGTTTAAACAAGAAACAGACGATAGATTGCCTAGGATTGGCGGGCACCCAAGCTGCAGGGCTTCTTGAATCTGATCATAAAGGTAGTATGGGCAAGCATTTACATGCGGGTAGAGCAGCCCAATCTGGCGTGCTTTCTGCCCTGCTTGCACGTGAAGGATTCACCGGGGCAGATACCATAATAGAAGGTGATGAAGGTTTCTTGAATGCCATGAGCCCGGAACATGATACCAGCCCAGAATTGGGCAATTTCCATGTCAGAAAAGTTTATATGAAGAAATATCCCATCTGCAGGCACCTCCATTCCACTATAGATTCAGCTGCAAAGATACTCAATTCTCTAGGGATGGAATCCATCAATGAGAATATTGTGGATGAGATAATCGTCAAAACATATGAAGTGGCGGCAGAACACGACGATTACAAGCCAGAGAACATAGAATCTATAAGACAGAGCCTACCATACTCACTCGCATTATTCCTATTAAACGGGGATCTGCGATTAGAGAACATGAAAAGATCCAAAACCGCCCAAAAACTTGCCCAGAAAATCAAGATAGAAATCAGCGAAAAAATGGACTCCCTCTACCCGGAAAAAAGACCCTCAAAGGTCATCTTAAGATTAAAAAATAGAAGCTTGGAATCCTCGAATATATTACCCCATGGGGAGCCAGAAAAACCATTTACAAGAGAAGACATCCTGAAAAAATTTAAACTCCTAAACCGTGAATATGATACCGAAAAGTTAAAGATCATAGATGAAATGGAAACGAGCACCATGGATGAGCTGATGAACAAATTAGACCTACGGAGGAAAACCCCATGAATAATAGAGAATTCCTAGAAAATCTCGGTATAAAGAGCGGTTACCCCCTTAAAGAATCGGAAAAAACATTCAAAGATGGCTCACAATACCGTTTCGAAGTCCCTGGGATACAAAAACCTTCAACCCTCAGAGCCCTCATAGACGCCCTCGAGGAATATGATGTAACAATCCATAGAGTAACCCAAACAAAGGGTATAATGCTACTCACAGACCAAGAAATCCAGGAAATGGTCGAAATCGCAGCAGATGCGAAACTGGAATTATTTCTAAGCGTAGGCCCCAGGGCAACCTATGATACGAGCGCGACCGCGAGAACAAGAGAGGGTGCGCGGATAGGATACCGGCTCAGGGGCTACGAAAACCTATTATACGCCCTTGAAGACGTTAAAAGAGCCGCCAACCTGGGGGTTAAAGGTATAGTAGTATATGATGAAGGAATGCTATGGGTTCTCAACAAGATGAGGAGATCAGGTCACCTTCCAGAAGATCTCCACTTTAAGGTCTCAGCACATTGCGGACACGGTAACCCAGCATCCGCCCTACTACTAGAAGAAATTGGAGCAGACTCATTCAACCCCGTGAGGGACCTTCAAATACCCATGTTAGCCTCCATCAGGAACACAATAAAAATACCAATAGATTTACATACGGAGAATCCAGAATCCTCTGGAGGTTTCATAAGACACTATGAAGTGCCGGATATGATACGCTACGCGGCCCCAGTCTACCTCAAAACGGGAGGCTCAATCGCGAAAAAACATGGATGGGAGACCACAAAAAAAGAAGCAAAGGAAAGGATAAAACAGGTACAACTTGTACAATCAATGATAGAAAAATATTACCCAGAAGCCCGGGCTTCCCCAAGTGGCAGCGAAGACCTTGCAATACCGGTGATCAGATGAACCTCGTCACAAGAGTGAAAAATGCCCTGATAAAGGCCAGTACAAGTTATACGAGTGACATTAGAAGAGCATACAAAAGAGCCCTCAGAAGGGAAGAAGATGAAAACGCAGCCTGGGTGCTCAAACTAATCCTAGAAAATGAGAAAATAGCAAAAAAAGAAAAAAGGCCACTCTGTGACGATACTGGGATCCCACATGTCATCCTTGAAATCGGGGAAAAAACCATCCCACCCAAGGATCTCCTAGGCCAGGTCAAAGAAGGGATAAAAGAAGGATTAAAAGAATTGCCAGGAAGGCCCATGGCCGTGAAAGGAGATGAAATTCAACGTATAGAACAGAGCAAGGGCTTATATGAAGATCCTTCAATGGTCACACCCCCATCTTTTCTAATAGACACAATAAATGAGGACACTATAAAGGTGCATATTCTAATGTTGGGTGGGGGGCCTGAAATACGCGCCCGCACATATAGAGTTTTCCATCGTCATGATAACAGAAAATTATTTGAAGAAGTTCTCACATGGATGAAAACAGAGACTCCAATGTTGGGGTGCACCCCTTGCATCCCAGCCATTGGCATTGGAAGGACTCATTTTGAGGCCACTTCTCTCATGCTTAAGGCTATAGCCAATGGGAACCTTGACAGGCAATCCAAGATCGAAGAATATTTAACAGAGGCTATTAATAGGACTGGTGTGGGTGGCCTGGGACTTGGAGGATCTGTAACAGCCTTGGGATCCTTTGTGGAGATCGGGCCCCAGAGAGCCAGTGGTGTGAGGATAGTTTCCATGAGGCTCTCTTGCTGTGCAGAGCCGAGAAGGGCGACTATAATATTATGAGGTGTTATCAATGGCAATAGGGAAAGAATCGCTTGAAAAAATATTCGATGTTAATGTTTCTCGTTGGAGGACTAGTATTAGTTGGATTGAAGAGGATTTTATCGTTACACGCGGATATTTCCAGGAGGATTTGATTGGGAATGTCTCATTTGCTGATGTTGTCTTTTTATTATTGAGGGGTGATTTACCCTCCAGGGATGAATCTAGGATGCTTGATGCTATACTGGTATCCTTCTGTGATCATGGTGTTACCCCGCCTAGCACGCAGATCGCTCGTCTAGCAGCATCTACAGGTTCTCCTTTACATGCTTCTGCAGCAGCTGGACTTTTAGCCTTTGGGAGGGAGCATGCCGGGGCTATCCAGGATTGTATGAAACTCCTCCAGGAGGCTGTGAAGGATAATGGTGAGGTTTCTCAGCTTGCAAGGGAGATTGTCAATGATTATCTGGAGAGGGATGAGAAGATTCCGGGTTTTGGTCATAGGTATCATAGTAGGGATCCTAGGGCGGCTAGGATATTGGAATTAGCGAGGAAGTATAAATGTATGGGGAGACATGCTCAATTAGCATTGGAAATAGAAAAGGTTTTAAATCGGTTGAAGAATATTAATATGAATATTGATGGGGCGAATGCAGCAATATTGTCGGATCTTGGATTCCATTGGGAGATTGGGACTGGCATGTTCATGATAGGGAGACTACCAGGGTTGATAGCCCACATTAATGAGGAAAAGAGGGAGGAGAAACCCTTCAGGAAGACCTTGAACCTTGGGGATATAGAATATCATGGGAAAAAACCAGATAGGATAATGAGGGGATGAAATTCTCTGGTCATAAGATTTATGAGATTCTTATTGAAAGGGAGGAAATAGTAAAAGATAAATATACTCATAGGATAGACCCTTCAATATACAAAGGGTGGTTTAAATGGCAACAATAGCAGAAGCTATCATGGTGATAAAAAAGGCTGAAAATGATGCTAACCGGCTAATACAGGAGTCAAAGGAAAAATCATCCCAGATGATCGAAGATGCTAGGGTGAAAGCATTAGAGATCATAGAAAATGCCAAGAGGGAGGCTGAAGACGAAGCAGAGGCTATGATATATGAATCAAAGGCAAAGGCTAGGGATGAGGCGGCAGAAATTTCAAGTGAAGCTAAAAGAAGAACAGAAATCCTAAAATCTAAAGCCATGGATAAAATTGATGATGCAGCAGAACTTATCATAAAAACAATAATCTAGAGTTGAGTAAAATGTTTCTACCAGCAAGGATGCGTAAACTTAAAATTATAACCTTTGAGAAGTATACCGACCCCGTGATCCGATTCTTGCACGAAGAAGGAATAACACAAATAGACAACATATCAGAGCGTATACAGGAAGACCCACAATGGGCCCAACTATTAAAACCTTCAAAACCCGCACCCCAGACTACGAGAATAGCATCCCTCCTAATGAGAACAACCGGTATAATAGATTTCATGAATACACTGATAACCCGGAAAAAAAAGATGAAAGAGGTTATAAAAGAATTCCTCAACCCCCCAATCCCAAAAAAGAGGAAAGTAGAAGAATTAGACTCGGAATCATTGATAAAAAAGGCAGAAGATGAATTATCAAAGGTTGAAACAAGGATAAAATCCCTGGAAAGTAAATTAAACCAATTAGAAGCGGAAAAAGGAGATTTAGAATCCACGATCAGCCTCTGGGAGAAACTGGTCGATTTTGATATTGATTTTACCGATATAGAAGAATCCAAGTACATAACAGCCATCGTAGGGAAAATGCCCATCGAAAAGTTCAAAAAGGCGCCCGAGAAGATAAAAGAGATAACAGACGAATTCGCAATCTTTGACGTGGAAACAGAACCCCCAACCGAAAGAAAAGTATTCATAATAACATTAAAAGAACACGAAGACGCCATAGCAACACTACTAAGGCGGATGGACCTTGAAAGATTTGAAATAGCAGGTCTCAAGGGCAAACCCTCAGAAGTAATCCAAAAATCCAGGGAAAGACTCAAAGAAATCCACGAAGAAAGAAAAGCCACAATCAAAGAAGTGGAAGAGATAAAAAATGAATGGGAAGAAGAACTCCTCATACTCAAAGAACAACTTACAATCGAAAAGGAAAGAAACGAAATATACGCAGCCTTCGGCGAAACAGAAAACACCGTAATGCTAGAAGCATGGACCCCCCTAAAGGATTGTGAAAAGGCCGAAGAGATAATTAAAGAGGCAAGCGAAGGACATTGCGTTATTGAACGTGAAAAACCAAACCCTGACGATGAAGTGCCAATACTCCTCGAAAACCCAAGATTCGCGAAACCCTTCGAAACATTCATAAAAATGTACTCACCCCCAAAATATAATGAATATGACCCTACAGTTTTCATGGCAATAGTACTCCCATTTTTCTTCGGCTTCTGCCTTACAGACGCATTCTATGGGATAATAGATGCCCTGGTCGGATTCATATTATATAAGGGCCCTGGGAAGGTTAACAAGTTTATGAGAAGCTTCGGCATAATATTCATGGCATGCGGTCTATGGGCATTCATCCTCGGAATGGTTACAAACGGATTCCTAGGCGACTTCTTCCCACGATTCTTTCACATAAACCTCCCAACAGTAATACCATTGGTAGATGCGTTTAAAGAACCGCAGAACGTCCTCTTAATGGCCCTAATCGCGGGTGTGCTACATATAAACTTTGGACTTATAGTTGGCGCAAGGAACAATATAAAAATGGGTAACATCCGCGAGGCCATGGGATCACAGATAGTATGGCTCATACTCGAGTTGGGCATACTCCTAGCTGCCCTAGGCTGGCTATTCAATATATTCCCATTAATGGTAGGTGGGGGTGGTATAGCAGTACTAGGAATCATACTATTAGTCTACTATAATGGACTATTCGGTCTCATCGACGCTTCAGGATTCCTAGGAACCATACTATCATATTCAAGACTGTTAGCCCTTTGTTTATCCACTGGGGGTATGGCCATGACAGTTAATATTGTCACAGAGATATGCGCCAACCTCATACCAGTAATTGGAGTGGCCCTAGCACCCATAATATTCGTATTTGGCCATATTGCCAATGACACATTCCAGAGTCTCGGCGCTTTCATACATTCACTCCGTTTACATTATGTGGAGTTTTTCTCCCAATTCTTCATGGGAGCAAAGAGAAAATTCGACCCATTTAGTGCTGAAAGAAAACTTACCAAAATAGAGAGGTGAAAAGAATGGTTGAGATTACACTAGGAACAGCTTTAGCGGCTGTAGGAGCTGGAATAGCTATAGCATTCGCAGGTTTCGGATCAGCTATAGCTCAGGGAAACGTAGCAGCTGCAAGTGTAGGTGCAGTTGCAGAAAAACCTGAGATGTTCGCGAGGGGTATTATATTCACGGCCCTGCCAGAAACCCAAGCTATCTACGGATTCCTTATAGGAATATTAGTTATAGTATTCTCAGGAATCCTAGCCGGCGGTAAAGCACTTGGTACAACAGGTGGTATCATAGCCCTGAGCGCAGGTTTAGCTATAGGAGTTGCAGGTTTCGGATCAGCTATAGCCCAGGGAAACGTAGCAGCAGGGAGTGTAGGTGCAGTTACTGAAAACCCCGAAATGTTCGCGAGGGGTATTATATTCACGGCCCTGCCAGAAACCCAAGCTATCTACGGATTCCTTATAGCAATACTCTTGCTAGTTGGTGGCGTTATGGGAGGAGGCTAAATAGATGGACCCTGGAGTGGACAAGATTGTCTCCAGCATAATCTCCGAGGCCCAGGAAAATGCTAACAAAATAATCAGCGAAGCTGAAAAGAAGGCAGGATCCATAATAGAAGATGGTGAAAGGAGAGCAGCTATTGAAAAGGAGAAAATACTAGAAAATGCCAGGAAACAGGCGCGGATGCAATACCACCAGGTAATATCAGAGGCTAAAATGAAGGCTAGAAGGGCGGAACTGGAGGCGAGGGAAGAGGTAATCACCGAGGCATTCAAAAGGGCTGAAGAAGAATTACAAAGGATAGCGACTAGTAATGATGAAAGATACATCCAATCATTAAAGGATATTATAAAGGAAGCCGCCACCGAGATCGGGGGAGGAGAACTGTTAGTCCACGTCAAGGAGGATGATAAAGAGAAGATAAGGGACTTAAGTTCCATCGCAGAGGATGTTAAGTCAGCCACGGGCAAAGATACCAACCTAGAACTTGGTGAACCCATACAGACCATTGGAGGAGCCATAGTCAAAACCAAGGACGGGAGAATAGAAGTCAACAATACAATCGAGGCGAGACTTTCAAGGTTCGAAAAGCTTCTGCGTTCAGAGGTGGCAAAAATCCTCTTTGATTAAAAAAGGGAGAGATCACACATGATTGACAGCCCCACCATCCTAAAGGCGCTGATAAGTATAGTGGCAGCTGCAGGAGCCATCATCATAGTAGTACCTACAATAAGGTTTCTCAGGGACGTTGTACCATTCGCATATCCCACTGCAAGAGTGAGAGCAAGAATGGGGCGTTTATTCACAGACAGACAACTTACAGAGGTCATGGAAACTGAAAACCTTAAAGAGTTCAAAAATTACCTAAGGGGCTTCCCAGATTATGCAAAATACATAGATGAGTACCCTATAGAAAAAGCCCTTGAAAGCCAACTTGCAGAAATCTACCAGTTAATCACAGAAATAGTACCAAAAAGGCTGAAAAGAGTATTCGAGGTACAATCTAAAAAATGGGACATCAAAAACATAAAAAGTCTCCTAACAGCCAAAGATACTGGTCTGAGCCCGGAGGAGACACTGGACCTCCTGATACCATTCGGCGAATTAAAAGACAAACTAGAAAAGTTAACAGAACTTAAAACAGTTGAGGATATAATAACAGCCTTCGAGGACACAGAATATGGTCCAATACTCGAAGCAGCCCTCCCAGATTATGAGAAAACAGGGATGTTATTACCATTTGAGGCCGCCCTCGATAAATACTACATGGAAACCCTCCTAGAAGTTCTAGAAGAAGTATCAATCCCAAAAGAAGATACTGAGATACTCCGCACATACTTCGGCGCGCAAATAGACGCCACAAACCTCAAAATAATACTCCGTGCAAAGGCCGACAACCTCAAATACGAGGACATAAGCCCCTACATAATAGAAGGTTACCAGCTACCCGAATGGAAACTAGAATACCTCATGGAAGCAGAGAACATAAAAGGGATAATAAGCGAACTAGAGGGCACAGACTATGGTCCAGTACTCGCAGAAGCACTCCCAGAATACGAAGAAACAAGATCACTAGCCACGTTCGAAAGAGCGCTGGAAAAATATATCAATGAGACCGCAAGAACCTTCGCACTAAAAAGGCCCCTTGGTGTAGGTCCAATAATAACATTCCTCAGTCGAAAGGAGGCTGAAATCAAAAACCTCAAAGTGATAGCCCGCAGTAAAAGGGAACCAAGCTTCTCCCAACCCCTACTTAAGGAGATGTTAATATGAGCGCAAAAATAGCAGTAGTCGCAGATTCAGACACCGTAACAGGCTTCAGATTAGCCGGTATAAAAGAAGGACACGCCGTGGAAACACCAGAAGAAGCCGAGAAGATCATCAGAGACCTTATAAAAAAGGAGACTTCTATTATAATCATCACAGAAAAGATTGGTGACGAATTGAGAGAATTTATTGATGAAACCACCGGATCACGCGCATTACCAATCATAATAGAAATACCCGACAAATACGGTCCCTCTGAAGAAAGAGTAGAACCCCTAAGAGAGCTTATCAAAAGAGTAATTGGAATAGAGTTGGTAAAATGATAAAGAAAGGAAGAATTATTAAAGTCGCAGGTCCCGTTATCATCGCGGAAGGAATGAGAGGAACCCAAATGTATGAGATGGTAAGAGTAGGTGAAGAAAAACTAATAGGAGAAATCATAGAACTTGAAGGTGACACGGCCACCGTTCAAGTTTACGAAGAAACGACAGGAATCAAACCAGGAGAAACAGTAGAAAGCACAGGAGGCCCCCTCTCAGTAGAACTAGGCCCAGGGATCATCGGCTCAATCTTCGACGGTATACAAAGACCACTAGAAAACATCAAAGTACTAACAGGAGACTACATACAAAGAGGCGTTGACGTACCCCCAATCCCAAAGGACAAAAAATGGGAATTCAAACCACTGGCAGAACCCGGACAAAGAGTACAAGGCGGAGACATCATCGGAGAAGTCCAAGAAACCTCAGCAGTCACACACAAGATAACAATACCACCAAATATTTCAGGGACGCTGAAAAGCATAGAACCACAAGGAGAATACACAGTACTGGACACCATAGCAGAAGTAGAAACAGAAACCGGCACAGAAGAAATCCAGATGATGCAAAAATGGCCAGTTAGAAAACCAAGACCATACAAGAAGAAACTAGACCCTGACGTGCCACTCATAACAGGTCAAAGAGCACAGGACACATTCTTCCCAGTGGCAAAGGGTGGAACAGCAACAATACCAGGACCATTCGGATCAGGAAAAACAGTAACCCAACAACAATTAGCTAAGTGGGCCGACGCAGACATCATAGTCTATGTAGGATGTGGAGAGAGAGGTAATGAGATGACAGAAGTCCTGAAGGACTTCCCAGAACTCGAAGACCCAAAAACTGGAAAACCACTCATGGACAGGACCGTGCTCATCGCAAACACTTCCAACATGCCAGTAGCAGCAAGGGAAGCCTGTGTATACACGGGTATAACCATCGCTGAGTACTTCAGGGACATGGGATATGACGTCGCCCTCATGGCAGATTCAACATCAAGATGGGCCGAGGCCATGAGAGAAATCTCAGGACGACTCGAGGAAATGCCCGGAGAAGAGGGCTACCCAGCATACCTCGCATCAAGACTCGCCCAATTCTATGAAAGAGCTGGCAGAGTCATAACAGTCGGTACAGAGGACAAGATAGCATCAGTATCAATAGTAGGCGCAGTATCCCCACCAGGCGGGGACTTCTCAGAGCCAGTTACACAGAACACCCTAAGAATATGTAAAGTGTTCTGGGCACTTGACGCTTCACTTGCAGATAAACGTCACTTCCCAGCCATAGACTGGCTCCAAAGCTATTCACTATACATTGACAGCATAGAAAGATGGTGGGCTAAAAACGTCGACCCAGAATGGAGAATCACAAGGGATAATGCAATGGCACTACTCCAAAAAGAAGCCGAACTCCAAGAAGTGGTGCAACTTGTAGGACCCGACGCGCTACCACACAGGGAAAGAATAACCCTCGAAACCACGAGGATGATACGTGAAGACTTCCTCCAACAGAACGCCTACCATGAAGTCGACACCTACTGCTCGCCAAAGAAACAGTTAAAGATGCTTAAAACTATAATGAAATTCCATGAACACGCCACAGAAGCACTAGAGAGAGGAGCCCCAGCAGCAGACCTTGTAAACCTTCCAGTTAAAGAAGAAATTGGACGTATGAAATACATACCAGAAGACGAATTTGATGAAAGGATCAAAGAAATCGAAGAGAAGATCGTCCAACAATGTAATGAGGTGTTAAGATGAAAGTAGATATTAAAACCCGCGAATACACCACAGTAAGTGAAGTGTCAGGGCCCCTGATGATAGTGGAAGGCGTTGAGGGAGCAGCGTATGGTGAAATCGTTGAAATTGAAACACCAACTGGCGAAAAAAGAAGGGGCCAGGTACTTGAAGTGCGAGAAGACATCGCCGTTGTACAAGTATTCGAGGGTACAAGCGACCTTAACACTGAAACAACAAAAATACGCTTCACAGGAGAAACAGCAAAGATAGGCGTTTCAATGGACATGTTAGGCCGCATATTCGACGGTACGGGGAAACCCATAGATGGTGGCCCGGAGATCATCCCAGAAAAAGAACTTGACATTAACGGTTATCCAATAAACCCCTCAGCAAGAGCATTCCCTGCAGAGTTCATCCAGACTGGTATATCAACAATTGATGGGATGAACACCCTCGTCAGGGGACAGAAATTACCCATCTTTTCAGGTTCAGGATTGCCACACAATGAACTGGCAGCCCAAATCGCAAGACAAGCAAAAGTCCTTACAGAAGAGAGCGAATTCGCAGTCATATTCACGGCCATGGGTATAACACACGAAGAGGCTAATTATTTCATGCGAGATTTTGAACAAACCGGCGCCCTTGAACGCGTAACAGTATTCATGAACCTTGCAGACGACCCTGCCATTGAACGTATAATCACACCGAGGATGGCTCTCACAACAGCTGAATATTTCGCATTCGAACATGATATGCACGTTCTCGTCATCCTCACTGACATGACAAATTACTGTGAAGCTTTAAGGGAGATATCAGCTGCCAGGGAGGAAGTCCCTGGTAGGAGAGGGTACCCTGGATACATGTACACAGACCTTGCAAGCATCTATGAAAGAGCAGGGCGTATAATCGACAAGAAAGGGTCAATAACCCAGATGCCAATTCTGGTCATGCCACAAGACGATATTACACATCCAATACCAGACCTCACAGGTTACATTACAGAGGGCCAGGTGGTGCTCAGCCGCGAACTCCACCGTAAGGGTATATACCCACCAGTAGATGTTCTACCATCACTATCAAGGCTTATGAGCGGTGGTATAGGAGAGGGGAGGACCAGAGAGGATCATAGTGGAGTTTCAGACCAATTATACTCTGCATATGCAGAGGGTCGAGACCTTCGCGACCTAGTTGCCGTGGTGGGTGAAGAAGCATTAACTGACAGGGACCGTAAATACTTGCAGTTTGCCGATGAATTCGAAAAAAGGTTTATAAACCAGGGACGTGACGAGGATAGATCAATCGAGGAGACTCTCAACCTTGGCTGGGAGCTTCTAAGCATATTACCACGCGCGGAACTCAAGAGAGTGGCTGAGGAGCACATCGACAAATACTTACCAAAAGGGGAATAAACCCCCAAGACATCTTTTACCTTTTATGGGGGGATAAATTTTGGCACAGGAAATAATCGAAGGGATCAACCCAACTAGGATGGAACTTCTAAAACTTAAACAGAGAGAAAAGCTCGCTGTCAAGGGATATAACCTATTAAAGGAAAAAAGGAACGCCCTCATCATGGAATTCTTCAACATACTAGAGAGGGTTAGGGGGGCCCGAGAAAGGGTCGAGGAAAAATTGAAGGATGCATTTAAGGACTTGACGGAAGCGCAGATAATGATGGGTGACATGGCCGTTAATAAGGCTGCCATGGCGGTTAAAGAGTTTATCAAGGTTGAAATCGACTCCAGGAATATAATGGGTGTTGTTGTCCCAGTAGTGGATATAGAGTCAACGGAAAGGTCCATGGTAGAGCGGGGATATGGTCTAGTGGATACTTCTGTTAAACTTGACGAGGCTGCTAAGAAATTTGAGGAGTCAGTATCCCTCATAGTAGAATTGGGGGAGATAGAAAAGAGTGTAAGGTTGCTCGCTGGGGAGATAGAATCCACAAAGAGGAGGGTTAACGCCCTTGAAAACATAATTATACCAAGATTGCAGAATACGGTCAATTACATCGAAATGCGGTTAGAGGAGATGGAAAGAGAGAATTTCGTGAGATTGAAGATGATTAAAGAATCCATGGAGATGGAGTAATGGTCAGGATATTAACAAGACTCGGCGAGGTTAAAAGGGCAACTGAAAAATACGCGAAGGAACTAGTTGATTTCAGATTAGTAGATGCTGAGATTTATGGTCACCTGAGGGCTATACTTGCAGCTGAAAATGTGAAAGTGAAGGCGGGAGAAGTAAAACCCATCAAGATAAAGAGGATCAGGATACCCAGCAACCACATAGTTTACTTGTGTGCCTATGCAACCCATGGATTGGGTCATGTGATCGCAGCTGGAGAGGAGGTGCCTCTACCTATTAGCATGGAGCGAAGCGCGGACCATGCAACCTTTGTAGCGGCTTTAAGTGGTGAGATAAAAAAGAATGACCTTCTAGGCGTCCTGATACTTTTACCAATAGAATTAACCCATTAACACCCCATTTACAATTGATGGGATTGTTTGGGGGCTTTGACCCCCCCTATCTAAATTCTGTGGGTTGAATCTCTCTTTTACGCGACTTCCTGGACTGACATGTTCCATTATGATATCATCAATCTCGTTAAGTAGTTTATTTATCTCTTCTCTAATCTCATTGTAGGGTTTTATCCTGGTTTCTCGATCCTTTTCAATCTTCTTTAATGCTTTTAGTCTTAGAGTGTGGGAGTCTTTTCCCGTTAACCTTTTGAGTAGTGATGGATTCGCTTCATAGTCTTCTATTTCCCGGCGGATGGCTATCCTCTTTATAAGATAATCCACTTCAATGTTCATTATATCCTTCATCAGCTTCTTTTTTAACCTTCTAAGGATCCTCTTCTTCCTTTTCAATTCCATTAATGTTTTCCGGGACTTTGAAGGCGTGGAAGTGTCAATTTCCAGGTCTCCAACCTCTTTTATTAACTTGTGATAATATTCCAATCTCATTTTTATCTAGCCTATGTGAATCTAAATTGGATTTCAAGGATGTCATCATGTATTATGCATTTTGTGTGTATGTCTTCGTGTTTCTTCTCTAATTCTCGGATACGATAGAATACATTTGTAAGTGCGCTTGTGATGAATCTTCCGAAGTTGTCTTCGCCCTTGGATGAGACAAGGATAATTGAAACTTCTCCATCTTCTATCCTGACATTGTAGTTTATTGCATTAAGGTATATAGCATCAGCCAAGCGCAAAAGGATCTTGATATACTTTATCGGGAGCCCGCTTGTACTTATAAGCTCTTTTATTTTATCATTTTCTCTACATTGTTCAATATCAACATCCAACTTAACATCCCCCAGTAGTTATTTTGATATTTTATAAGATATTAATATATTGTGATGAGAGATGAGATGGATAGAACTGAAAGGCTTATAAAGAAGCAGATTGTCATCCTTAACAGGCATGTGCCAAGGAAGAGGAAAACCCTCAAGGAACTTTTAGGAGAGGAAAAACCCCACGTGATCGGGGCAGATGGGAGCAGACACAGGTTCAAGACAGCTGAACTTAAATTTATAGCCTCATTACTCTCCGAGGACGAACAGGAACGTCTCAGGTTACCCATATACATAGAAATAGACGCGACAATTTCTGGTGCGAGGATAAAAGGGAAACTAGAAGTTAAAATAGTCTCAGAGATTATAGGAAGAGAAATAGACGAATATGATATACCAGATGAGATACACATTTATAATCCTGAGATTAAGATTCTAAGAAGAGAACTCCCAACTACAACTCAATATATTTTCCTCGTAAACAACCTGGGGGGCATTAAATGAGCAGGGACCCCATTGAAGAATACCTCAAGGACCCGGATAGGAGAGCTAAAATATTCCTCATATTAACATGGGGTATGATACTTACAAGGATATTAATAGTAATAGGACTCATCATATTCATACTAGTACTCCTGGGTATAATAAGGGCGCCTCTTTAGAATTTTTAATCTCCCAATAACTTGTTCAAAACTATCCTTGATATTCCCCCGGAGGGTGTTGAGATTTTCATGCGAATCGAGTAAAGTTACCAGCGGCTCGCCCGCCTCTATTATGGAACCATCACAGGGTATATCATATACCCTTGGAAGGTTAAGATCCCCAACTTGACACTTGCAAGGGGCGTAGACTATCCTTTTTATTGTATACTTTTTCCTTTGAGGTTCATTTATAAGTTCGCCTTCACAGGCGCTGATATGGGCGGATAACATGTTAATGCCAAGGGAGAGCCAGGCACATTCAAAAGTGCCCTGTATGCGAGGATTAACTTCAATCACATATAAACCATCAGAGGATAAAACCATGTCAACACCATTTGATCCTAGAAGTGACAGGCTTTTGATCACATCTTCTCCTACCTTTTTAATTTCAGGATAGGGTGCAGGCACTATATTCCCAGCATATATGAGATTATCCTCCCATCCTCTAATATTGGTGTCTATTAATTGTCTGCTCGTGAATATTGTCATAACATCCTTGCCGGTGGAGAGTACGGAAGCGCTTAAATGTAACCCTTCAATAAATTCTTGGAGGATGAAAGGACCCATAGGCTTTCCCTTATAATCTGATATGGGGGAGACCCCAAAACCCCCAGAGCCTGTTAAAGGCTTTATTAGGAATCTTTTTTCTGGTTTTTGTTCTTGTATCTCCCATGCTTCCTCTATATCATCCAACTTGTAAGTCTCTGGGACTTTGAATTTCCCACGCAACCTCTTATATAACTTGTACTTGTCTTCTATTTTCTGCGTCTTCTTGTTACCGAGGATTTTTCTGGAGGGGAAATCTTCAGGGGAACCTCCACTTAAAATTATGATCTTGTCAATTTCATCTAGAAAGTCCTCGGCCAAAAGTTTAAGATCTGATGGTCTGAATTTCTCATGGAACCTCCCTGAGGATTTTAGAGGCTCCTGTTCTAGTATGCACCTTCTTTTATGATAAGAATTGAAATCTCTTGGACAATAATAACTTACAGAATAAACCTTGAATCCAAGGTTATATGCTGCCTCTGCAACAGGCCTTGTATTCGCACCTACTATGAGGAGTCTCTCCATTTTTATAACCTTCAAAAAAAAGTATGTGATGATAGTCCCGAGCGGAGTCGAACCGCTGTCACCGGGTCCAAAGCCCGGTAGGATTACCACTACCCCACGGGACTATGAAAACTTGTATAAAAAGGAAGATTGTATAGTCCCGAGCGGAGTCGAACCGCTGTCGATGGGTCCAGAGCCCATCAGGATTGCCACTACCCCACGGGACTATAAGAGCTTATCCTACTTTCGTGAATCACCCCATTGGATAATGGGGGGCTTCCAGTATTTAGATAGTACTCGAAGTTCTTAGCTTTGTGCTGGCTGGGTTCACGGCCCCGCTGTCTCATATCCTTGATTGTGTTATTGGTTCTATGTGAACTATCTAGTGGTGGGGGAGACTTGCCCCTCTAATTACCCTTCCAGTTGGGGGATCATATGGGTTGGAGGTTTTTCTGCTATGGGGGTTGTCCCGGTCCAGCATCCTATTTCATAGTTCTTGTCATCTCTTATATATAATTTTTTATCCTCCGGTTGAACTGCTTCACATTACCCAAGGGGATTTCATGCTTGTAAAATTTTTCTAACCATCTCCCATACACGCCTCCACTTGCTGTATCCCCCCTCCTTTGTGTGGGGGCTTAGGAGCAATGGATCAGTGAATTACCTTCACCCTATCGTATGGGTGCTTTGATGATGAGAACCTGCCGGGATACCATGTAGAGGGGTTTTCTCATTGGTCTGGTGACTGTCCCAGCCCCGTATAACTATAGCTTATATTTTCATCGCCTCTGGGGGCTTCCCCGCCGACGCTGATAAAGTTAAAAGGATTAGTCGCGGCAGGTCCCTATCCACTACCCTTTGGGGTTTTTTATCCAAGAAATCTCCTTAGGCTTGCCGCTTCGAGGATCCTGGTCTGGATTATCCTTATCTGGCCAAGTGATAAGCTCTTGTTTATATCATCAACTAGTTTTTTGTGTTTTATGTCATATTCTATATCCTGGAAGTGTTCTTTGACTTTCCAGTGTAGTTCATCTTCTAGATAGGGTGAATCAGGGTTCATGTATCTGAGGGCATCTAGCATGTCCTTTTCAAGGTTTATGTAAATTTCGTGGAGGTGTTCAATGTCTTTATCAGAGAGTGCGTTAAAGCCTAGGATTTCAGGTGGCACTCCAATGGAATAGAGGGCTGCTGTGAAGGTTATGGCCCTTGGCAGGGAAACTTTCCCGATGCTCCTTGAATAGCCGAAGAGTCCTATGTGGAGTTTCCTTTTCCTTCTTTTGGGCACGTATTTCGCTACCTGGTTTATTGTGTCTGCGAGTTTCAGTACTTGGCGACGATATTCTCTACAATATTTTTGCATGATTTCAAGCGCGACTTCGGCTTCTATTTCATGTGCTTTGCCTGGTTTCTTCGATTTCAGCTTGTCAACGGCCCTGATAACTTCTCGTGGTGGATGGTCATATTTGAAGGATGATTGTAACGTGAAAGTGTAGGTGTTTGGATATTCTTTTATGACATTGTCTACATTGGATGGTTTTAGGTTTCCCCGGAAGGGTGCTGAGCCCATGCCTATTATGGGATAGATTCTTATCCCTGTTTCTTTTTCGAGTTCTTCAAAGTTTTGAAGGGCTATTTTATTGAGGATTATGGCTGATATCATCCCATAGTTCATGGCCGGGTCTGAACGTGCCAAGAACACTCTCTGGTGGTGGATGTTTTTCCCATCTAGATATTCTCTGGTTATATTGGCTGCTGATAGCATCCCATCATAGTCTTCGAAGAGTGGTATTACGTTTATGCTTTGGGGTTTGAATTCTCCTATCCATTCTTTTATTGTCACATCCCCAAGTGAAAAATTCTGTTTTTCGACTACAAATTTTTTATAATAGTTGTATATGCGGTTAAGGGATGTGCTGGATGAGGTCATTGGTAGTATAACTTCAAAGACTGGGGCTACTTCCATGCCATAGAATAGTGTGGCCGTATCATATGAGCGGGGTATGCTTTCAAGGGTTTCGAGTAGTATTTTCGCCTCTTCACGTTCTATTGTGGGATTAGGGACTCTTAGGGTTAATCTGTAATCTTCTCCTAGTATGTTTTCTTGGAAGAATGATTTATAATTTGCAAGGAGTTTTTTCACGACATAGTTATCGACTTCTTTACCTTCGCAATCCCACATTTGCTCGTCACATCCAAGATGAGAAAATACATAGTATGCTTCTTTTATTTCATCCTCACCACTAAGAAGTGGGCTTGATGCGAAGAATGGTGGGTTTACATTATCAGGATGTTGTGTGCTCATACACCTTGGAATCATGGTTATGCACCCATATATTATTAGGAGATTATGATATAAGGATATTTTTTTGATAATGGGATGCTCCCTGGGGATTGATAAGGGGTTCATCTTCTATTATGAGCATCCCTTTATCCCCATCCTTATGAGTGGTTTGGAGAGGTGGCGTCTTGCGCAGGTTGGAACTTCATAGTATCCTTCCTTTAATGATCTTGGGATTCTTTTTGGGATTTTCTGGTCATCCGATTTTTTCCCGCAGTTTGGACATTTAAATCCTTTGTTTTTTCCCGCTGATTTCATCCTTTTACCACAGGAGCAGATGGGGTTTTCATACCTTATTAGCGGTTTTACGTGTTCTATTTTTATCTTTTCGATATTTAGGGTTCCGTGGACTCCTATGCCACCAAATACTTTCACTTTATCCCCTGGTCTTAATTTCATTATTGTTTTCCTAAAGTCTTTTGTGGGTTCATAGGCTGCGCATTCTATCTCCCCGGTATCATCTTTGAGGGTGAAGAATACATGTCCTCCTTCGATTATTCTGGGCATGTCTTTGACTTCGCCTGTGACAAGATAGCAGCTGAATTGTCTCATCTGGGATATGCTGTCGACTTTTTGGATATGTTGATCAGTATGTTGGTTGGTTTCAAATATGCAGTATCTTTCGATCTTTTCTCCAACTTTTATCATCTGATGGGCTCTTATAAGGGCCTTGGGGGATTCGCCCCTTATACCATAGAGGATTGGGCATGGGGTGTGGGGTTCTATAGCTATATAATCATCGTCGATATTGTCAAATGTTTCAGGATAAGTTTCTTTATCCATTCTCTTGACAGATTCTTTGTCGATTTTTCTTTTTTTACCATAATTTTCAGGTGAACGATAAGCTATAAGCTCATAGGTCTTATCGGGTAATGGGCATCCGATGGCTGCTAATGCGCCTATGATGCCCCTGCCATTCTTGTATTCATAAACTTCGGCTCCGATTTTATCAGCCAACCTTTTAGCATCTTCTATGGTTAGTATTCGTCTTATGGCATCGAGGGCGAATCTTTCCAGGCTTTCAGAGATTTCACCTTCATAGAATACAACCCCAGGATTTGTATCATCATTTTTAAGCTCAGAAAGCCTTGATACAAGAGACAACACCACATCCTTCACCTTTTTGATTTCATCCTCCTCTCGGACCTCTAATCTAAATGAAACAGCCCCATTACCCCTCGTCTTATGGGGGGTGAATGGGTTGAGCCTTATCAATCTAGGATAACCCTTTATGGTATAACCGCAAACCTTAAGTTTATCGATTATTAAACATGAAATATAAGTAGTGCACATTCCACTGGGAGAATCTGTATCATCGATACCTACATGTAGCATGCTTTTACACCCCCTTTGGTGGTTTAATTGAACAGCGTCATGAAAAGGGAAGAAATACTCCAAGAATTATACAATATACTTGCAACACATGGGTTTAAGGTATCCCATATCTATGAGAGGAGCTGCTTTGACCTCCTAGCAAGGAAGAAACTCTTACTTCTCCTACTAAAAGTACTCGTTAATATTGATTCTATTAATAGTTTACAAGCTCATGAGATAAAAAAGGTTGCCTACACCCTCCTGGCAGCACCACTCATCATAGGCCTAAAATCCAAGACAGACTACCTTGAAGAGGATGTAGTATACGAAAGACATGGCATACCAGTCATAGCCCTTGAAACATTGAAGAACATGATCATGGAAGGCCATCACCCGGAGGTTTTCGCTGACAGGGGCGGATATTATGTGCAGATAGACGGTAACACCCTAAGGGAGGTTAGAGAAGAATATAATATGTCACTAAAGGACCTGGCAGATCTAGCCCACGTATCAAGGGAGACCATCTACAAGTATGAGAATGGCCTTGTAAGAGCCTCCCCTGAAACTGCGATGATACTAGAAGAGATACTGAACATAAAGATAATACTCTCAATTGACCTTTTCAAGATACCTGAACCTGACAAGGACATCATGGAGAAAAAGCCCGATAAACGGGCTGAGAAACTTGTTGAACTAGGCTTTGGCGTGGTTCAAACCCGGAAGGCGCCATTTGATGCTCTTGCCAAGGATATGAAGTTTGAGGATACAGTTATAGCAGATCTTGAAAAGAATAGGGATACTCGAACCCTTAAGAGGATGGTCGTACCATTAAAAGACATATCATTGGTCACGGGATCAGATGCTGTTTTTATATTGAAAAATCCTAGGATCAGAGAATCCTTTGAGGGCATACCAGTAATCAAGGATTGGGAAATAGATGAAATAGAAAGTTCAAAGGAATTCTTGAAGATAATAGCCGAGAGGAGAGAATACAATTAGTATTCAAAGAGCAAAGTGAATGTTTCTTCGGCCTCTTCAATGGATGCAACACCTATACTAACCATGTCAATATAATCCACACTCTCCAAGAATTCAAAGGCCTCATCGGGCTTTAATATGCCAGCAGCTAATATTTTATGTGCCATGATAAACTTACCAGTGTCTAGTATCATCTCTTCTAGTTCTCTTCTTTCATCCTCTAAAAAACTGGGAAAATCCATCATATATCCAAGTTTATTTAAAGGTATCATGTAGATGTCAAAAAGGTCTAGTATATCAGAGGCGAGAAGTTTCCTCGTGGTATTCCTTGGAAAACCTGTTATAAGGCCACATACTACACCAGTTTCATTTATAGAATCTAATAGGTCCGCTAATTCCCATGTATCTAATTTATCAGTGTATTCTTCGTCTAATAGGATGGCGTCTGCTTCCAAGTCTAAAAGGAGCTTAAGATCCTCCTGGAATCTCCCAGCCCTTATGGTTCCTATGATGGTGAAATCTAGACCCGACTCGACAGCCCCGGTTAATGCCCTGATAACCGGGGGTTCGGGTATGAGTTGTATGGCCCTAACCCCAAGATTATAGGATCTCCTGATGATCTTCTGGATGTTCTCAGGGTTATTATAAAGGTCTATCTGGTATAGGCGGGATCTATGACCAAAATATGTTAAACCTGCAAATGGTGCTGTCCCCAGTGAAGTACATGGTATGTTCTTATCCTTGATTTTAATGGACCCTTCAAACATGTTGCCAATCCAACCTTTCTAGTTATCTACCTATGAACTATCCCCTTGTTGAGTGCTTCGATGATGAGGATCTGCTGATACTCTGTAGAGGGGTTTTCTCATGGCTTGGGGGTTTGTCCCAGTTCGGTGCCAGTTATTCGGTTGGCGGATATATACTTCTGTTTGTGTCTGTTGGGTTTACCTTCTTTACTATCCTATTAGCTCTTTTAAGCTTTTGTAGGATATTATGTGAAGGAACCGGCCCCTGGAGGCGTTGTGGATTTTCCTGGCGAGACTAGGACCCCCTAGTCATGTTCTGAAATTTAAACTTTTCGGGCTTTCTGGGGGGCTTACCCTCCGATAAAATTTAATGCTTCCTTTTGTCCCATATATGAAATAGCCCCCCCTATATATATAGTGTAAGATATATTCTCATAATAAGATTATATTTTACCTTCTACTTTATGATCATATCAGAGTCTTAGCAGGTGGAAAATATGAGAGTACTTGTTGCAGATTCAATCAATGAAAAAGGGATAGCTGAACTTGAAAAGGTAGCCGAGGTTGTGGTTGACACCACTATAACACCTGAAGAACTCCTAGAGACTATAAAAGATTTTGATGCTATTATTGTAAGGAGTAGGACGAAGGTTACCAGGGAGGTTATCGAGGCTGCTCCAAGGTTGAAGATCATCGCAAGAGCTGGTGTAGGTGTGGATAATATTGATGTTAAGGCCGCCACGGAAAAGGGTATTATGGTTATAAACGCCCCAGAATCCACCTCCATCACAGTCGCGGAACATACCATGGGTTTAATGTTAGCACTTGCAAGGAAGATACACTTAGCTGATAAGTCTGTGAAGGAGGGTAGATGGGATAAGAACAAATTCATGGGTATAGAACTTAACAACAAGACCCTTGGAGTTATAGGGATGGGTAGGATAGGATCCCAGGTGGTTACTCGGGCAAAATCCTTTGGGATGAATGTGCTCGTCCATGACCCATATATTAGCAAGGAAGTGGCCGATAAGATGGGTGTGGAGATAGTTGACCTTGAAACGCTCCTTAAGAGGTCTGATATTATAAGTATACATGTTCCATTAACTCCAGAGACACGATATCTTATATCAGATCGTGAATTGGATATGATGAAGGATACTGCCTTTATAATAAATTGTGCCCGTGGAGGTATAGTGGACGAGAAAGCCCTCTATAATGCATTAAAGGAGGGTAGACTGGGTGGGGCTGCCCTTGATGTATTCGAGGAGGAACCTCCTAAGGACAGTCCACTCTTAAAATTGGATAATGTGGTTTTAACTCCACACATAGGAGCTTCAACAGTGGAGGCCCAGCGAGACGCGGCTATAATCGTTGCAAATGAGATTAGAAAGGTTTTTGAGGGTGGAACCCCCCAGAATGTGCTTAATATGCCAGTGTTGGAACCTGAAACTTTCAAGTTCTTGAAACCGTACATTGTATTAGCCGAGAGGCTTGGAAGTGTTGTTGTACAGGCAACACCTGGAAAAATAGAAAACTTGGAGGTTACCTATTGTGGTGAATTAGCTGAGATACCACAACAGGATATCCTTACAAGAACCATACTCCAAAGTATATTAAATCCTATACTCACAGAGCCGGTGAACCTAGTTAACGCGCCCATGATCGCGAAGAAGAGGGGTATGATAGTTACAGAGGGTAGAAGATCAGAATCCGGGGATTACAAGTCACTTATAGTGTTAAATGTCAAATCTGATAAGGGAGAGTTCAGTGTTGAGGGAACTTATCTCCGGGAGCCCAAGATCGTGAAGATAAACGATTACAGTGTGGATATAAAACCGGAGGGTATAATGTTAATAGCAAAGTATAAGGATCTCCCAGGGACCATCGGTGCCATAGGAACAAAACTTGGAGAACATAACATTAACATAGCTATCATGCAGGTTGGTAGGAAAGAAATCGGCGGAGAAGCTGTAATGGTCCTTAAAGTAGACCAAGAAGTTCCAGCCACTGTACTAGATGAGATAAAGGAACTAGAGAATGTGGATGATATCGTCGCAATTGAATTATCCCACTAAAATTTCAAATTCTATCCTATTACCAAACCTGTCATAGGATGCTATGGTATTCTCCCGATAGGGGTAGGCTATTATCATATGAAAGAGGCCATTTTTTGAGAAGAAGTGGAAATCTTCCCTTGAAGGGTTATTGTTGGGCGTCGGATGGGAGTGGACTGATCCAATGGTGGAAGTAAATGGTGGTAACATGAAAGTCTGCATTACAGCACCCTCGTTTGAGGCTTCACCTGGTAGAAAGATTAACCCCGTGATGTGGAGGCTTTCCTCTTCTATCTTACCCTCAAGTAGGGCTGCGAATTCTCTTGGATGAACATTCCGCGCAGTTTCTATTATATCATCTATAACTTTCTGGTCAACTTGTACCCTTTTGATTTTCTTCATCCTAAAAATCTTCTCCAGGAGGTAGTCTATAATTCCCATTATTTTATCCCTTCTATTGCCTTGAAAAAATCTTCGTTAAAAAGTGGAAGTTTCTTGTCGACTATGATCTTCTTTCTCTCTGATTTCACCTCTTTTTTATACCTGGGGTCATAGCCTCTTATTGTAACGGTTCGTTTGTATACTCCAATACCCCTTCTATGCCATTTGGGGACTTTTGCAAGGTTCACACCCCTTTCAAAGAGGAGTTCGTGGATGTCACTTGATTTTAGACCTTTGAGTTTTTCTGTGGCGGTTTTTTTATCCATGGTTTCTCTGAGGGTCCAATAGGCGTAACTGTTGAGGCAGTTTCGCCATGCCTCGTCTTGTCTTGCCTTGAAATATTCTGTTAGTAGATGGTCACCTAGGGGGATTATTCGACTATCAAATGATATGGGTTTTTTAATGTTATCCTTTTTGAATTTTTTAAGGAGGCATAAGATGAATGATGTTCCTGTGAAGCTTGCGAGTACTGAATCTAATTTCTCGATGCGGCCATTGAATGGTAATTCTCCGAATAGTATGTTAATTTCATCAGAGAATGTGTAAATGAAAATTGGACTGAACTCCTTCATGAGGTTAATTGAAGTTTTAATCATGCAATCTGCAAAAAAGGGATCATATGGTCTCTTGAAGTTTAATTCTCTGGTTAGCCTATGGAATCCTCTCCCGTCAAGCCTTGCAACCACCTTGCAACCACATGGAGTCCTAATATTAGAGTAGATTTCACATTCTTTCATGTGCCAACCTTGAAATTCTCGCTTAAACTCTTAAGGAGTTTGATAGCTGAATAGGCTGCTAGTACGCTTGTCTTAGGGTTGAGTGAACATCTAACATTCTCTGTGATGGTTTTTAATTCTCCGAAGTCTCCTTTAACGGTGATCTCATGGACATTCCGGTCTACCTTAGGATCTACTATAATTTCAACTTCCACGTCCATGTCACATGCTATGCTGAGTGTGGCTGCTACGTTTATGTTAAGGGGGAACTTTTTAACAGCTTCTGAAGCATTACCCTTGTATAGTAACTTTTTTTCATCGGTGGATATGCCCAGGGAACGTGGAGGCTTCCTTGTAACTAATTTAACAGAGGTGATCTCACCTATAGATGCTGCTTTTATACCATCTAAGCCCACTATAGCCCCTGAAGGGATGTAAACGTTCGCATTATTCTTTGTGGCTAAATCTTCAATCTTTGAACGGAGCCCTTTATCCATGAGAGCCCCTACACTCATTATAAGAACGTCTTTTCCTGCTTTGAGGATGTCTGGGACGATCTCAGCCACGGCCTCGGGTGATGCGGCTTCTATTATAAGATCAACCTTGTCTAACATGTCCTCTACTTTTAAAACTGCGATCCCATCTGCCATGGATGCTAGGTTCTCGGCCTTTTCAAGGTCCCTATCATAGAAGAATCTAAGTTGGATGTTAGAATCTTCTTCCAGAACGTAACCTGTGATGATGTTAGCTATGGCTCCGCAGCCCACTATTCCCACTATCATGGATTCTACCCTATCTTATTGGGGCTTCATAAGATTTTTTGACCTCAGTTGTCTTAACCTCTGGGGATATTATAAGTATGTCACCCACGGCCTTAACCCGCTCATATGGGATGTCTATCATACCCTCTTCCTTTAGTGGTCTGATCTCATCAGATTCTGGGACTATACGTATGCTGGTCTTCAGAACATCTTTTAATCCTAGATCTCTTTTCTCGGGGCTCATTGCCTTTGCTTTAAGTTTTGACACTCGACCCTTCTTTATGTTAAGGACAACATCCTGGACTCTGCCAACATATTTACCCCGAGAAGTATAGATGTCAAGGCCATAAAGGTTGGATAATTCCACCATAATTTTACACTCCTTACCCCCTTTTGGGTATTCTTTTATGGAAGTTTATTTCTTATAATTTAAATAGTTTATAGGATTGGGAAAATTTTTGGAGTGGATCCGATGTGGGATACGAGCAGAGATTATCGACTTAAAGTTGCTGATAAATCCATCAGCCTTTTTATGAAAGCTGTTGAATCGGGCAGCCTCCTGGGAAAATGGAATAAAAAATTGGCCGTTCAAATGGCTGATGAAGTTAAAAAAATCCTCCAGAGTCTTATCTATTCTTATCTTGAACCCGAGGAACTTGCATCTTCGCCAGAAATGCGGTTGATTAAAGAGAAGGGAAAGAATATAATGGAGGCTCTTGGAGGTGAAGGGTGGGCTGAAATGTTCCTTAAAGAGGCCAGGGATAAAGAGAAAACAGAAGAGAATATTGCTAGGATAAAATTTTTCCTTAACACAATACTCAAGCTTAAGGAGCGTATAATGTTGGGTAAAATCCTTGATCCGATTATAGGCATTGACATAATAGTGGGGGAGGTTATGAGCTCTGCTGGGCACCCGCAAGCCGATAAACTCCAGATATGTAATGTTAACATTGGAGACAGGTCTATTAGGGTTGTGACAAATGATCTGGAGGTTAAAGAGGGTGATCATGTTGCAGTCGCATTATTACCGCCCCAAAATTTCAGGGGGATAACAAGTGAGGGCATGTTCCTGGGCACAGAGGGCGTTCTAAGGGATGTTAAAGGGGAAATAGGCGGTCTTCCAAATAAAATCCCCCTAGAATCCCTTAATGAGGCGAGGAAAATCGTGGAAAAGTTCATAGAAGGGAAATAGGGTTTCCTTGAGGGCGGGTCTACAAAGTATAGGGTGTTAGATCATCTGAAGAGCCATGGTTCCATTAGTATACTCTTACATTCTTTTTTAAATTTGCATTCTCCGCAATTGCGTGGTAGTGGACATCCAAGTTTTTTAAGATAATAATCTGGATCTTTCGCCTTTAATGGATAATATCCTGAATAATCAACATTCTTTAGACCCTTCTTTTCGCATTTTTTTACAAGATCTTCCATAAGACCTTTAGGTGGTCCACTATGATAATATAATACGAAGTTGGGTCTGAATCCAACAAGTCTATAGGGTATCTCCTTGTTTATTTCTGATAAGAACTCAGCTATCCTGGGAACTTCTCTGTCGGTTATCCTTGGGATTACAACAGTTCTGAAGGTTCTGACCTTCTCGGGGGATTTTTCCGCGAGATAAGCCGCATTCCTTAACACGGGCTCTGATGGCGCCCCTGTAAGGTTTCTGTGAATTTCATCGTTAAATGCTTTGATTTCAAAGTTTATGAAATCCACAATCCTCAGGATCCTCTTAAGTGTTTTCATTGTTGGGAAGCCATTCGTGGCGACGCCCACTTCAATTGAAGGATTAAACCTCTTTATTGTCTTTACAAGCTCTTCAAGGTATGGTGTGTGTATTGTAGGTTCTCCACCAGTGAAACTAAGCCTATATGCTCCTATTTTCTTCGCGAGTGGACTTTTAAGATGGTCCAGGGCCTCCTTGGCCATCTTTTCAGGTTCGATATAGCCTCTGTAGATCCATCCTGTATCTGGGTATTGTGAAATCCTATAGGCATTACAGTATAGGCATTTGAATGGGCATCCAAGGAATGTTATGGAATAACTTTTCAGAATATAGGCCAGACTTGTATATGCCACTTCTGGTAATCCTACATAGCAAGTGCCAGTTTCTCCTTTGAGGCGGTTTACACCGCATCGCCATTCGCAAAGTTTACAGTTCTTAAAATCTTTCATATTCCTAATTTTTGTTGAATATAATAAGCTTAGTCCTTGTCATGTCCTCTATAGCATACTTAACGCCTTCTTTACCCATTCCACTGCAGTCGAAGCCTCCGAATGGCATGTGATCCACTCTGTAAGTTGATTGTTTATTTATGAGCACTGTTCCCGCCTCTAATTCTGAGGCGAACCTTAAAGCTTCGTGTATGTTCTCTGTGAATACTCCTGCTTGGAGGGCGTAACAGGTACTGTTGGCAACCTTTAGGGCTTCATCAGCATCTTTCACCCTTATTATGGGTGATACTGGGCCGAATGTTTCTTCTTTAACAAGTCTCATTGAGGGTTTAACATTATCTAATATGGTGGGTTCGAAGAGGTTACCATTTCTCCCACCACCATATAAAAGCTCCGCACCATCCTCTATAGCCTCTGAAACAAGCTTTTCAATTTTTATGGCCGCTTCTTCATTTATAAGGGGGCCTATATCAGTTTTTGGGTCGAGGGGGTCGCCTATTTTCAACTTTGAAGTTTCTTTTACTAATTTTTGCACGAATTCATCCGCTATTTTCTCTTCGATGATTATCCTCTTCACTGCTATACATATTTGGCCAGAGTAGAGGTATGATCCCCTTATAGTGCCTTCAACGGCTTTTTCTATGTTGGCGTCTTTGAGTACTATGAGAGGGTCGTTACCGCCTAATTCTAGGGTGAGTTTTTTCATCCCACTATTTTCTGCTATCATTTTACCCGTTTTGAAGCCCCCTGTGAATGATATCTTGTCAATATCCTCGCTTTTTAAAATTTCATCACCTATAATGGAAGCTTTACCTGTTAGAACATTTATCGCGCCTGGGGGGAAGTATTCGTTTAGTATTTCGCCTATTTTTAGTGCTGATAATGGTGCTTTAAGTGATGGTTTTAATATTACAGTATTTTTTGATGCGAGTGCTGGGCCAACTTTGTGGATGGCTAGGTTAAGTGGATAGTTGAATGGTGTTATGGCGGCTATAACTCCCAGTGGTAGTCTTATTGTGAAGCCCATAAAGTCTTTACCACCTATACCAGCATCCATTGGGATGGTTTCCCCATATATTCTCTTAGATTCCTCAGCGGACAATTTCAGCGTCTCTATGGACCTTTTAACTTCGTCTCTGGCGGCTTTTATAGGCTTCCCAGAATCGAGGGCTAGTAGGTGTGAAAATTCTTTGGACCTTTTTTTAAGTTCCTGACTTGTATCATAGAGTGCCTCTGAAATCCTGTGTGCTGTTAATGAGATCATTTCATCCTTGGCTTTTTTAGCTGCTGAAATGGCTTCTATTGCATCTTCTTTTGAAGCTGCTGGTACTTTGTCTATGATCTCGTTGTTATAGGGGTTGCGGATTTCAATCTTCTCTTCGCCTTTGAGTCTCCCATTGATCAGCATCTTCATGGGAAGACCCCTTTAGAATTTATTTTTAAGATTTTGGATGGAATTTGTAACGGTTTGCACATCAGTTTTGTTTATTTCGTTACCTGCGGATATTAAATAGTTTTTATACCATAATGCCGCGAAAATCACTATGATGATAACCCCACCGAACAGTAGTATCAGCTCGGCAGAGCCTTGGGCGATTTCATCATATCTTATATCCATTGATTCTGCCTCCATAACTCTTTTATTTAGGGTGCCATGGAACCTACGATTACGAAGCCAAACTTGTCAATAACATAGAATATACCGAATGCTAAAACAGCTAGGGGAATGGCATATTTAATCCCCTTCCTCGCACTCCCAAACATGATTATGCCTATGAGTAACCCTGCTATTATAGAGTGGATTATTATATAACCGCCCGCAGCGATCTTTGCAGTTCCGAGGATTGGATTGGTTTTCCCGAGGGATTCTATGAATGCTGAGTAGACCATGATCATTCCAAGTGCGAATGGTGCTGCGATTATAGCGGCCACCACGAGGAACATGACAGACATCATAACATTAGCCTTCCGCTCCCTTTTAAGGGCTAAAACTGCGCGCGTATCCTCTGCAACAGCCTCTATGACATCTGCAAGGCTTCCACCAGCCCTTTTACCCTCTATTATCATCCTGAAGGTTCTGTCGAGGGTGTCGGATTTTAGTCTACGGCCCATTGACAACAGGGCATCATCAAATGTCCTACCTATCTTTATCTCGATAACCGCCCTTTTCAGTTCATCATATAATGGACCTTTTCCTTGTTTTGAGATGTCTTCAAGGGCTGTTTCAAGGCCAATTCCAGCACGTAAAAGTGATGCTATTTGCCTTAGAAAATCCGGGGTTCCCTGTTCTATTGCATCAATCCTTCGCTCCATCATTATAAAGATGTAAGAGGCAAATATTATAGGTGGGAGGATGAAACCTGCGAGAAATGGGATTAAAAGGCCTATGCCCAGGACCATGGCTATTATAATCCCCATTAATCCGAAGAATATGCTTGCAAATAGAATTAATGTTATAACTTCAGCGGCTCTTAGATAGATCCCTGTTCTGACGAGGTTCTCTTGTATGCTTATAAGGAATCTTTCAGGGGTTACCTTTTCAATTGCATCGACAAGAGGAGATAAATATTTTGGGACAAGCACAATATTACACTCCTTTAAAGTGTTAAATTATATTCTAGAGGGGAGCGTATTTAATATTTTAGGATTTTTTTTGATGAGGATCATGTCCTCGGTTCTGGCACCAAATTCTCCTTTAATGTAAATTCCGGGTTCTATTGTTATGATCATGTTCTTTTCAAGTCTAATATCCTCATTCGCTGATAAAGATGGTGGTTCATGAACTTCTAATCCTATACCATGGCCAGTGGAGTGTATGAAATTATCCTCGTACCCATATTCAGATATAACACCCCTTACAACCTCGTCTATATATGAGGCCTTCACTCCGGGTTTGGCTGCTTTCACTCCCTCCCTCTGAGCATCCAATAGAATGTCAAGTATCTCCTCCTCATCTTCACCCCTTACAAGGGTCCTTGTAGTGTCAGAATGATAATATCTCCAGGTGGCGCCCCAATCGATAACTACTGGGGTCTTTATTTTATTGAATGAAACTTCGGCGTGTGGATTGCTTGACCTCACACCAGATGCTACAATGGTATCAAATGCAGGCTTCATCGATCCATTGATTTTCATATGATATTCAAGGTTGGCTGCTATCATGGCTTCAACACCCTGCACTTCTACTTCCATGAAAGATTCCTCGGCTATCCTCAAAGCCTTTCTAATATGTTCTATTTCGACTTTTTCCTTTATCATCCTAAGATCGCCTATGATGTCTTCAATGGTAAATTTGAAAGAACCTTTTAATTTGCTGAATGTGCCAATTGGAAGTGAAGGTTCAAAGATAACAGCCATAGGAGATATGCTTTCAATTTTTTCTTTCACATCCTCTGATTTTTTAAATTCAAGAACATCGATTGATAAGTTTTCAGCTTCATCAATATCCATACGAGTAACCATTAAAATTGGTTCATCAGCCAAAATCAAAAATGCACGAGCAGAAGGTCTGAACCCAGTCAAATAGAAGACATTTTCACTTTTGGATATCACAGCCATGTCACAGCCTTTTTCCATTATTTTCTCAAGGGCGGCCTTTAATCTGTTCATCAAAAAAATCACCCAAGAATGTTGAGGTTTTCCCATCCTGATATTTTTTGCATAATAAATTATATTAATTCCTCTATCTTCTTTTTTGGGATTTGGGAAAACTTTCACATAAAAGAATATTAATTAGTGAAGAGTCTATTAAATGTTGTATTCCACCCTCTGGTGATGTTATGGATGATTTTAATCTTAGAAAATTTGTTACAAGTGAATTGGTATTTGGAGAGGGTGCCAGATTACTAGCCCCACAATATGCGATAAACCTTGGAGCAGAGAAGATACTCCTCGTAACTGATCATGGCATAGAAAAGGCCGGTCATGTAAATGAAATGGAATCTATACTAACTGAAAATGGACTAGAATATACAATCTACAATGATGTTACGCCAAATCCACGCGACCATGAGGTTATGGAGGGTGCCGAGGTTTTCGAGGCTGAAGAGTGCAATTTTATAATAGCCCTTGGGGGTGGAAGTCCAATAGACTGTGCAAAGGGCATAGGTATAGTAAGCTCTAACAGAGAAGATATCCTCAAATTTGAGGGCGTTGACCAAATACCAAAACCTGGCCCCCCAATTATCTGCATACCAACCACAGCCGGGACATCAGCAGACATTTCACAATTTGCAATAATAAGGGACACCAAGAGGAAAACCAAAATCGCCATAATAAGCAGGAGCCTCATTCCAGACGTTTCACTTATAGACCCTTATACGACCCTAACCATGGACAGGTTACTCACAGCCTCCACTGCCATGGACGCCCTTGCACATGCCATAGAAGCCTATGTATCCACCGCCAGCTCCCATCTGACAGATATAAATGCACTTGACGCCATGAAACTGATAAGTGAAAATTTGCACAAAACCGTTAAGGACCCTGAAAACCTTGGCCTACGTTCCAACATGATGCTCGCAAGCCTGGAAGCGGGATTAGCCTTCTCCAATGCGAGTCTCGGCCTTCTACATGCAATGGCACACAGCCTAGGGGGTAGGTTGGACATCCCCCATGGAATAGCTAACGCCATCCTAATAGAGGATGTTATAGAATTCAATTTTCCCACAAACCCACGAAAGTACACGAGGATAGCAGAGGCCCTAGGATTAAGATCAAGGACAGATAATGTGAAGGATGCTCTCATAGCCAGGTTGAAAGATTTTAAGAAGAGACTTGGAATTGACATGAGCCTAGGAGATTATGGTATCACAGAAGATGACATAGACGAACTTGCGAAATTGGCCTTTAACGACCCCTGTATCGTTACAAATCCGCGCAAACCAAGAATAGATGATATACGGGAGATATTTGAAAATGCCATCAACAGATAAGGACTGGCAACACCTTAAAAAGGCTATCATGGGCTTCGGCGGAAAATCTGTGAGAAAAAGTTACTATCCACAATTAAAGAATACACTCCATAAACTCCAAAGATTTAAAACTTTACTTGACCATACAAGAGACCTCATATTCCTAGTTGAAGCTGATGGAAAAATAGTAGATGTTAATAAGTCAACTCTCATCAACCTAGAATATTCAAGGGATGATATAACCTCCATCTTCGACATAATCCCCAAAAAATACCATGAAAATTTCAAGAAGATCCTTTCAAGGAGAGAGAAAATTTCCATAGAAGCGCCCCTCCTTAAAAAGGACGGAAGCCTCATCTTAACTGAAATGAACTTGGATACTGTTAAGTTCAATGAAGATGATTATGCTGTTATCGTGGCCAGGGATATAAGGCAACGTAAAGAATTAGAGGACGAGCTTAGAAGATCCCTCGAAGAGAAAAAAGTCCTATTAAAGGAAATCCATCATCGAGTGAAAAATAATCTGCAGATAATCTCAAGCCTCCTCAGCCTGCAATCAATGACCGAGAACATGAAAAATGGCACATTCAAGGAAACACAGGATAGGATAAGGTCTATGGCACTTATACATGAACAATTGTACCAATCAGAGGACCTTGCAAGGATAAATTTCAGAAAATACCTGGAGAAACTTATAAAGAATCTTTTACATTCATATTCTGCAGGGAAGTCCATAAATATAAAATTAGATGTTGAAGATTTATACCTTGACATCGACACTACAATCCCCCTTGGCTTGATCATCAACGAACTTGTGACAAACGCCTTGAAGTATGCGTTCAATGGTAGAAATCAGGGCACAATATACATTAAATTTAAAAGAGTAGGGGATAGCCTTGAACTGAGAGTGATGGATGATGGTATAGGATTCCCAGTGGATAAACTCCAAGAAAGCAAGTCACTAGGCTTGAAACTCGTTAATATCCTCGTAGGACAACTGAGGGGGAAAATATCCGTTAAAGGTCATGATGGTAGTTGCTTCAGGATAGTATTCAAGGGATAGAAACTATTATATGAACAGAGAGAGATTATAAAATATATGGTGAAATTCACGACTAGGGAAATAAGGGATATCATAATATCCATGATAGTAATAGCGGCTGTTTTCTCATATGTTTTCTCGAATAGACAATTTAACATGGCGGTTTCGCTCTTACCTGCGAGTATCATAGGCGTGGGTGCGGGTTTCGTATTCCATGAAATAGCCCACAAGCTCATGGCGATAAGATATGGTTTCTGGGCAGAATACAAGCTATGGATGGGCGGCATATTACTCGCCCTTATAACAGCATATTTTGGTTTTGTATTCGCAGCACCTGGAGCAGTATACATACATGGAACATACATTAGCCGAGAAGAAAATGGTAAAATAGCATTAGCAGGACCCGCTACAAACATCCTATTAGCTCTGTTTTTCCTCTTCCTAGCATCATCTTCAACAGGCATCCTAGCTGGCATAGCAACCCTAGGATATGCCGTTAATGGTTTCATAGCATTCTTCAATCTTCTACCCTTCAGCGTATTGGATGGGGCGAAGGTTATACGCTGGAATCCAATAATATGGCTCTTCGCCATCTTAGCAGCCCTCGCAATCACATTTAAAAGCATATTCACCCTATAGTGATTACCATGTTCTCCAATGTACCCGTAAAATATATTGGTTGCACGCACAGGGCCAGGAACCCTTCTGAGACTATAAAATGGATCGAAAAGAAACTACAAAGTATAGGCGTTACAAGGATAACAGAGATAACACACCTTGACAGGATAGGTATACCAGTATACTCTGCTATAAGACCAACTGCAGAGGAGGGTGCTGTGAGCATATACGCTGGTAAAGGGGCTACAAGGTCACAGGCTAGGGCATCGGCTATGATGGAAGCCTTCGAAAGATACTCAGCAGAGAAAAAAAGTGAAGACGCCGAAAAGTCCATTAAAGCACCATTAGATGATATAATAGGACATGTAGACCCTAAAAGTCTCATACTCCCCCAGGACAGTAAAGTGGATGGGAAAATTGAATGGGTGAAAGCCACAAACCTAAAAGATGAAAAAGAGGCTCACATCCCCGCAAATGCCGTCTATCATCCCTATAATCCGCCAGAGGATTGTGTAAGTCTTTTCAGGTCAAATACTAATGGGCTCGCTTCTGGGAATGCTATCGAGGAAGCAGTATTCCACGGACTCATGGAATTAATAGAAAGAGATGCTTGGAGCATCTTCGAGGCAAAAAGGGGCCCGAAAAGGGAAATAGACTGTCAAGACACTGACAATAAGATCATAGAGGATCTGCTCCACAAATTCAAGGACGCGAAGATCGACATAACCCTAATAGACCTTACAAACGACATCAGGATACCAACAGTCGCCGCAGTAGCCGATGACACCCTCTTAAAGGATCCCACATTACTAAGCATAGGTGTTGGAACACACCTAGACCCTGAAGTGGCAGTTATAAGGGCGCTCACAGAGGTGGCCCAGAGCAGGGCCACACAAATACATGGAACCCGGGAAGATACTGTTAGGGCGATTTTCATGAAGAAGGCAGGGTATGAGCGGATGAAAAGGATTAACAGCCACTGGTTTGAAGAAGCCGAAACTGTAATAGGATTGGATAAGTTGAAAAATAGGTCAAAGAGGACCTTCAGAGGGGATATTAAAGTCACGCTTAGAGAGTTGAAAAAATGCGGATTTTCTGATGTATTCTTTGTGGATCTTACACGTGAAGTTAAGGTGCCAGTGGTAAGGGTTATAGTACCCGGATTGGAGGTATTTGCTGTTGACAACACCCGGATAGGGGATAGGATCAAGCATGAAGCGGGTAATCGTATTCACGGGTCCATCCCTACATCCTAGGGAAGCTAGGAGGATATTGGAGGCCGAATATCATCCCCCGGTAAGGAGAGGTGATATCCTAAAGATTATTAGAAGGCCTGTTGATATCATCGTGATCATAGATGGGGTTTTCCATCATGAGCCTGCAGTCGCCCACAAGGAGATAATAAAAGCACTTAAAATGGGTGTGAAGGTGGTTGGAGGGGCTAGTATGGGGGCTCTCCGAGCATCAGAACTTGACAGTCTCGGGATGATAGGTATAGGCTATATCTATGAGAAATACAAGGATGGGAGCATAGAATCTGATGATGATGTTGCAGTTGCCTTCGATCCCAAGACCCTACAACCACTATCAGATTCCCTTGTAAGTATCCACTACAATTTTAAGAGAGCATATATGCATGGTATAATCTCAAAGGATGAACTAGAGCATCTTATCAGAGCTGCCAAGTCAATATTTTATCCTAAAAGGACATATGATAGAATCTATAGAGAGTGTAACATAAACCCAGATATTCTCCAGCGATTAAAAAAATTTATAGAAGATGAGGGTGTTGACATAAAAAGGGAGGATGCCATCAGAGTCCTAGAATATGTGAGAGACGAACTATTAAGGTAGTATCCATAATGGAACTTGAGGCAAAGATTAAACAAGTCGAAGACATCCTAAAGGATAAAAAGGTTATAATAGCATTCTCTGGGGGATCAGACAGTACGCTCATCGCCAAGATAGCATCAAAGGCCTCAAGGGAGGCTATCGCCGTAACTGTAGACACTGGGACGCTACCAGTAGATGCCACCCGAAATGCGAGGTATATAGCTTCGAAACTGGGAATCCCGCATAAAATCATAAAAGAAAATTTCCTTGAATACGAAAATTTCAGGAAAAACACCCCTCAAAGGTGTTTCCATTGCAAAGATCGCATTTACGCTATCCTAGAATCCGTCGCAGAAGAAAAGGGATTTGATATCATAGTAGATGGGACTAATATAACAGACATGCTCGAAGATCGGCCGGGGATCATGGCAAATTATAAAAGAAAAATAAGAAGTCCACTATTAGAAGCGAAAATAACAGAAGAAGATGTTATGGAGTACTTGAAAAGAGAAAACATAGATTATGCACCAGATACTACTTGTTTGGCAACTAGGATAAAGGGGCCGATAACCGCCAAAAAACTTAATATGATATCATATGCTGAAAAACTTATAAAGGATCTTACAGGTCTTGAGTTAGTCAGGGTCAGGGACTTTAATGGTATCGCGGTAATCCAAGTAGATGATACAAGTAAAATACTAGACAAGCAACTCCTAGAATATATCCTGGGGAAATTTAAATCAGCAGGTTTCAGGGGCGTGCACGTGGACATGGAAGGCTACCGCAAGTATAGGGGGGAGCTTATAGGCTCTCAAGAGGATGGTAGGACGATATTTGAATTAAAACTCCCTTATCCTATTGATTTGGAGAAAACATACTCCAACTTCAAAGCTTACCGAGAAGATGCTCAATGGTTAAAAATAGGCGATGGTATAGTTAAGATTTCTGAGGATGGTAGGATAATAATTGAGGAAGTTAAAGATAGAAAAGAGGCTGAGAGGATACTACTAGAGGTATTAT
Organism: Methanothermobacter tenebrarum; assembly: GCF_023167465.1. NCBI lineage: Archaea > Methanobacteriati > Methanobacteriota > Methanobacteria > Methanobacteriales > Methanobacteriaceae > Methanothermobacter > Methanothermobacter tenebrarum. The sequence goes on along the minus strand of NZ_AP025698.1, from coordinate 404,725 downwards.
CAGGTATAAGGCGGATGAAAAACTAGAGTACGGTTTGTATGTTTTCATCTACATTCCTTCTGAAACTGGTTATTTTGCGGATGAAGCCCCTGGTATCCTCCCCTTGGAATATGATGTCTCCGAGGACATGAAATTCGATATCATCTGCTTTTATATTATTGAATATTATCTCTATTTGGTTCGCTTCTTCTGGGGTGTCATTGGCTATAATACGATATTCTAGGTTGAGATCTTCATGCTCTATAACATCACTTATTATCTTCTTGAGTATCAGTTCCATCACTGCGAGGAATGTTTCGATATATGGTAGTCCATGCAACCAACAATATCCCCATAAAACCTTTAATTGAAGATCTTTGATAGATACTTTCCCCCCATTTTTCGCGGCGAATGTTAAAGCTCCCTTTGAGGCTTTTATACGTAGAGTGGATTCGTTACTCATCTGAATCAACTAGGGCCTTTATAAGGTCTTGGGCTCTTAACAATCCTACTAGTTCTCCTTCAAAGTCTATGACAGGTATTTGTTCAATTTTGTATTTTCTCATTTTCTTTGCGCAGTTACTGACACTTGTCGTTTTTGTCACTGTGACTATTTCTGTTGTGGCAACATCCCTTACTTCCTTATCTGAAAATCTGAGTTGATTTTTGATAACATAGAGAACATTTTTGCTATCCCATGTCCATCTGTCTCCTTCAGTACCTACTGAGGTATTATGGACTGTCCTCTCAGAGACTACCTCGCTTTCGTTTAGAAAGTCTGTCTCGGTGAGTATCCCTGATAGTCTAGCTTCATTGTTGATGGTGAGTAGAACCTTTAATTTGAAGTATCTCATGATCTCAAATGCTATGTTAAGGGGTGTTCTATCCCATGTTGTGGGTATGTTTAGGATCATATAATCCTCTACTGGAGAATCTATGTCCATCTCTGTGAGTGCCCGGGATACGATATCATAGGCTGTGATTATACCGACTAGTTTATCGTTTTCGACTATGGGAATCCTCCTTATATTATTTTCCACCATCTTAGAGGCTACTAAACTTACAGGATCTTCTGGGGAGGCCACAATAGGATCCCTTGTCATTATAAGGGCTATCTGTTCCTCGTCGGGGTTTTCTATTATATCTGAACGTGTTATGACACCCACAAGCTTATCGGAGCCCTCTTTAACAACTGGTAGCCCTGAAACGTTCTTTTTTCTCATTATCTCCAGTGCTTGTGTGCGGTTTCCTGGAACTTTCACATAGTATATTTCTTTTGACATTATATCCTTTGCTAACATTCTCTACACCCGATCCAAGAATTAGCTTTTTTTTGAAAGGTTAATGTACTACTAATACTGGGCACTTTGCAGATCTTACGACCTTTTCTGTCACGCTCCCGAGAAGGAACCTGTCGAGGCTGTGTTTGCCTGATGTCCCCATTACCACGAGATCTATACCTTCTTCTTCTATCGTATTTAGGATCGAATCCGCGGGTGAACCTTCATCTGTCTTTAATGTGAGTTTGATATCGTGGCCTGATTCCTCGACAAGCTTTTTTATTTTATCCAGGGAATTTGAGGCTTCTTCTTCGAGGATTTCCTTGATGCGTATTATAAGGTCGTCGGCTGGCAATCCTATGAAAGTGGATGTTTCCATGACGGTTAGTGCTATTATCTCCGCGCCACTCTCCTTTGCTATCCATATTGCATGTTCAGCTGCTTTGTTAGCATGTTCTGAGCCGTCGGTGGGTAGGAGGATTTTTTTGTACATAAATTCACCTCTTAACTATTTTACCTTTTATTATAACATGTCTTATATTTTTCGATTGGCTTCTATTAATAAGTGAGAGATAAGGGTTTTTAGATAGTGATTCAACTATTATGAGATCTGCTTGGAAACCTTCAGCTATGCATCCTATTTTTTTGTTAAGGAATCTGTGAATGTTTGTTGTTGCCATCTTCAAAACTTCCCTGGGATGGAAGTAACCCCCTTTAAGGGCCCTTGTAACTTTCAGGGTATATTCCATTTCCCTGAACATGTCTGGCGCGTTAAACATTATATTATCGGTTCCCAAGAGCAGGTTTACATTTTTATGTATTTTTGCTATTGGTGGTATTCCTGTTGATAGCATCCCATTTGATCTTGGACATGCAACAATTGTAGTTTTATTTTTTGAGGCTAGTTGGAGGTCTCCTGGGAGTGGGTTGGTAAAATGTACGAGTAAATGGAAGCCTGCATTTATGGCTCTTTCCACTTCACTTTTGCCTGTCTTTTCCATGAAGAGTCTCTGAGCTTTAATGCTTTCGGCTACGTGTATTGATGCTATTTTATCCCACTTTTCACATTCTTCCACGATTGTGTGGGCTGTCTCGTCGGTTATTTCGCCGAATCCACTCGCCCCTATCCCATCAGCGAATTTTAGGAGTTTTTTTATCCTATTTTTCAGGTTTGTCGTGTTCGGGTTTTCTTCTAGGAAGATTGGATCTCTTCCTAGTATGAGTGAATTTATAGGTAAGCCTTTTAGCGCGTTTTTAAGTAATTTTATGCCTTTTATTCCGCCTTCTCTATAGTCTATGAAGGTTGTGGTGCCGGCGGATATCATTTCTATGATGGAGGCTCTAGTAGCCTCTATGATCTTTTCGTCTTTTGTATTCTCGAGCATCCTATGTTTTAATCCCATTGGGGGTTTCACTATCTCCTCTAGGCTTTTACCGTCACCCAAGTCTTTTAGGATGCTGTCAGCAGTGTGTACATGTGCGTTTATAAACCCTGGGGCTATGATGCACCCTTTTGCGTCTATTTTATGATCTGATGGGATTTTTTCCCCGCTTATCTCTAGTATCTTGCCATCTTCTATTGCAATATTCGCCCTTTTAGGGTTTAAATTCATACCTTCTAATATAATACCATTTTCAATAACAAGCATTTTGAATCCCTAAAATAGTATCTTCAAGGCCATCGCATGTTTTAAAGAACCTTGGAAATTTCATATTTGATGGTATGGGGGTTCCCACCCCTATGATCCGTGGTATTCATTGAGGGATTTAACCGTTATTTTACCCATTTTAACCGCTTCTATGGCGTTTAGAGCCGCTCTTGCACCTGCAAGTGTTGTGACATATGGTATTCCCAATTCTATGGCCATTCTCCTTATAATGTACCCGTCATCGGCTGATTGTTTACCAGAGGGCGTGTTTATTATGAGTCCCACTTCACCTGCGAGTATGGCGTCTTTTATGTTAGGTGAAGGTTGGCTCACTTTATTTATAACCTCAATGTTTGAGATGTCCTTCACGGCCTCTGCGGTGCCCCGTGTTGCTATAATTTGGAATCCTAGCTCCTCTGCTTTTTGCACTATGTCTGCTATTTTTGTTTTGTCAGGGTCTTTAACGCTTATGAAGATTTTACCCTTTATTGGTAGTTCCATGTTGGCTGAAAGTTGTGACTTGTAATAGGCGAGGCCGAAGTTTTCATCGATGCCCATGCTTTCACCGGTGGATTTCATCTCGGGTCCGAGTACTGAGTCGGCTCCTGGGAGTTTGATGAATGGGAATACGGATTCTTTAACCGCCACGTGATCTATTTCTTTTTTTGAGGTCAGTCCCAGTGTTGATAATTTTTTGCCTAGCATTAGTTTCGCGGCGACTTTTGCCAGTGGCACTCCTGTGGCTTTGCTCACGAAGGGTACTGTTCTGCTCGCCCTGGGGTTGGCTTCGAGTATGTAGACTGGTGGCTCTTCATTGGCTTTGACAGCATATTGTATGTTTATTAATCCTACAACTTCTAGTTCTAGTGCGAGTTTTCTTGTGTAATCTTCTATGATTTTTATTATATCCTCTGGGATGGTCTGGGGTGGTATGACACATGCTGAGTCTCCTGAGTGGACGCCTGCTTCTTCGATATGTTCCATGATACCCCCTATATAGACTTCTTCACCGTCACATACTGCGTCAACGTCAACTTCTATGGCATCCTCTAGGAATTTGTCAACGAGGATTGGATGTTTTGGGGAGACTCTGACAGCCTCTTCCATGTATTCTTCAAGTTCTTTTTCGTCGTAGACTATTTCCATCGCTCTTCCACCTAAAACATAGGAGGGTCTTACGAGTACTGGGTATCCTATCTTTTCAGCTACGCGTCTGGCATCCTCGAATGATTTTGCTATACCATAGGGGGCTTGGGGTATGTTCAGTTTTTCCAGTACCTTTGTGAATCTTTCACGGTCCTCGACCTTGTCTATGCTCTCGTGGGGTGTTCCAAGTATCTTTACTCCTTCCTTTGCGAGTGGAACTGCTAGGTTAATTGATGTTTGGCCCCCGAATTGGACCACAACCCCGTCTGGTTTTTCTTTGTCTATTATGGCCAGTACATCTTCTAGGGTTAGGGGTTCGAAGTAGAGTTTATCTGATATGTCATAGTCTGTACTTACTGTTTCTGGGTTGTTGTTTACCATTATTGTCTCGAATCCTTCCTCTCTGAAGGCCATGGTCGCATGTACACAACAATAGTCAAATTCTATGCCCTGGCCTATCCTTATGGGCCCTGATCCTATTATCAGGACCTTTGGTTTCTTTGAAACTTCCACTTCATCTTCCATGTCATAGGATCCGTAATAGTATGGCGTTTTGGCCTCGAATTCGGCGGCGCAGGTGTCAACCATCTTATATACTGGTTTTATATTATGCTTCCTGCGCAGTTTACGTACCTCTTTCTCCTTTAAACTTGTAAGTTGGGCTATTTTCTTGTCTGAAAAACCTAACCTTTTAGCTTTCTTTAATGTTTCAAGGCTTAGCCCGTCCTCTTTGAGGGTTTTTTCAAATTTTATTATCTCAAGTATCTTGTATAGGAAGAATTTGTCAATCTTTGTAAGCTTATAGACTTTATTGATGCTCATCCCATTTTTTAGTGCTGTGTATACTTGGAATAGTCTTTCATCTGTGGGATTGGCAAGGTCGGCTGGTGTGAATGGAACTTCTTCGAAGCCATGTCTTCCAATGTCCAAGGATCTTATAGCCTTATGTAGGGATTCTTCCAGTGTCCTGCCGATGGCCATGACTTCCCCGGTGGATTTCATCTGTACTCCAATGTGCCTGTCTATGTCCCTGAATTTGTCGAATGGCCAGCGGGGTATTTTGGTCACTACATAGTCTATGGTTGGTTCGAATGATGCTGGTGTCTCTTTTGTGATATCATTTTGTATCTCGTCAAGTGTGAGGCCTATGGCGATTTTGGCAGCTATCTTGGCTATGGGGTAGCCTGTTGCCTTGGATGCTAGGGCGCTGCTCCTGCTTACCCGTGGATTCACTTCGATGACTTTATATTCTCCTGTTTCGGGGTGTACTGCGAATTGTATGTTGCATCCTCCTTCGATTTTAAGGGCTCTTATTATCTTGAGGGATACGTCTCTGAGTTTCTGGTTTTCTTCGTCAGTTAGTGTCTGGGCTGGTGCAACAACTATACTCTCACCTGTATGTACGCCCATGGGGTCTATGTTTTCCATGTTACATACTATGATACACGTGTCTTTTTTGTCCCGCATAACCTCGTATTCGAATTCTTTCCAGCCTAGGACTGATTGGTCTATGAGGACTTGGTTTATGAAGCTCATTTCAAGGCCTCTTGTAACCACTTCTTTGAGTTCTTCTGGGTTGTGGGCCACGCCTCCACCGGTACCTCCTAGTGTGAATGCTGGTCTAACAATAACAGGATACCCTATCTCTTTAACAGCCTCTAAGGCCTCTTCGACCGATTCAACGGCTTTAGCTTTGGGTACTGGCTCGTTAAGCTTTTTCATGAGATTGTCAAATAAGTCTCTGTCTTCAACGTTCCTTATTGTTTCTATGGACGAGCCTATGACTTTAACATCTTCTAGCGCCCCTATTTGTGCTAGGCCTGTTGCAACGTTTAGGCCTGTCTGCCCACCCATTGTTGGGAGTAGGGCGTCTGGTTTTTCCCTTTTTATGATCTTGGCCACTATCTCTGGCGTTAATGGTTCAATGTAGACTTTATCGGCCATTTCCATGTCTGTTTGGATTGTTGCAGGGTTTGAATTGACTAGTATTGTCTTAACACCCTCTTCTCTCAGGGCTTTACATGCTTGGGAGCCTGAGTAATCGAATTCGGCTGCTTGTCCTATCTGGATTGGCCCCGAGCCTATTATAAGCACCTTCTTTATGCTTTTATCCCTCGGCATCTGGCGATCCCCTTTAATATTCCCTCATTATCTCCACGAATTTATCGAAGATTTTATAGGTGTCGTGTGGTCCTGGTCCGGCTTCTGGATGGTATTGGACGGCCATGATGGGGAGTTCTCTATGTTGTATCCCCTCGACTGTCCCATCATTAAGGTTCAGGTGGGTTATCTTGATACTCTTTTCGTCTATTGATTTCGGATCTACTGCGAAGCCGTGGTTTTGTGATGTTATAGCGACTTCTCCCGTTTCTAGGTTTTTGACTGGTTGGTTGGCTCCCCTGTGTCCGAATTTCATCTTGTATATTTTCGCGTTGAATGCTAGTGCTATTATCTGTTGACCGAAGCAGATCCCGAATATCGGGAGCCTCTCTGATAATCTTTTAACCGTTTCTATAGCCTCTTTAACCCTTGTTGGGTCTCCAGGACCGTTTGATACTAGTATGGCGTCAGGGTCATATTCTAGTATCTTATCTGGACTTGTATTATATGGTAGAAGGGCCACGCTAACCTCTCTTTCCAGGAGGGCTTTTATGATATTGTTTTTTGTCCCGCAGTCTATTATGGCGATCCTGTCGTTGTATTCTTCATGCAAAACTTTGGGTTCCTTTACGGAGACTTTATCTACAAGGTCTAATTCGCGTATGTCTGGTTGTTCTATGGCTAATCTTATAAGTTCATCATCTTCAATATCCTCAGTAGCCAGAGCACCCTTCATGGTCCCCTTTTCCCTTATTTTTATTGTTAGGGCCCTTGTATCAACACCACTTATACCTGGGATCTCATATTCTTCTAGGAAGTCTGAGAGCGTCTTTTCTGCCATGTGATGTGATGGCTTTTTGCATTCTTCCCTTACGATAAGCCCCTCTGCTTTTATACCATCTGATTGGTACCATCTACTGGATATGCCATAGTTTCCCTGGAGTGGATATGTTAACATTAAAATTTGGCCCTTATATGAGGGGTCGGTGAGTGCTTCAACATAGCCTGTCATACCAGTCGCGAATACGACTTCTCCACTTTTAACCGTTTCGAAACCGAAACCCTCACCCCTGAGTAGGGTTCCATCCTCCAGGGCAAGTTTAGCTTCTCTAACCATTAAATCACCAGTTTTATAATTCTTTTTTCATCACCACTGCATCGTCGCCGTTCTCATAATAGTGTGGTATCCTATTTTCTTCTTTAAACCCTAGGCTCTTATAAAATTTTATAGCCCCTTTATTTTTCGCCCTAACCTCTAATTTAATAACATTAACACCAAACCTTTCAAAGGCGTCTATTGCCGCTTGTACAAGCCTTGTTCCGAATTTTCTGCGACGATATTTTTTATCAACTGCTAGTGATATGATATGTCCTTCATTTTCAAATCTTATCCAAAATATAATATACCCTACAACCATATTATCTTCTTGGGCAACGAGAAAACCAGCCCCTATATCATAAAGGTAACGTAGAAGCTGTGGGGGATAGGGCTCATCAAAGGACATGCTCTCGATTTCCATCACCCTTTTAAGATCTTGTGGCTTGAATTCCCTTACAATCATCATCCTTGTCTCCGTGATATGTATGTGGGAAGACCTTGCATCATATATAATACAAGAATGCAACCCAAATGATAAGGTTGTGGAAGTGGGCGTTGGAAGATTCTTCAAAGTTGCAGAGTATCTTCAGGAATATTCAATGATTGATCTGATCCTAACAGATATTAAACCTTCCCACCCCTATATAATAGAGGATGATATTACGAATCCTAGATGGGAAATATATAAGGGCGCCAGGTTAATATACTCGATAAGACCCCCAATGGAATTACACAAACCCCTTATAAAAGTAGCAGATAAGGTCAAAGCTAAACTTTTAATAAGACCACTAGTCACAGAACCTCCTATAATGGACATGAATCTTATAAATTATAAAAGAAGTTTCTTTTACGAATACCAACCAAGCCGAAGGAGATATCTAGGGTGAAATGGGAGCGTATGGAAGCCAAGAAGGTCCTAGAAGAGCTTGGCACGTTCAAGGATGGTCTAAGTTCAGAGGAGGCCAGGAAACGCCTTTTAGAGTATGGTGAAAATGAATTGGTCGAAGAAAAAAAGGAAGGGCCGATCAGATTATTCCTGAACCAGTTTATGGATGTCCTGATAATATTATTAATCGTAGCAGCTTTAGTCTCCTATTTTATAGGCGATTTCCTAGATGCCATGGTAATATTATTTGTTGTTGTTGTAAACGCTATTATAGGCTTCATGCAAGAATATCGTGCCGAGAAGGCTATGGAAAAACTTAAGAGTCTAATCGCCACCGAAGCTGTTGTAATACGGGATGGTGAAATTAAAAGGATACCCGCGCGTGAATTAACCATAGGCGACCTTGTGATTATAGAGGAAGGCGATAATGTACCGGCAGACCTGAGACTCATCGAAACATCCGAACTTAGGATAGACGAGTCGATAATCACCGGCGAGTCAATACCAGTCCATAAAACCCATGAGGTGAGTGATAAAGGGGATAATATCGCCTACATGGACTCAAATGTGGTCTCGGGGCGGGGTAAAGGTGTTGTAGTAGCTGTTGGAATGGAATCATCCATAGGTAAAATAGCGGGGATGATCCAAGAAGAAGAAGGTAAAACACCACTCCAGGAGAAGATATCGCGTCTAGGGAAGAGCCTGGGACTCATAGCAGTCATTGTATGTTCTATAGTTTTCATCCTCCAATTTTTAAAGGGTATAAATATTGTTGAAACTTTCATGACTGCCGTTTCTCTTGCGGTGGCCTCTGTGCCAGAGGGTCTCCCAGCAATTTTAACACTAACCCTCGCACTTGGCATGCAAAAAATGGCAAGAAACAATGCCATTATAAGAAGACTACTCGCAGTAGAAACCTTGGGATCCTGCACTTTCATCTGCACTGACAAAACCGGCACACTAACCCTCAACAAGATGAGAGTGAGAAAATCATTATTAACTTCCGAGAACAGGGCATTGGAAGTTTGCGCGCTCTGTAATAATGCAAGTTTTTCCAATGACAAGGTTATAGGCGATCCTACAGATGCTGCACTACTCCTTTTTGCGAGGGATAAGGGTTACATAAAGGGGGAACTTGAGGAAGAATATCCACGGATAAAGGAAATACCACTTGACAGCGAACGTAAAAGAATGAGCACCATACACTCCTCCACCTCAGGATATTACTTGTTTATTAAAGGAGCGCCTGAGATAATCCTGGAGAGAACAGGTTACATCGAAGAAGAGGGCAAAATAAGAAGATTCAACGACGCTGATTTAGAATATTGGAAGAAGAAATTGGATGAGATGACATCCCAGGCCCTTAGAGTGCTTGCACTAGCATATAAGCCACTTGATGGCCTAGATGATGGGGAGGATCTTGAGAGGGATCTTATCTTCGTCGGTCTTGTTGGTATGATGGACCCCCCCAGGAAAGAGGCTGCTGAGGCCATAGAAGTTTGTAAAAAGGCTGGTATAAAAGTTGTGATGATAACCGGGGATCATAAGGATACTGCAGTTGCAATTGCCAAGGAATTAAAGCTAATGGAGGATGGTGAGGCCATCACTGGTGAAGAACTAGACAAGCTTAGTGATGAGGAATTTGAGTCTATTGTAGAGGATATAAGAGTCTATGCGCGGGTCTTCCCCCAACAGAAGGTTAGGATTGTTGAAACGCTCCAAAATCGCGGTCATGTAGTTGCGATGACAGGAGACGGTGTTAACGACGCTCCAGCACTTAAAAGAGCGGCTATTGGCGTTGCTATGGGGAGTGGTACGGATGTTGCCAAGGAAGCCTCTGACATGGTCCTTCAGGATGATAACTTCGCCACCATCGTAAAAGCTGTGAAGGAGGGGCGTACAATATTCGATAATATAAGACGTTTTGTTAAATTCCAGCTTTCAACGAATGTCGGCGCCATCCTCACCATAGTATCATCTTCTGTGATGAACATTCCCCTCCCATTCAATCCCATCCAGATCCTCTGGATAAACATTATCATGGACGGGCCCCCGGCACAATCACTGGGAGTCGAACCCCCAGAGAAGGATATAATGGCAAGGAAACCGGAAAAAGAGGATATACTACCCCAGAGGAACCTGCTCCGGATAGTATTAGCTGGTATTATAATGGCGATAGGCACATTAGCCATCTACATGTACAAGTTATCCACTGGGGATGCCAGGGCAAGTACAATAGCATTCACAACATTTGTAATGTTCCAGATCTTCAACGTATTTAATTGTAAATCACAGAATGGATTTTCAAATAAACTGCTCTTTTTTGCCATTGCAACATCATTCATACTACAATTATTTGTTATATATCTGCCACCATTACAGAGCATATTCAGGACGCGGGCGATTTCGATCATGGATTGGATGCTCATAATATTGGCGGCTTCATTAATATTAGTACATGAGGCGATAATCCGGTGGATTGATAAGAGGAGAAGATTATGAACATCCTCGTAATGGCAGGAACCCACGATGCCGTGAAGATAATAAAAAAACTTAAAGAATCCACGGATCATAGGATAATAGCCACCACCACCACGGATTATGGTGGTAGACTAGCCAAGGCCGCTGGGGCGGATAAGATAATAACAGAGGCCCTTAACAGGATAAGATTAGTCCAGGTTCTTAAGATTGAAAAGGTTGATATGATAATAGATGCAACCCACCCCTTCGCGGTGAAAGCAACTGAAAACGCTATCAGAGCCTCTGAGGAGGCTTCAACATATTATATCCGTTTTGAGAGGCCAACCCCAGAATTAGATGGGGATATTTTGAGGGTTGACTCCTTTAAGGGGGCTGGGCGGGTGGCGGCTAAGATCCTGGAAGATGAGGATGGTAATATCCTACATTTGGCTGGTGTTTCAACACTTAAGGATGTTATCGATGAGATTGGAAGAGAGAGGATAGTGGTCCGGGTTTTACCCCATCCACGTTCTATAGAGGCATGTTATAGGATGGGCATACCCGGAGAGCGGATAATAGCAATGCAGGGAACTTTTTCAAGGGCCCTTAACAGGGAAATTATGAAGGAATACAATGCAATCGCCGTGATCACGAAGGAGAGTGGGGAAACTGGGGGGCTAATGGAGAAGGTGAAGGCTGCTGAGGATCTTAGGATCCCGGTTATACTCGTGAACAGGCCATTCATTGAAAAATTAGAGGATAAGCTCGTATTTGATGATATTGACGAACTTCTAGCATTCATATGGGGGAAAGGGGTGAAACTTTAACCCTAGAGCCTTCTTCGAGTATTTCAACGTTTTTGGGGATTTTAATATAACCATCCGCGTCTGCGAGTGATGTTATGGCACCTGAATCCTTTAATATGGGGTATGCTCTGCCATTTTTTACTTTTACGAGGGCGTAGTGTATTCTACCCTTTGATGAGTGTAGTCTGCGTGCGAGTGGTAATTCCACCCTACGATGTTCTATTGGTGGTTTGCCTGAAAGTTCCATTAGGTAGGGGCGTAGAAGAACATCGAAGATTATCAGGGCGGAAACAGGAAAACCTGGGAGGCCAAATACAAGTTTTCCTTTGACTTCGCCTATAAGGGTGGGTTTTCCCGGTTTTATGGAGATCCCATGGATCATCACTTTGCCAATGTCTTCGATGACTTCCCTGAGCATGTCACCGGCGCCGGCTGAGGTTCCACCAGAGGTTATTAGGATGTCACATTCTAGGATACCTTCTTGGATTGCCTTATGAAGTTTTGTGTAATCGTCTTTCACAATACCTAGGATTTTTGGTTCGCATCCGCATTTTTTAACTGCAGCCGCGATACTGTGGGAGTTTGAGTCGAAGATTTTTCCGGGAGTCCAATCATTTGAGGGTTCTATTAATTCGTTTCCTGTTGAGAGTATACCTATCTTTGGTTTGGCTATCACGGGCACTTTGGATATGCCAGCTGCGCTTATCGCCCCGATCTTTTCGGGTGATAATATTGAATTTTTCCAGGCAATGATCTCATTTTTTGGAATGTCCAACCCCCTTTGAGCGATGTGTTGACCAGGATATGCGCTCTTATAAATTATGATGTTATCGTTTTCTTCTTCGGCATATTCAACCATGACTATGGCATCCGCGCCTTCGGGTATTGGGGCTCCCGTGCTTATACGTGAGCAGCATCCTCTTTTTATCCTTTTTTGTGGAATGGCACCTGCTTCTATCACTTCAATACACTTTAGGGTTTTTGGATTATCCTCAGAAGCGTGAAATGTGTCCTCTGCCTTTAGGGCGTATCCGTCCCTTGAAGCGCGGTTAAATGGTGGCAGGTCAATTGGAGTTTTCACATTCTGGGCTAGTACTCTCCCATATGCATTTTCTAGGTTTACTTTTTCTATCGGTGGCGGGTGATAAATTTCCTTGAAAAGGTTGCGGATTATCCTATGAGCTTCTGATATATCTACAAGGTCTAGGAATTCACGACCCATCCCATGATCCCTCCCCTGATTCCTATGAGGATCAATATTCTTCCCCTAAAATTTGGGGTGTTTCCCCCTTTTTTTAGGATAATTATTTTATATTATGTTATAGAGATATTATATTGTCTTTTTCTAAAAAGGATTATATGTAAAGTGTAGGAGGAGATTATTTGGGTAAAGGTAATACAGAGGAAGTTAGGAGAGTTAGGATACCTAGGAAGGGTGAAATACCCGGGATTGTTGAGCAGATACTAGGTCATGGAAAGTTGAAGGTTATATGTAGTGATGGTAAAACCCGCCTTGGGCGCATACCCGGTAAGATGAAAAAGAGGATATGGATCAGGGAGGGTGATGTTGTACTTGTGAAGCCATGGGAGTTTCAAAGTGATGAGAGGGCTGACATAGTATGGAGGTATACGCGTACCGAGGCTAATTGGCTTGAGAGAAGGGGTTACCTGAATTTATAGTAGATGATTGAATTGTCCGCTGATAAGAAGGATAGAACCTTCCACGAAGTCGATTCCGCATTGGAAAGGTTGAAATCCGAGAAGCGCCTTAAGGGCGTGGAGGATAGACGTGTTGCGAGTGAAGTTTTCGATAAAAGAACCCTTGAAGTTCTTTATAAACTGTCAAATACTGGTTATCTCGCTGTCCTTGATGGTGTTATAAGCACTGGTAAGGAGGCTAACGTTTTCAAGGGCCTAGATGATAATGATAATTTTGTTGCTGTTAAAATTTATCGTATCGCTACTTCTGATTTTAGGAAAATGCAATATTATATCCAAGGCGATCCACGTTTCAAGGTTAAAATGAGCAACAAAAGGCAGATAGTCCATACTTGGGTGAACAAAGAATTCAGGAACCTTAAAAGGGCGTGTGAGAATGGTGTTAGGGTTCCAAAGCCATTTGTTTCAAGGGAAAACGTCCTAATAATGGAGTTTATAGGTGACGAGGAGGGCAACCCTGCACCAACATTGAGGGAGGCCCCACCCATAGACCCCCAGGAGATGTTCAATAAAATAATATACTATATGAGGTTATTATATAGGGAGGCCAGACTAGTCCATGGGGATCTTTCAGCATTTAATATCCTCAATTTTGATGAGGAGCCTGTTATCATTGATATTTCACAGGCTGTTGTAGTTGATCATCCAATCGCAATGGAATTACTTGAAAGGGATATTAAGAATATTAGCCGGGATTTTAAACGTTTTGGTGTTTCATCAACTCCCCAGGAGATCAGGGAGAGGATAATATGATTAACCTACCCAAGATTGGGGGTGTGTCCAAGTGGCAACTGAAGAATACCTAAAAATCCCAAAAGAGAGGATAGGGGTTCTCATAGGGAAAGGAGGGGCGACCAAAGAGCGTATAGAAAAACTAACACAGACCAGGCTCGATATTGACAGTGAAACGGGTGCCGTGACCATAATACCCGATAAAAATCTTGATGATCCCCTTTCCCCTTGGAAGGCGCGTAATATTGTCAAGGCCATAGGTAGGGGTTTCAATCCAGAGATCGCCATGCGCCTCATAGATGATAATGTAACCCTTGATATTATAAACATACCAGATTATGTGGGTAAATCCAAGAAGGCCATAGCAAGACAAAAGGGCAGGATAATAGGACGTGGTGGTATAACACGTCAAATAATCCATGACATGACTGGTGTTGATATCTCGATCTATGGTAAGACCGTTGCACTAATAGGTGAGTTCGAAAATCTTATGGTTGCAAGAGAAGCCATTGAAATGCTCCTTAGAGGGGCCAGGCACAAGTCTGTGTACTCTTTCCTCGAAAAAAAGAAACAGGAACTGGAAATAAAAGAGTTTGAAGAGGGTGTTAATATAAGATAAAATCAACAAAGAACTCACCCATTTACTAAAAGGTCTTTTTAAAATACTCAAAGGATATTACTGAAAACCTCATCTTATAATCGCTTGATATATATGGGACAAATTATAAAATAGGTATAGGAAATAATTTTAAAAGTTGAAGGGAGGCTACTTTTTGGAGAGACAAGCAGGAGAACTATTTGAGGAATTCCAAGAACTCACCGCATCAGAATTCTTCCGTAAAAACAGGCAAATGTTAGGTTTTTCTGGTAAGATAAGATCCCTTACCATGGTATTCCATGAACTGATAACAAATAGCCTTGACGCCGCCGAAGAGGCTGGCATACTCCCCCACATAAAAATAAACCTGAAAAGAGTTGGCAAAGACCACTACATCCTAGAACATAGAGATAATGGCCCTGGCATACCCGAAGACTACATACCCAAAGTCTTCTGCACAATGTTCGCAGGTTCAAAGTTCAGAAACATCCAATCAAGGGGACAACAGGGCCTTGGATGCAGTGGCTGTGTACTACTCTCCCAGATGACCACAGGAAAACCGGCCACCATAATATCAGCATACAAAGAAGACGGCGAACTTAAAGGAGTGAAAATGTCCCTAAAAATGGATGTGAAAAAGAACAAAGGACTAGTCCTAGAAAGAGAAGAGATCAACCCAGATGGAACCGGAGTATGCGTAAAACTCCATTTCAAAGAAGTTTCATATTCACTCTCAGAACAAGGAGCCTACGAATATATCCGGAGGACAATGATAGGAAACCCACACGCCCAAATCACATTCACAGACCCCACCGGAAAAAAATACGTATTTAAAAGAGCCTCAAACATCATACCCCCACTACCAAAGGAAATACTACCACACCCAAAGGGTGTTACAGCAGACGACCTAATATTCATGGCAAAACACACCGACAAAAGACGCTTCAGGAGCCTGCTGACAAGCTCACTCTCCAGAATGTCCACAAAGAAGGTCAAAGAACTTGAAAAACTAACCAACATAGATTTCAATAAAAGGCCCAAGGACATGACATGGGAAGAAGCCGAAGAGATAGTAGAAGCCTTCAAAAAAATGGACTTCATGGCCCCCCCAACCAAAGGACTCATACCAATAGGTAAAGACCAAATAGAAAAGGGCATGAAAGAAATACTAAACCCAGAGTTCGTAGCAGCAACCACAAGGAGACCCCTAACCTATAGGGGTGGTGTGCCATTCATAATAGAAGCAGCCGTAGCATATGGAGGTAATGCAGGCAGACTCGTCGGTGAACAAAGAAAAACAGAGATAATGAGGTTCGCGAACCGCGTGCCACTCACATTCGACCAAGGAAGCTGCGCACTAACCGATGGGGTTAGAAGCCTTGACTGGAAGAGATATGGTATAAGGGACTTTGAAAATGCCCCCCTCACAATCTTCGTAAATATAGTATCAACCAACGTCCCATACCTTTCAACAGGAAAACAGAGCATAGCACCAGAACCCGAAATATTACAGGAGGTTAGACAGGCTACAATGCAAGTAGCCCGCAAACTCCAAAAACATATAAGGGCCAAGAAAGCGGCTAAGGAAGAAGCCAAAAGGGCCAGGGTCTTCGAAACATACATCCCCATTATAATGAGGGAAGCAGCCCTCCTAGCAGAAAAGGAAAAACCCGATTATAAACCCTTACTCCAGAAGGTGACGAGAAAAGCGAAGGCGGAACTCCTAGGTGAATCAAATGATGAATAGAAGAGAAATAGCATTGCAAAAACTTAAAGGCTTAGGTGAGATGATACTAGAGGATGTCACCCAGGATAAGGTGCCAAGGATAAAAGTACCCTCCAGGAGCACATCCAATATCATATACGATGATAAAAAACGCCACTACGTCCTAGGCGAAAAGTATGGTATCAGGTCCATGGGAAATGTTAAACAGATAAAAAAGATAGCCCAGATGCTCTACATAGCCAACTTCTGCAAAGACCTTGTTAAGAGAAACAAAACAGCAACCCTAAGGGAACTTTACTACGTCTCAGAGGGATGGGATGTTGACTTCGCAGACCAACAGGAATCTAATATAATAGGCGAAGACCTTGAAGTCACCCTTGGGATGACCCGAGAAGACCTTGGACTACTACCAGAAGAGGACGGCGCGGCAGTATACGGTGAATTAACAGTACGAGAAGGCGACATTGAAATAAACGCCTTGAAGGCTGGTAAATCAGGTTATACGATACCACCTACCATTGATGAGGTGGAATTCGTCGACCACGACGTTGAAAGGGTTATAGCAGTCGAAACCATGGGTATGTACCATCGTCTAGTCCAAGAAAAAGCCTACAAAAAATTCGATTCACTCATAGTAGGATTAAAGGGCCAGGCTGCAAGGGCGACAAGAAGATTCCTCAAAAGGGTGAACGAGGAGCTAAACCTCCCAATCTACATCTGCAATGACGGAGACCCATGGGGATTCCACATAGCCATGGTCATAATATCAGGAAGCGCCAAACTAGCCCATGTAAACCACGAACTAGCCACCCCCGATGCCAAATTCCTCGGGGTGACAGCAACCGACATAATAAACTATGATCTACCCACAGACCCCCTAAAGGACATCGACATCCTAAGACTAAAGGAACTCCTACGCGACCCTCGTTACAGGGACAATTTCTGGAAGAAAGAGATCAAGAAAATGTTAAAGATAGGTAAAAAGGCCGAACAACAATCATTCTCAAAATATGGCCTCGAATATGTTGTCGACACATACCTCCCAGAAAAATTAGATGAAATAGAAACCTAATAATCACCGGTGGGGGATCCAGAAGAAAAGATTATATTTGACAGAAAAATAGAATTTTCACATATCATCCCCAATATTAATATGGGGGTGGGGGAGGTTATAAAGATGGTTTCTGTAGCTATAAACGGATATGGGACCATAGGCAAAAGGGTGGCGGATGCAGTAGCCGCCCAAAAGGATATGAAGATAGTGGGTGTGAGCAAGACAAAACCTGACTTCGAGGCTAGAATGGCCCTCAAAAAAGGCTATGACCTATATATAAGCATACCTGAAAGGGAAAAACTCTTCCAGGAAGCCGGGATCGAAATCAGCGGGACAGTCGAAGACATGATAGAAGAGGCGGACATAATAGTGGACGCCACACCAGAGGGCATAGGCGCTAAAAACCTTAAAATGTACAGGGAAAAGGGTGTGAAGGCGATATTCCAAGGAGGAGAAAAACACGAGGACATAGGATTATCCTTCAACTCCTTCACAAACTATGAAGACTCTCTAGGAGCAGATTATACAAGGGTGGTCTCATGTAACACCACAGGCCTTTGCCGCACACTAAAACCCATTGACGACCTCGCTGGTATAAAAAAGGTTAGAGCCGTTATGGTGAGAAGAGCAGCAGACCCACCCCAGGTAAAAAAGGGTCCGGTTAACGCTATCGTGCCAAACCCGCCAACAGTACCATCACACCACGGCCCAGACCTCAGAACAGTCATGTATGGTATCAATATTAATACAGTGGCCCTACTAGTCCCCACAACCCTAATGCACCAACATAATATCATGGTGGAACTTGAAGACCCTGTTGACATAGAAGAAATAAAAGAAGAACTTGACAAGACATCTAGGGTTATGCTTGTGAAGGCGGGTGAAGGCCTCGCATCCACAGCAGAGATAATGGAATATGCAAGGGAGTTAGGCCGTCCACGCAACGACCTCTATGAAATTCCTGTATGGGAAGAATCCCTGAACATAGTGGATGGTGAACTATATTATATGCAAGCCGTCCACCAGGAGGCCGATGCTGTACCAGAAAGCGTAGATGCGATAAGAGCCCTGCTAGAACTTGAAGAAGATAATAAGAGGTCTATAGAAAAGACGAATAAGGCTATGGGGATCCTTTGAAGAGTCGATGATCAACATGATAAGGTTAGGCCCAGCAGGTAACCCTGTAGATTATAAGGGGGAATCCAGTAAAGTCTGCAGTTATATAAGGGCCATGAACCTTGATGCCTATGAGTACCAGGCCACCTATGGTGTCAGGGTAAGTGAAAGGATCGCCAAGGGGATTAAGGAAGATTCTAGGGAGAATGATATCCTCGTGTCCATCCATGCACCCTATTATATTAATCTTTCCTCTCCCAAGGATGATGTGCGTGAAAGATCCATTGAGAGGTTAATCCAGGCTGCAAGGGCCGGGGAGTGGATGGGAGCCTATAGGATAGTATTCCACCCCGGCTTCTATTCTGGTCAAAGTAAAGAAAGGGCCCTTAAAGTTTGTGAAGAATCCATAGGCCGGCTTTTAGAGGAGATAGAAGCATATAATATCCAAGGTTTCTGTTTCGCCCCGGAGACTACTGGTAGAAGATCCCAGCTTGGGAGCCTATCCGAGATTATTGAGATCTGCCAATCGTTCGATAATTTCGAGCCAACAATAGACTTCGCCCACATATATGCCAGGAGGAGGGGAGCGCCCAGGACGGTTGAAGATTATATGAATATACTTGACCTGTTAGAGGATAACCTGGATATCAAACATTTACATTGCCATTACACTAGGATAGAATATACGGATAAGGGGGAGAAGAAACATCACAGCCTAGACGAGAAGGAGTATGGACCCCCATTAGAGCCTATACTTTATGCTCTCATCGAAAAAGGTTGGGATTATACGATAATCTGTGAGACTCCCCAGAGAGATCTTGACGCCCTCAAAATTAAAGAGACCCTAGGGGTCTATCACATGGGAAAATATAATATACTAGTAGTTCCCTTACCTTTTATCAAGGAAAAATTTTATTCTCGGTGATGCGGTGAAATTTAGTAATATCGTCCATGACTCACAGACCACAGATAAAAAAACCCCCACTAGAGTGGTGAAACCAGAGAAAAAAGCGAAACTAGTGGTACTTCAACCAGTCGGATACCCCTTCGTTTGTAGTCTTATTGAAACGCCTAAAATAGAGGTTATCAATAATGAACTTTTTGAATTATATGCGAGGGAACAATGGGAGGGGTTCATGGTAACTGAAGGCTCATACCTATTTGACCAGAGACTATTACCAGATTATGCGTTCAAGATTATAAGAGCCTACCCAGATAATTCAAAGATCAACAGGAACACATCCATAGTATTAATAGAAACAAAGAACGTCGAGGATTTCCATGAAGTCCAAAGTAACATTAGAATGGATGATGTTATAGGACAAGAGCATGCAAAGATGAAATGTAAGATCATAATGAAGTATCTTAAAGATCCGGAAAACTTCAAGGAATGGGCTCCAAGGAACGTATTATTCTATGGCACTCCAGGGACGGGTAAAACGATGCTGGCAAAGTCACTTGCCAATGAACTGGACGTCCCGTTATACCTTATAAAGGCAACAAGTCTCATAGGAGACCATGTAGGGGATGGTGCCCGTCAAATCCATGAATTATATGAGCTCGCCTCAAAGACAGCCCCATCAGTTATATTCATAGATGAAATAGATGCAATAGGATTGGACAGAAAGTACCAGTCTATAAGGGGTGATGTATCAGAGATTGTGAACGCCCTCCTCACAGAAATGGATGGTATAAACGAAAATCATGGGGTAGTCACAATAGGAGCCACCAACAACCCTTCATTATTAGACAATGCTCTCAGAAGCCGGTTCGAGGAAGAGATAGAATTCACACTCCCAACAGAGGATGAGAGAAGGGAGATGATAAAAAGGTATGCTGAGACCATGCCACTTGAAATAGAATATCCCCTAGAAAAACTAGTGAAATTAACAGAGGGCATGTCAGGAAGAGACATAAAAGAGAAGATATTAAAGAATGCTCTACACCAGGCCATAGCTGAAGACTCAGATACTATAACAGAGAAGCATATAGAAAACGTATTCAAGGATAACAATAAAAAGGCCAGGGAGCCGAAACACATGTTCGCATAAGAGCAGACCATCGAGTTTCTTCTTCTCTTTTTTTGTATGGGGGGCCAGTTGTATAATATCGAGAAGACTCTGGGTAAAATGTTAGTTGAATAGTCTTTCACAGGCTTTTATAAGTTCTTTGTCGTCGTCTTCGGCGGCTTCACGCAACCTTGATAGTATATCATGGAATATCTTATTTACTATGGACCTTGTAAGATCCTCTATTATCTTTTCTTCGCCTTCTCCTTTGCCCAGCATCTTTATTGCCTTTTTTGTTTCTCTTACTCTGATTTCTTCCATGTTTTTGCGTATCTTTGAAATTAGGGGTTCTATTCTCTTATATTTAAGTGAGTTGACTAGTAGTTCTAGTTCTTCTTCTATGATCTGCTCTGCTTTCTCGGCTTCTTTTTCGCGTTTTCTGCGATTTTTTTCCGCTATACCCCTTAGGTCGTCGATGTTGAATAGTCTTATCCCTAGTTCTTTGACTTTTTCTTCTATGTCCCGTGGGTTTGCTATGTCTATCATTGTAACTTTGTCGCGTCTTTCTACTGGTATGGCTTTTTTCACTCTTTCATGGGTGAGTATGTAGTGTGGGGCTGCTGTTGCACTTATAACCACATCCGCATCTGAGAGTGCCCTGTCTAATTTGTCGAATTGGATTGCGTATCCTCCAAGTTCCTCTGCGAGTTTAACCGCCCTGTCATATGTTCTGTTGGCGACTACTATGGCTTTTAATTGTTTCTCTGCTAGGGCTCTTGCAACTAGTGCGCCCATTTCCCCCGCTCCGATGACGAGGACTTTTTTACATTTTAGGTCTCCTTGTACGGATTCTGCGAGTTCTACGGCGGCGGAGCCTATGGAGATTGATCCTTTGTTTATTTGGGTTTTGTTACGGATTAGTTGGCCTACGTGCACGGCCTTGTTGAAGATCATGTCGAGGATGGGACCACATGATCCCCTTTTTAGTGCGGCTATCCTGGCTTCTTTTATTTGGCCCAGTATCTGGTCTTCGCCTATTATCATTGATTCTAATCCTGCTGCTAACCTTAGGAGGTGTTTGAGTGCGTTTTGGCCTTTTTCTGTGATTATGTTTGGGTGGTTTATGTTCTGTGGGGGTGCTTTGACTACTAGGTAGTGTTCTATCCTGTTACATGTTTTGATGGGGATGTGCTCTTTTGTATCCTCTTTTAGTTCATCTAAGATTTTTTCGAGTATTTTATCTGCTTTTTCTATCCCTTTAATGTCTGCTATTTTATGGTCGACTCTAATATTCAGTATCAGCTAGGATACCCCCACATGCTCTAGGAGGGAGTCTACATATTTTTTAGCCCCCTCCAGGTTCCTATTTTTTAGGTGGGCTTGGATTTTATCGTCTTTGCTTAGATTGTAGAGTATTCTGCGTCTTGTTTTTTGATCTTGGATGGTCTTTTTAAGTTTGCGACGTGCATAATCTTGTAATCTTATCTGGAGGATGTCATCTTCGGTTATAAGGTTTTTTATCTTGTCTCGTATGACACGGGCCATTATCGGACTTTTACCATGGGTTGATATTGCTATCTCCACGTCATCAGTTGAGAATGTGATTGGGACGATCAGATTCCCGTCTTGGGGTTTGTCGGCTCTGTTTAGGAGTTTGCCTGATGCGAGGGATGCTGCTTTTTCGTTTAGTGTGGGGTCTCCACTCGCGGTTACGATGATGTCCGCCCATTTGATCAGTTTTTCCATTTCCTCTAATGGTTTGTATATGATGCCAATCTTCTTGAGATGGGGTTGTATGTTATCTCCACAGATCGTTACTTTGGCTCCGGCTTCTCGGAACCTTATAGCCCTCCTAGTGGCCACTTCCCCCGAACCTAATATGAATACTTTTTTGCCATCCAGTTTGAAGAATAAGGGTGTCCATGGCATTTTTCATCCCTGTTCGAGGGTTTTCATTCTGAGTATTTTCATGGCTGTTCTAAGGTCGTTTTTGGCTTGTATTAGGGCTTTTCTCGCATCATCCATGGGTACGTTGAAGGCTTCTGCGAGGGCTTTTATGTCCCTTTTATCGATTATCTCGGCTCTTCCAACTAGTTTTTTGGCTAGTTCTTTCTTGAGTTCCATGTATTCGTCGACTGTCATGTTTATTCTTTTCATGACCATGTCCCTGAAGGGGCAGGGTTTGGATGGTTTACAGCACCAGACTAGGGACCCGAAACAGGTGCCTTCGCCTTCACCTAGTCTGGTCTTCTTGGCGAATTCTTCTTTTATTGCTATGTATTCTTCAGGTGTTAACCCTGCATCCTCTAGGGCATATAGTATGGGGCATGGTTTGATTGGGGGACAGCAGAATGCTAGTGCTCTTTTGTCTCCGCCTCTGCAAACGTGTGAAGGTGCATCGTCCCATCCCAAGGGCAATCCTCCTAATAGAATAAGGGGAGTGTATTATTCTTCTGTTAACATTTTCTCTTTTTCTGGTGGTGTGAGTTCTGTGACTATCTCTTTTGGATCTCCTGTCTTGATTATTTTACCGGCCCTCATTAGGGATGCTCTATCGCATACGTCTAGTACGAAATCCATGTCGTGTGATATTACTAGGAATGTCTGGTTTAGTTCTTCTCTTGCCCTTATTATGGAATCTGCAACATGCACCCTTGTTATGGGGTCCATTGTACCTGTGGGTTCATCTAGTATGACTATCTTGGGTTCTCTGATCAGTACCTGGGCTAGCGCGACTCTGTGGCGTTCACCACCACTTAATTCATCTGGGAATTTTTCTAGTAAGCTTTCGGCGTAGGATTCGTCGAATCCCACAGCCTTTAAGACATAGACTGCTTTCATTTTAGCGAATTCCGCGGGTAATTCTAAACTTATGGCCTCTGTGAGGTTGCCTAGAACTGTCCTGTGAGGGTATAGGCTGTATTCTTGGTGTAATATGCCAAGGTATGGTGTTACTCTTCCACGGCCGAGGGGTCCTTTCTCTGTCATGTCGATCCAATCGTCTCCGAGTCTGACGCATACTTCTCCGCTGCTGGGTTCTGTTAGTCCGAAGAGTATCCTTGATAGGGTTGTTTTGCCTGCGCCGCTTAGGCCCACTACACCGAATATTTCACCTTCGTATACTGTTAGGTCTACGCCGTCAACTGCTTTCACTACTCCGCGTTCTATGGAGTAATAGTGTTTTTTAACATTTCGCATGATTATGAGTGGCTCTGCAACTTCATATTCCTTAACTCTTTCGGGGGCGGGTACTTGTTCCATGAATTTGGCCACTATATCCTCTGGGTCTCCTTCTTCGACTATTTCTCCTTTGTCAATCCATATTAGGTGATCTGAGAGGTCTTTTATGACCTCTGGCCAGTGTGATGTTATGACCATTGTTATGCCTTTTTCCTTCACGCCTTTGATGAGGGCGTCGTGTACGAGTTCTGCTGTTTTAGGGTCGAGTGTCCCTGTGGGTTCATCTGCTAGGAAGACCATGGGGTCCTTTGCAAGTTGTCTTGCGAGGACAACTCTCTGTTTTTCACCCCCACTAAGGTCCCTGGCGACGTGGGTTACCCTGTGGGTCATCTGGGTCATCTCTAGTAGTTCGAGGGCTTTGTAGATTTTTTCTTCGTAGTCGCCTTCTGGTATTGCTCTTGTTATGTTTTCGATTACGGTGTCGTCTTCGTATAATGCGAAGGTTCTCTGTAGCATTATTGCGCTTCGTCTTCTGATGGCGTTGAATGTTTTCTTGTCGGTGTTCCAAAAGTCAATATCTTTTAATTCTAGTGTGGCGCCACATTTACATTTTTCACCTTCATATGATGGGGGTTCGACGTGTAGACATTCTGGGCAGATTGCAACGGTGTATATGATCCTTCCTTTATTTGGTTTATATTCTTTCATGCCACGGAGCATGTTAATGAGCACTGATTTCCCAGCACCACTTCTACCTAGAATACCGAGCACCGTGCCTTCCTCTATCTTTATACTAAGATTTTTAATGGCGTCTATTCCCTTGAAGGTTTTAGTAACATTTTCTAGTGTTATAAAAGCCATGAAATCACCCTTTTTCATGTGGATCGGATAGGTAAATATGATAACCTAAATTATATTAAATATTAAACTTTATATTAAAAGTTTCTAGGATCCAATTTTTTTGGTCATAATAATGATAGGTTAAATGGTAATTTTCCGTTCATAGCGGCCCTTGCAATGGATATACCATCTGCACCCGCTTTTAACATTCTCCTAGCAGACTCTAAATCCCTTATGGAATTATTACCTATCAAAGCAGCTCTTTCTATCATTTTACTCACCCTATTTACTAATTTAAGATCTGCAGAATTAAAACCTGGTTTCATAGCATCTAAATGGATATAATCTACTCCACTCTCATCTAAAACCTTGGCGACCTTTGATTCATCAACTCCTGGTATGTTACCCCTTATCTTAACTGAAACTTTTGAATTCGATCTTCTCACAACTTCTCTTGTGAAATCTTCCAATCTTTCAAGGTCCATTAAGAGTGTCTGGCCGCAGCCAATACTTGTAAGTTCCATCTGGCGGCAATGGGCGTTTATCTCCACAACATCGACTTCTTTTATTCTTGAAATTTCTATAATTGGATCGGGTGAGACGGCCCTTAAATTGACAGATACCATAACATTTGCCTTGTCTTTTATTAGGGAAGCTTCCTCTTGGATTATGGATGGTAATTCATCAGCGCTAAAATCGAATTCTAATCTTCCCCTTTCTATTATCTTCTTGGCGGCCATTACTGTTGGTTTATCGGCGTTATAGCCGCCTAGGGTGACCATGTTAAAACCATATGGGATGAGTTTGAGGCAGAATCTTGCATTGGAAATACCTGCCATGGGGGCTAATACTTTAAGGATCATTGATCATTCCTTCATGAGATGTACTAGATCGTAGGTGAAACCGCCTCTTATCTCTTCAAGTGCAAGGTCTGCTAAATTAGCTGCCTTTTCGGCTGTTGGAGCTTTACCTATACCCGCTTTTAATGCGATGTTTATTTCGTCTTTTATCTCATTTATGATCTTGAGCAATCCTTCTGGTGCTAGGCCGTTACAGGGGGACATGAAATTGTCTCCGCCTATAAAAAATAGTAGCGATCCTTTTTTGATTAATTTCTTCATTAAAAAGTGTTGTACTCGATTAACCACGAAGGATGTGTCATAGGCTGGCATGGTATCGGTGAGTGTTTCTGTTATCCCATTGATGTCGATGTGGGCTATTTGTACAAAACCTTCATCATCGGCTAAAGCGTCGATTGCAAGCACTTCTTTCCTGTCCTCGGATTGTGCGCCACCATGACTCTGGAGGGCCCTTGTAGCTTTCCTCTGCGCATCATAGGGTGTCTGTGCTGTTCCAACCCCCATACTCACGGTTATCGGGTATCTGTTACCTATGGACTCTTGTATTCTTAGATGGTCTTCCATGTCCATGCCGTTACTTATGGCGAGCATGTTATCGAATCTCATGAAAAAAACTAGTCCTTGTTTTGCGGCGAATTGTCTTTGGAGGTCAGCGTAAAGTTCGGCTTGTAATATTTGGAGGTCTGATTCTCGTCTGGGGGTGGGGGTTACAGTCCATGGTCCATAATTATCTATTTGGATTAAGGTCATTTGAATCATACTATTTCACCTAAAATTATTCTAGCCAACCGTATTTTGTCTTTGAGATTTTCCATCTTGGTGTTTGTTATCGTAACCTCTTTTATTAGTTTTTCTATTTTTTCCTCTAAATGGGAATCCTTTTCATCAATGACAAATTTGTCTAAAAAGTCTGCATAAATTTGGCAAACCCCCATAGAAGACACCTCGTAGCCTAAAGCTTCCATGAATTTCGCGGCGGGGCCGCTGAATGGCATTCCCCCGGCAATGGGGGATACGGCGGTTACGGAAACTTGCTCCAAGGCTTTTTTAACACCTTTTGTTGAGATTATTGGGCCAATGGAAGTCACTGGATTAGATGGTCCTATGATAACCATCTCTGAATCCTTTATAGCCTCTATAACACCAGGTGCTGGCCTGACAATATTATAGTGTATGTCGAACACTTCTGGTTCGGATTTTTCTTTGATGAGGAATTGGTGGAAGCTCATCGGCCCCTTCTCCGTGAATATTTTTATTTCTGAGGGCTCGTCACTCATTGGTATTACCTTTGATCTTATACCGAGGCTCTTCCTTTGGATATCTACAGCTTCTGAGAGACTATGATCTTCTAATAGTAGTGTTTTCTGGATTTTGAATGCACGGTCTTTGTCGCCTATCCTTAGAAGTTCTGGGCATCCCAGTTTTTTTAACATTTCATGTGTGATGAATGTATCATCCTTTATACCGTACCAGGTGTCCTCGTTTATAATATCTGCTAGAGTGTAGAGGACTGTGTCAATGTCGGGTGTGACATATAAGCCTGAGAAATAGTCATCTTCCACCGTATTAACTATTACAGTGATCTGGGATGGGTTGATAATCTCTTTCATCCCCTGGAGGAGCTTAGGAGTCCCCGTACCCCCAGATAATACAGTTATCATTTAAGTCTCCCCATTTAACGGAAAACATCCAATTCCTTTGGCCTTAGGAGGTCTTTGGATGTGCCTTCAGCCTTGAGATGGTTATGTGGATAGCCTTTTATTATGACGATTGGTATTCCTTCGTTTGCTTGCCCCATTACCATGGAGGCTGCTGATGCTATCTCATCGGCAACTGCAATCTTTGTTGTTTTCAGGCTCTTACCATAGAGGTCTGTTTCCCCCCTCCTATCCCAGATTGGGCTCATGCCCGAAACGCCCACAGCAACCCCTACAGCACCTTCCCTGAAAGGACGTCCCTGGGTATCGGCTATTATAACAATTATATCCTTCCCTAATTTGTCAATTAATGAGGATCTTATGTTTTCTGCTGTGGCATCCGGATCCTCTGGTAGGGGCGTTGCCATCCCCTCTTCAACATTTGATTCATCTATACCAGCATTTGCGCATATAAAACCATGTTTTGTCTCCGAGATTATGAAATCGTGTCCAACTTTTATTATATCCTTTGATTCTCTTAATATTGCCTCAACTAACCTCGGGTCTTTACCTGTCTGCTCGGCTAATCTTTTAGCCGCTGGTGTGGGTTTTATCCCTTTAAGGTTTATTTTATTCCCTTCGGCCTTGGATACTATGGTCTCTGCGATAACAATAATATCTCCATCTTCGATCTTTTTATCTTCCCTCTTGGAGGCTTCAATAATGATATTTGCTAGATCGTCACCCTCTTTTATAAGGGGGATTGTGGAAAGTCCTATGATTTTTATCTCCAATTGGGGCACCTTAATGTTATATGATTGGTTAAATTGTGCTAAGTTCCCATTCAACTGTCCTTTTAAAAGCCGCTGCCGCGGTTACTGGGTGTGTGAACTTGGAGAATTCTCCCCCACCCATTATATGGGCGGCTGCTTCATCCGCATTCTCCGCCTCGAATTTGACTTTTCGGGGTGTTATATGCTCATATGTGGATATGTAATATGCGCTCCCACTTGGCACTCTCTGTACTTGGATGTTATGGGATGTTACTATCCCTATATAGCCTTCACCATCATCTTTTATGGCTGCTGCTATCCTTGGGGTGTTGAGTTCATCCTTTTCATAGTCCATTGTAAGTAGGGATAATGTTATAGCATCTTTCATGTTCATGCCCAGGTTTATCTTATCAGCTATCACATCTGTATGTGAACCATTGGATACTATTGCTGTGTCCCCTACTATCCTTATGCAATTGTATGCGATATAAGGGTTCTTGAAGACATCGGTTTCATGACCTTCTTTGGGGATGATGGCGATTCTGTCCTCGAATTTTTTAGCAATCCTATTGGGGAATGATCTGCTCGACACCCTATAAGCGGCGAATACACCATCTTCGCTGCTTCCAACAGCTAATATTCTACCAAGATACATTATTTATCACCTTTACTAGGCTGGACTCTTAACGGCTTTATCCACCGGGAAACCTGGTGGTGTTTGTATGATTATGAGACCCTCCCTTGGTCTTATTGTTATTTCACCCTCGTCTAATACGCGTGTGTGGACTGCGATTGCACTATTTTTTATGTACTCTGATTTGTCCACGTTATTAACTATAACCTTTTTCAAGCCGGCGACGGGGATTAGATAATATTCTGAGGGGCCTAAAGTCTCTCCAGGTTCGGGTTTGCCAGAGGATGAGGATGTTCCTTCGTTGATTCCTTGAAAGCTGCTCGTTACAACGAGGAAGATGAGTAAGGTGAATAATATGTCTATAAATGGGACGAGGTTGAAGCGTGGATTAGCCCTTCTAATCTTCCTTTTATATCTTTCAACGTCAATGGGCAATATTATTCCACCGATTTTATTGTTTTAGTCTGCTTTCTATTATATCTGCGCTCTTGTTACATTTTTCGAGTATTATGTTGTTTATACTCTTTTCTAGCATGCTGGGTTTGAAGGCTACTTGCATGTTTGCTTCGGGTTCGTTGATGAGTTTCACGTTAACTATGCCCTCTGATTCTCTGAGGGCTTCCATCACGGCTTCGAGGTTTCCTTCTACTTTGATTTTCATAACCGCGTAATTCCAGTTCGTCATCTTTTTTATAAGTTCTATTTTATCTATTTCGGCTTCTATTTTGCTTGTTAGGTATGAGTAGAATGGTAGTAGTAGTATTGCGACTGTGAGCCCGGCTATGGTCGTGATAAGGGCTATGTAGATTCCTTGTGCCATTGAGGTGGGGTCTGCGTTAACTCCAAGGACCTTGAATGTGTGCCATATTCCTATGACTGTGCCTATAAGACCTAGGAGTGGTGTGATTTCGATTATTGTCTTGAGGGTGCCGAGGCCGCGGGTCATGTTACTCATTTCGACGATGAAAACTCTTTCCATGGCATCTTCGACTTCTGCTTTGTTCCTGTAGCCTATTTTAAGGGCTTCTGAGATTATCTTGGAGATTGGGTTTTGGTATTGTCCTATGGCTCTGAGGGCTTCTAGGGCTCCTCCTTTTTCCATGGAATCGTTGACGATCCCTATGATCTCCGGGGTGCTGATACGTGATATTTTGCGGAGATAATACATTTTTTCTATGGAGAGGGCTAGTCCATATATTCCTATGATTGCGATGGCGTATGTGATTATACCCCCGCTTCTGAACATTTCTAGTATTGTTGTGATGGAATTTATTATTGGTTCTGTGATCATCTTTTAGAAGCCCCCACTTTTTTGCATGTTTTTTATTGTGGCCCATGATTTTCTTATGAAGTCTGGTAGTCTTTTTGTGTCTAGTTTGGATAGGAATTTTTTTGTGAGGGGGTCGTTGGGGTATCCTGAGCCGAATTCTATTTTATATTCCTTTTTTATTTTTTCTATTTCTTGTTCTCTTTGATCTTTGGCTATTATGGATGCTGCTGAGACTATTGGATATTTTGTGTCGGCACCGTGTTCTGCTTTGATGCTTATTTTATATTTTATCAGTTTTTTTATTTCTTTTTCGAATCGTTGGGGTTTTATGTCGACTGAGTCTATTATTGCATGGTCTGGCCGGGCTTTATTGATGATATCTGCCATGGCTCTTTTTTCTATTTCGTTGAGGTTCACACCCTCTTGGCGTAGTTTGTCTATGGTTGGAGCGTCTATTCTTGTTATATAATATTTGCTGATTTTTTTTATCTTTTTGGCGAGGTATGTGCGTTTTCTTGGTGTGAGTTTTTTGGAGTCTTTAACTTGGAGTTTTTCGAGGATTTTTATTTTTTCTTTTGGTAGCATGACCCCTGCTATGATTAGGGGTCCTATCACGGGTCCTCTGCCTGCTTCGTCGATTCCGAGTATTTTCATTGGATCAGCTAATTATTTCATGGCTTTTAGTCTTACTTCTGGTTCTAGTGCTCTTGGTTCGGCTGCGACGATGGCTGCGCCCTTGGCCACTACGGTCATGGGGTCTTCTGATACTTTGGCTGGTATGCCCACTTCTTCGTAGATTCTTTCTTTAAGTCCTCTTAGGAGGGATGTGCCCCCGACTAGTATTGTCCTATTGTATACTCCTGATATGAGTTCGGGTGATAATCTTTCAAGGACTTTTGAGAGGGCGTCTATTACCTTTGTGATGACGGGTTCTGCCGCGTCAGCGACCAGTTTTGAATCTATTTCAACCTCTTTTGGCTTGTTTGTTTCCATGCATTTTCCTATTACTGTGGTTTTCTCGTTTTCAATTTCTGTTTTTGAGTGGACCATGCCAACTTCGATTTTGGCCTTTTCGGCTTCGTGTAGTCCTATTTCGACGTTGTGTTTTTCTTTAACTAGTTCTACTATGTTTTCATCTATGTCGTCGCCACCGACTCGTACTGTTTCAATGTCTGTTATCCCCCCGAGTGATATGACGACAATGTCGCTTGATCCTGCGCCGATGTCAATTACCATGGTACCTGAGGCTTCTGCTATTGGTAATCCTGCGCCTATTGCCGCTGCGAGGCCCTCGCTTATAACTAGGACGTATTTTACACCTGCTCTCTTGCCGATTTCTTCAACTGCATTCCTTTCAACTTCTGATGCGTTACCTGGGATGCCTATAACTATCCTGTCGATCTCTGATATGTCACCTGCACTCATTTCTATTGCGTGGATTATAAGCGCTTCTGCTTGTGCCACGCTCTCCACAACACCCTTTCTAAGTGGTCTGACAGCCACTATATCTTCTGGTGTTCTGCCTAGCATTTTTTTCGCTTCTTCACCTACTGCTAGGACATAGGATGGGTCGTCCTTTTTCACAGCGACTACTGATGGTATTTTATAAATGTCAAATTTATCCCCTGATGGCTTGGCTATCACGGTATTCAGAGTCCCTAGGTCTATACCAAGGGTGTTTGTGACCGTTTTGCTCTCCGTTTTTTCTCCTTTTTCCTTTTTTCTAAATGAAAACATTTTAATCCTCCTTTAGAATGTCTTTGAAGTCCACAATAAATATATTATTGTGGGCTGAGATTTCTTTTATCTTTTCAGCGTCGTCTTCCTTGGAGACTGATATTAGTAGTGTTGTTAAGACAACATCTGTAACTTTAAATAATGGGTCAATAATATCCTTTATAAACTTTGGCAATTTTTCAGTTAAATAAACATCTGCTTCTATAAAACCTGTTGTTTTATCCTCAAGGATTAACTTGAGGTTGGCTTTCTTCTTTTCTGCTTCGCCGACAAATTTTTTGATCAGGTTCTCTGGTGCTACGAGAAGTAGGAGGTGGGGTTCGTTTTTAACATAATATGGTGCTATCTTTAAAAATGCTCCACCATTCTCTTTGCATATTATTGATAGATCTCGTATCTTGGCCTCATCACCATAAAGCATCATCAAATCAAATTTTTTCCTGACAAACGCCTCTTTAACCGATACATGTTCTCTGAAGAGTATTTTAACCTTATCCTTTGATGCTATGGCCTCATAGGCTACGCTGTTAATCGTATCCTCGTTACCCGCAGCGACACACCATATCTTTCCTGAACTGGTGCTTGATACTTGCGCTGCTTGTCGAAGAGCCTTGATCTTGCTTTCTATCATTATCATCACATCACAACTGATCTAGAGAAGCTGCGAACTACCCCCTAGCTATCGGATGGGGATTTCCTGCTTCAATGATGAAGCCTTACTGGTATACTATAGGGTTTCCTCATGGGCCTGGGAACTGTCCCAGCCCCGTATATTTATAACTTTTTTCCATGGCTTATATTATTTTTCGGCTTCCATCTCCCTGGGGGCTTCCGCTGATAAACTTAGACTATTATGGGGTGTAGAGATTAATATCTAACAGACTTTATATATATTTTTATCAGTTCCAGAGGATTCGTCAAAATCTTTTGGGGATGATTATCAAAAGGCTTTTTTCTGATCTAGGATGTCTATTCTAGGGTTTATCCGCGAGTTGCACCCTTTTCTCGTTTTTCATTGACCGCTTAGCATCCCCTTGGGGGGTTATTTTTTTTGAAGATGTCTTCCAGTTATACTTGTTTGTTCGCTGGATATAATCTTCTAGGAGCACAGAGAATGTTTAGGGTAATGAATCGGGTAACCGCGGATAATACACCGGGATAAATTTTAATATTCCTTAGAATCCGATTGATAACCTTTCTGAGGTCATTAATGGATTGTTGGATAAACTGGGGATAGTTTCAATGCTTTTCTCCCCATTATAATTTCTCCTATTCTGATGTTTGGGTTTTTCTTTGTCCTATCCCCCACTTTTGATGGTGAAACATGGGGGCTCCTGTATCCCTTTTTTTTAACCATCTTATGCACCAACTGCGGAGAATAGTCCCTGCTATGTGTTAATGTTCTCATCCTACGATCTCTATCCTGTTTAACTTTTTCGGCGGGAACCCCCTGGGGGATGAAAGCCGAAAAACATTTTATAGTTATGAGATACATAGGTTGATAGACATGCGATATGCTCTCCAGTATCACTATATTTGTATGTTGGGGGAGCAAAGAGTGCTCGGTTACAAGTTTCGTCTTTACCCGTCTAAAACTATTGAAACTTACTTGAACACTTTGATCTTTGCAGGTGGCTCTACAACCGCCCACTCCAAGAACAAGGCTAAAACAGAAGGCCGAGAACTAACCCCGTGTGATACGCAAAAACTGATAGTATGGGGAGAATCTTGAACTTAAGAAAGTTTACAGTAAAGTCTTGCAAATGGTAAACCGTCAACTCTGGAACAACATCAGGGCCCTCTCCAGTTGAAAAAGAATGGTAAAAAAGTGGGAAGATTACGCTACAAAGGAAAATAGTACCCATAAATTATAATCAATCAGGGTCCGCGCTTGAAGGAAACAAGTTAATCCTCTCTAAAATCGGGGCAGTGAGCATCAAAATACACAGACAAATCAAGGGAAAGATAAAAAGAGTAATAATAAAGCGAGAAAGCCCTGGAAAGTGGTTTGATATCCTCGAATCGGGGCTGGGACGGTCCTTTGAGCCTGTGGAGACGAGACCTCTACTCAGCATCCCTGCTTTAGCTGGGCAAGTCTCATCGGTGAAGCAGGAAGCCCCTCCCATCGGGGAGGGGTAGTTCACCAGTGACGTTCCAGAAAAAAGACTGGTGATCTGATGTTTGTGAAAGGGGTCTTGAAAAAACTTGGCATACTTTTAACATTTTCCATTATCCTCTTTCTCTTGGGATATTATATTATAACATTTTTCATCCTATCATTTTTGGCCTTTATAATACAATTTTTCAGGGACCCGCAGCGGAAAACGCCAAACTCTAAGGGTATAATAGTGGCTGCCGCTGATGGGAGGATCTTATCCGGTAAGATAGATAGGATAGAAGTTATAGACTCCTCTTATCCTCTATTGGATAAGATCACAGATGATGATGAGGCCATTCTTATAAGCACGTTCATGTCCCCTTTTGATGTGCATGTTAACAGGGCCCCCATCACAGGTAGGATCATTCACACCAGCTATTATCCTGGGAAATTTAAAATAGCGAAGGGTAAAATTTTAACAGAAAATGAGAAAAATTTAATGGTCATCGAAGGAGAATATGGTAGGGTGGGGGTCATTCAGATAGCAGGTTTTATAGCTAGGAGGATAATCCAGTATGTGAATGTGGGTGAAAGAGTGAAAATTGGCACTCGGATAGGTATGATCCGTTTCGGGTCGCGAGTAGATCTTATAATACCCAAGGATTGTGAGATTCTAGTTGATATCGGATCAAAGCCCAAGGCGGGGGAGACAATAGTAGCAAGATTCCCCTCTACCATAGAAAAGGAAAAGAGGTTTATAGGCGATGAGAGGATATGAATATGGGATACGATATTATATAGGGGTTCCCGACCTGTTTTCGATTATAAACGCTTCTCTCGGATTCTTATCAATAATAATGATATTAGAGGGTGGCATGAGGGTTGCTTGTCAGTTAATGTTATTGGCGGTTATTTTTGATTCCGTTGATGGGTGGATTGCCCGTAGAATAAAAAGAAGAGATGAAGGTTTCGGGAGGAATGTTGATTCCCTCTCAGATATTATCTCCTTTGGTTTGGCCCCGGCACTCTTCATATATTCTACAACAACTTTTCGATACATTAATATAGGGGTTAGTCTCCTAATAATGACATGTGGGATATTAAGGCTTTCAAGATTCAATGTAGTTGCGAATGTAAAAAAAGATGCCTTCATTGGCTTACCAATACCAGTAATGGCGGTCGTTGTTTCCTCACTGTACCTTAGTGGTATTTTCAATGAACACATCATCCTGATAATATCAACTATCATATCATTTATGATGATAAGTTCCATAGAATATCCGAAGATTAACGCAAAAAACGGGGCGATAGTAGTTATACTATTGATACTCACCATACTTACAGGGCCAAAACTTAAGATATTCGCCACAGCACTCCTCCTCCTAGTCATGGCCTACATATTAATCCCATTTATCATAAAAGGGTTAAAAAGGGATATAAGATGATAGATAAAATAAAAGGGGATAATAATAAGCCCCCAGATCTTCGAAAAAGGAGAGACGACAAAGATGTCATGAAAAGAGTGAAGGGGCTCGTGGACAAGCTTACAGGCGCCAGGAAGAAACCAGAGAAAAAACCAGAGAAAAGGTCCATGCCAAGACCGCGCCTAAGAGTAGGGAAAAAGGAAGAAAAACCTAGATTAAAGCTGCCCAAGAGGCCTCCAGAGAGAAAACCCGGTTTAACACCACCACCAAAAAAGCCTCCTAGTAGGGGTATACGTCCAAAGATTCCGGAAGAAGATCAACGCACCCTTGTAGGAGCCATGGTCTTTGGTATAATAATAATAATTATTGTTGCAAGCGGATATTATTTTCTCGTATATCAACCATACCAGGAAACGCTCCAGGCTGCTAAAGGTCAGAAATTGGCTGAAGTGGATGCATACTTTAAGGGGCCGCTTGCTACAGACCCGCAAAAGCAGGCGATCCTCGCCGAGATAGACAGCGGACAGACACCAGAGGAAGTATTGGCAGTTGATGTGATCGGACCTGCAACTAAATCCTGGCGCAGATACCATACCCAGGAGATCAACACTAAAAAGGATAGATTCAATAGGGTCATGATCGTGTATAATACCACAGAGAATGGGAACCAGTCAGCGTCGAAGAGGGTTATAATGAGGGCGTCTGATGCGCAGAAAATAGTGAATGAGGCGGATGCAACGGTACTCGCTAATATGATGGTCCAAACTCCTGATACTGTTGCAGTTCCCATTATGATATCAAGATTACAGGCTGCTGGTGGACTTATAGGTGTCGGTAGCATGGTGGACGTATACCTTAACGTAAACCAGACGGGTAACAATACTACTACCTCCCAGGAGACCACGCCTAGGATAAGTGGGGCTACAGTACTCGCGATCCTCAGGGCGAAGGATAGTGGTTCTGTTGATGCCAGTATCTTAAGGTCACAGAATATTTCCGTGAATACCATGAGCTCTGGGATGTCTATGGAGAGGAAGTCAGCTACTGATGTTGAACAGCTTCTCAGGGCAGCTGCGGCGGGTGGTTTGAGCGAAGAGGATATCAGGGCGATTCTACAGAATTATGGTATAAGATTATCTGATTATGAGAGGGCTGCGAACCTTGGGGAACTTGACGCCACCTACCTTGTAATATTAGAGGTGCCGAGGGATGATGTGCCATTCCTGATACAGAACATGAACAATATAATATTGACTGTCCCGACACAGAACGCGCCTGAATGGATGATCCGCGAATTGCATCGAATTTACGGATAAAAAAGGATAATAATATTTGGGGGTTTTAAATGAGTAGATTAGGATACATATTAGTTGGATTAATTACAATTTTTTTATTTTCGACGCTCGCCGCGCCTGAAACCAACTTCGCACAACAAAACAAAACAGGTGGGGAAACTTGGGTTAACCATACCAAAGCAAGTTTAAAATGGACAGCCTCTGGGTGGTCATAACCGTGACAATTAAGAACAAGGCCGATAGGCCTTATTATTTCAAGATAGGGCAAGCATACCATGACCATCT